>JBBROE010000120.1:0-13465 GCA_038229695.1 Chitinophagales bacterium | reverse complement strand
CGGGATGGTGTCACACACGACCAGCTCTTCCAGCACGCTGTTCTCAATGTTGGCATACGCATTTCCGCTCAACACCGGGTGAGTACACAACGCCCGTACACTGCGCGCCCCCTTTTCCTTGAGCAGTCCCGCGGCCTTTGCCAGCGTTCCGCCCGTATCACAGATATCATCGATCAGCACTACATCCCTGCCTACCACCTCCCCAATCACCACCATGCTTGCAATTTCATTTGCCCGCTTGCGGTGCTTGTCACAAATCACCATTTCCGCATTGAAAAAACTGGCAATTTCCCGGATACGGTTGGCACTTCCCACATCAGGGGCCGCAAAGGTAAGGTTTTCAAGCTTCAGATTCTCTATGTAAGGGATAAAAATGGCCGAGCTGTCAAGGTGATCCACCGGGATGTCGAAGTAACCCTGGATCTGCGGCGCATGCAGGTCCATGGTAATCACCCGGTCGGCACCCGCCGCCACAATCATGTTGGCAATCAGCTTGGAACCAATGGCCACCCGGGGCTTGTCCTTCCTGTCCTGCCGGGCATAACCATAATACGGAATAACCGCCACCACCTTATAAGCAGAAGCCCGGCGCACCGCGTCGATCATCAGCAGCAGCTCCAGGATGTTATCAGAAGGGGAAAAGGTGCTTTGAATCAGGAAAACCATGTCTCCGCGGATACTCTCCTGGAACACCGGCTGGAACTCACCGTCACTGAACTTCTGGGTAATGCATTTGCCCAGCGGGGCACCATACTGGCGGGCTATTTTTTCAGCCAGGTACTGCGAGCCAGTACCCGAAAACATCTTAACCGTACTGTGCATAAGCGGAGCTGTTGTGGCGCGAAGATAGCCCTTCAACAGAGAATTAAAAACCCTGCTTTCCGGTCATCCCGTGCCCGCCCCAGTCAGGTGCTGCACACCCGTTACTTGCCAATGGAAGCAAACATCGCCTTTTCAGCCGGAACTCCGGTACGGCTCACCGCCTGCGATACTGCACTGTTCCGCGGGTTGAACGCACTGAACACAGCCGAACAGATAAAAATGGAGAAGAAAAGAGAAACAGCATAAATACCCAGGCAGAAGAACAGGGACTGGAGGCCGCCAAGGTTGTTGAATGTAGAGGTTTTTTTCATAAAGCTGGATTTTGTACGGTTTTCAAAGGATCGGATAACAGGATAACGGATGAGGTTATCCCCCTATTGCCCCGGTGTTAAAATAATCTTAACATAAAGCTATTCCACTACCTTCCGGCATGCAAGCGCAGAAATACTCAATAAAGGACTGGGCGAAAGATGATCGGCCCCGGGAGAAACTACTCCGTAAAAGCCCGCAGGCGCTCAGCAACGCAGAGCTGATTGCCATCCTGCTGCATACCGGCAACCGCGAAAAAAGTGCTGTGGAACTGGGCCGGGAAGTGATGCTGAAGGGTAAAGACAGCCTCGACGAACTGGGCCGCCTCAGCGTCAGGGACCTGGTGGCGATAAAAGGCATCGGCGAAGCGAAAGCCATTACCATTGCCGCCGCCCTCGAACTCGGCCGCAGGCGCCAATCCGCCCCCTTCCTGGAAAAAAATACGGTCCGCAACAGCGCCGATACCGCCGGCTTTCTCCGCAACCAGCTGGCCGATTTTCCCCACGAGGTATTCGCCGTCATTTTCCTTAACCAGGCCAACAAAATCAACCACTTCAAAATCATCAGCCAGGGAGGCATCACCGGCACCGTGGCAGACCCCCGCATCATCCTCAAAACAGCGCTCCAGGAAGAAGCGGTAGGCCTCATCCTCAGCCACAACCACCCCTCTGGAAACCTCCGGCCCAGCCGCGCCGACGAGGCCCTGACCCAAAAAATAAAGGAAGCTGCAGGTTGCCTGGACATCCGCGTGCTCGATCACATCATCGTCAGCAACGAAGGCCATTTCAGCTTCGCCGACGAAGGACTCCTGTAAACACGAATTTCTGTAATCAGGTAACATGGTATGGGGAGCCCGGCGGCAGCACAACCGGCAGCAGCGTTGCGTCGCACCCGTGCACGGCAAACCAGCCCGCAACGCCGGATAAGCGCTTAGGCCTGCGCGGTAGGGGCACCAAAATTGAGGGGAAACTCAGCCATTTCCTGCTCCTTGATCTTTCCATGCGCCTCTTCAAACCGCTGTATGTTGTCGTCCAGCGCCTTTAGGAAACGCTTTGCATGCTGTGGCGTAAGAATGATCCGGCTTTTCACCTTGCTTTTTGGCGTACCCGGCATCACGTTCGCAAAATCCACGATAAACTCCGCATGTGAATGCGTAATAATAACCAGGTTGGAATAAATCCCTTCAGACACTTCCTCGGAAATTTCGATGTTGATTTGCTGGTTCGTAACGGGCTGATCAGCCATGTGACAATAGTTTAGGTAAAATTAATCATTTAGTTTACCGGCGACCGGCGTTTATTCCAGGTCTACGTGCTTCTTCACGAGCGCCCCTTTGCTGGCTTCTTCCAGGAATTTTCTTTCCGCTATGAGGTACCCGTTTCCCTTCTCACAAAAATGGACGATCAGGTGCTCCACGCTAATCGGGTTGCCCTCCGGAATATCTGCAATATTCGAGTGCCGGATATCGTGCCCGTCGATAATAATCACCAGCCCGCTGCCAATGGCCTCCATCTTATTCCCGCCCGTTACCAGCATGCCGGTATCCTCTCCCAGCCCAATTCCTATCGCCGACGGATTGCTGGCCACCGCCTGCGACAACCGCCCAAACCGACCCCGTTTCTCGAAATGACTGTCGATAATCACCGAATCAATGAATCCCAGTCCCGTCGTTATCTTCACTTCGCCCTTCAGGTGCGCCCGGGTGGCGTTGCCCTCGTAAATCATCGTATTGCTCATCGCCATCGCCCCCGCACTGGTACCCGCAATGATAAAGTTTTCGTGTTCGTACCGTTCGTACAGAATCTTCAGGAAACGCGTACCCCCGAAAATGGCACTCAGCCGCATCTGGTTGCCGCCGCTGAACATCACGCAATCGCAGGTCGAAATCCTTTCCTGGTAAGAGGTCTGTAAAGCATCTTCCCGGTTCCGGATACTCAGCACACCGATATTAGTGCAGCCAATTTTGCCAAAAGCATTCATGTAATTATCGGCCACTTCATGCGGTATCGTAGACGCGGTGGTAACCACTTCAATCCTTGCCCCGGGGCCACCGGCTTCTTCCATGATCCGCCGCAGGATGCCCAATTCAAAAAAATTCAGGTTGTTCCTGAAAACATCCCCGGTTTCCAGGTCTGTGCCCTTGTCTTCCGCGCCGCCAATCGCGATCAACTTCCCTTTTGGTTTCGTCATAATTGCCTTGCATTAACTGATCCGACAAAAATAACGGAAATCACCTAAACGAATTGCCAGGCCAAGACATCCTGTCGAACGCCGCATGCCATTTTACCGTAATTTCCGGCCTTTCAAAACTTAACGCATGAAGTGTATTAACTGGTTACCGTTGTTTCTGCTGCTTAGTGTCAACGGCCTGTCGCAGGACCTCAGCTACTATCTGCCTGCCGATGTTTCCTACAACCCCGCCATCCCCACCCCCGAACAGGTAATCGGCCACCACGTCGGCGAATGGCATGTTACCCACGACCGGCTCGTAAATTACATGCACGCCATCGCCGCCGCAGCGCCCGACCGGGTAAAACTCCAGGAAATGGGCACCACCTATGAAACCCGGCCCCAGCTGCTGCTGGTCTTCTCGTCAAAAAAAAATCTCGACAACCTGGAACAGATCCGCAGGCAGCACCTGCAGCTGGGCGACCCCGCTTCCTCAGCCGGGCTCAATACGGAGGATATGCCGGTGGTCATCTGGATCGGCCATTCTATCCACGGCAATGAGTCCAGCGGTGCCAACGCTTCGCTGCTCAGCGCCTACTACCTCGCCTCGGCCCAGGGTAAAAAAATTGACGATCTCCTCGACCACGTAGTCATCCTCTTCGATCCCTCCTTCAACCCCGACGGACTCCAGCGCTTTTCCACCTGGGTGAACCAGCATAAAAGCCTTACCCCCGTAACCGATCCCAATTCACTTGAGTTCAACGAGGTCTGGCCCGGCGGACGGTTTAACCACTACTGGTTTGATTTGAACCGCGACTGGCTCCCGGGTGTACTTACCGAAAGCCAGCACCGCCTTGAAAAATTCCAGGACTGGCGCCCCAACATACTCACCGATCACCACGAACAGGGCAGCACGGCCAGCTTCTTCTTCCAGCCCGGCGTACCCGCCCGCGTAAACCCGCTGACACCGGCCAAAAACCAGGAGATGACCGGGAAAATTGCCGCTTTCCACGCCCGCTTCCTGGATAAAATAGGCTCCCTGTATTTCACCAAAGAAAATTATGACGACTTCTACTACGGCAAAGGCTCTACTTACCCCGATGTACAGGGCTGCATCGGTATTCTCTTCGAACAGGCGTCCTCCCGCGGGCATGCGCAGCTGACGGTCAACGGCGTCCTGAAATTTCCGTTTACCATCAAAAACCAATTCACCACTACCCTGTCCACCCTCGAAGCCGCGATGAGCCTGCGCAAAGAGCTGCTCGATTACCAGCGCGATTTTTTTAAAATGACCCGACAGGAAGGATCGGCTGCAGCCGGCAAAGCCTGGGTATTCGGCGAAGCCACTGATAAAGCCCGTACCGATCTCTTTGTGAGCATGCTGCTCCGCCACCGCATACAGGTCTACGCGCTAAAAAATAAGGTAAACGCCGACGGCATGGAATTCGAAAAAGGTGCCGCCTGGCTCGTCCCCGCTGACCAGCCGCAATACCGGCTGCTGCGCGGAATTTTCGACAAGACACTCACGTATAAGGACAGCCTTTTTTATGACATTACGGCCTGGACCATGCCCCTTGCCTTCGGGCTGCCCTATGCCCAGCTGCCGGCCGCACAATACAGCCCCGCCCTCCGTGGTGACCGGGTCGACAGCCTCAGCACCCCCGCCGGCAACCTGGTGGGCGGACAGACCAATTACGCCTATGTGTTCGACTGGAAAGAATTCTATGCCCCCAAACTCCTCTATGACCTGCAGGATAACGGCATCCTCACCAAAGTGGCCTCCAAACCCTTTACTGCAGCTGTGGAAGGAGGAAGCCGCGCATTCGGTTACGGATCAATCATGATCCCGGTGGGCCTCCAGAAATTACCGGCCGACAAACTTTACACCCTCCTTAAAACCGCCGCTGCCAACGCCGGCATTACCATTTATGCCGTGCCATCCGGTCTTTCTGCCGCAGGCATCGACCTGGGCAGCGCCAGCCTCCTCAATGTTTCCAAACCGGTGGTGTGCCTGCTGGCTGGCACCGGTGTATCCGCCACGGATGCCGGCGAGATCTGGTTCCTGCTCGATCAGCGGTTCCATATGCCCGTTAGCCAGGTGGAGATTTCCGTATTCAACCGGGCAGACCTCAGTAAATACAGTACCATCGTAATGGTCAGCGGTAATTACGCTGCGCTGAATAAAGAAAAGCTCAAAGCCTGGGTGCAGAACGGGGGTACATTGATTTGCCTGGAGGACGCGCTGGAATGGGCTGCTGATAACGGGCTGACCAATATCAAATTCAGGAATGTGCCGTCGCCGATCGACAGTTCGCTGGAACTTCCGTACTCCTCCAAATCCGATCGCGAGGGGTCGCAGCAGAATTATGGCGGCATCTTCCGTGCAGCCATCGATACCACGCATCCGCTTTTTTATGGTTACAGTCGTCCCTACCTGGATCTTTTTAAGGTGGGAAAGACCTTTCCGGAGAAAATAAAAAATCCTTATGCCAACCCGGCCCTCTATGGGGATGCTCCGCTGCAAAGTGGCTATATCAGCCGGGAGAACTATACGGCGATTAAAAATTCAGCGGCGGTGCTCGTCACCGGGCTGGGAACGGGTCGTGTTATCTCCATAGCCGACAATCCTAACTTCAGGGGCTTCTGGCTCGGGGGAACAAAACTGATGATCAACAGCCTGTTTTTTGGCCGGATCATCGATACCGGCCGGGGCCGGTCCGGGGAAGAATAAGCCGGTTGATCACAAAGTATGCACAACACTGCAGAATGTGGTGAAAACACCATGGCCCGGAATACGGGATGCTGTAAATTGCTGCTTTGAAAACATATTAAGTACACAGCTAAAAACAAAAAGTATGATTAAGTTACAGGCCATCGGCAACCTCGGAAAAGATTGCGTTACCAACCTGGTGAACGGCAAGAATGTGATCAATTTCAACGTGGCCCACACCGAGAAATTCAGGGATGCCCAGGGGAACCAGAAAGACAAGACCATCTGGGTGGAATGCGCCTACTGGACAGAAAAAACCGCCATCGCGCCGTATCTCCGCAAGGGTACACAGGTCTACGTAGAAGGCAGTCCCGAAGTTAAGACCTATACCAAAACGGATGGCACTATGGGTACCTCGCTTCACCTGCGGGTTGCCAGTGTACAGCTCCTGGGCAGCAAAAGTGAAAACACCGGCGGCGGCAATTACGACAATAACACGGCAGCAGCACCTGCCAGAACGAATAATAATTATTCGGCCAATACCGTTTCCGAACCGGTGGACGACTTACCGTTTTAATTTTCTTTTCAGGCATCCAGCCCTGCCTTTCCCGGCAGGGCTTTTTTTTGTTCCGGGTAAAAGGAAATTATACCAAGGAAATTTTTCTGCACTGGCGCCGGACTTTAACTTGCCGCACAAATCTTTTGCTGATGGTTTTCCCCCGCATTTTCTTCCTGCTGGCGCTGCTCCCTGCATTAACTACCGGTATCGCACAAACGCAACAGCGATCGGCGGCGGTACTGGTTATCGGCGGTGGAACAGGCGGCATGGCAGCCGGTATACAGGCGGCACGCTCGGGTGTGCAGACCATCATTGCTGCCTCCTGCCCCATGCCAGGTGGCATGCTGACCGCCGCGGGTGTCAGCTGTACCGACGGCAATGACGCCCTTACCGGCGGGATCTGGCAACAATTCCGCGAAGCGCTGTACCAGCACTATGGCACCAGGAACCTGGCTACCGGCTGGGTCAGCGAAACCTGTTTCGAACCGCATGTGGGAGACAGCATTTTCAGGGCCTGGGCAGCCCGTGAGAAAAAACTAACGGTACTGTATGGTTGCGAACTGATCCGCGTCATTAAAAAACAAAACACGGTAACCGGTGCAGTGTTCAAAAAAGACGACGGCCACCTCCTTACCATCTATGCCGCAGTGAGCATCGATGCCACCGAGCTGGGAGACGCGATGGCCCTGGCAGGTGCAGGCTACGATCTCGGCATGGAAGACCCGCAATACAGCGGCGAACCAGCCGCCCCGGGGAAAAATCCTATTATACAGGACATCACCTGGGCTGCCGTGCTGAAAGACTTTGGCCCCGGCGCCGACAAAACGATTGCCCGGCCGCTAGGCTATCGCGAAAAAAATTATTACTGCAGTTGTACCGATGCGCCCTGCCCGGCAGGAAAAGCGTATGCAGTAAATGCCCTGAAAATGCTCGGGTACGCCCGCCTTCCCAACAACAAATACATGATCAACTGGCCGGCCCACGGCAACGACAGTTACCTGGATGTAGTCGAAGCCACGTCGGCAGAACGGCAAACCGGTTACCAGCGCGCGAGACAAAAAACACTTGGATTTATCTATTTCATACAAACGGTGCTTGGGCAGCAGCAGCTTGGGCTCGCCCCGGACGAACTGGACAGCGGCATGGCCCTGATCCCCTATAACCGGGAAGGACGGCGGCTGAAAGGCATGGCCCGCCTCACCCTCAATCAAATCAGCAATCCCTATGCCTACACGCTTTACCGGGCCGGCATATCCGTGGGTGACTACCCGGTCGACCATCACCATGCCGAATACCCCGGACCACTTCCGGCCATAAAATTCCCGGCGATACCGGCCTACAGCATCCCCCTCGGTGCATTGATCCCAGCGACCCTGGATGGGTTGATAGTGGCCGAGAAAGGAATCTCTGTATCCAATCTCGCCAACGGCACCACGCGCCTGCAACCGGTAGTACTGCTCACCGGCCAGGCCGCAGGCCTCCTGGCTGCCCTCAGCGTAAAGAAAAAACTTCCACCCCGGCGGGTGCCTGTCCGCGCCGTACAATCAGCACTTCTTGACGAAAAAGCCTTCCTCCAGCCCTTTACGGATGTACCGCCTTCGGATTGTGACTGGAGAGCCATCCAGGAAAGCGGTGCCACCGGCCTGCTGCGGGGAACCGGAAAACCGCAGGACTGGGCCAATAAAACTTTTTTCTACCCCGACAGTCTGGCTTCCTACCCCCTGCTGGTCTCCGCTGCCCGGGCCTATGGCATCAGCCTGCCCCGAAAACCTGCCGGAACCCTGGTTCATCCTGCCGATATTGCCCGGATGTGCACGCTGCTGCAGGCACATTACCACCTTCCCTCATCCCGCGAAGCGGAAAAAATGATACAGGCAGCGGATAACAGCCTGCCCTTACCGAGACGAGCCGTGGCGCGTATGATCGCCGCTACCGGAATTTTCAGCGGCGTGTCGGTAAGTCCTGCTGGCAACATTCTTCCTCCTGGTCACTCGTAACAACCCTGTCTTTTAACGACAATTTCCTATCTTCAGCAGCAAACGATTTTCTTACCCGCTTATAAAAATTGCCATGTCAAAACACCTGTCTGCCTCCCGAAGAAAATTTTTACAACAACTCGGCAGCACCGCCCTGCTTGCAGGCACCGGATCGCTATCTGCCCTTGCCGCTACCGAAAAAATGGAGGAACGGGTGCTCCGGTACGAAAGACCCGTTAGTGCTGCCGATAAAATCCGTGTAGCCGTAATCGGTACCGGCATCATGGGGCACAACGACATCCGCACTGCACTGAAAGTACCGGGAGTAGAGCTTGCGGGAGCCTGCGATTTATACAGCGGCAGGCTCACCCGGATGAAGGAACAATACGGCAGCAGCCTGTTTACCACCAGGGATTACCGTGAGCTGCTCGCAAAACCGGATATCGATGCCGTCATCATCGCGACCAGCGATAACTGGCACGCGCGCATCAGCGAAGCGGCGATGAAAAGCGGCAAACATGTCTATTGCGAAAAACCCATGGTACATAAAATTTCAGAAGGCCATGCCGTTATAGATACCCAGGCCAAGACCGGCAAAGTGATGCAGGTCGGCAGCCAGGGCATCAGCGGCATCGATTACCTGAAAGCAAAAAACCTGTACAACGCCGGAGAAATCGGCAAGCTCAACTGCATCGAAGCGACTTACGATCGCCAGAGTGCCACTGGCGCCTGGGAATATACCCTGCCAACGGACGGATCACCGGAGACGGTCGACTGGGACCGGTATATTGCCGGCATGCCCAAACAGCCGTACGACCACAAAAAGTTTTTCTGGTGGCGCAACTACAAAGATTTTGGAACCGGCATGCCCGGCGATCTTTTTGTGCACCTGGTCACCGGCATTCATTACGTGACCGGCTCCAAAGGACCGTCAAGTATATATTCGGCGGGCCAGCTCGCCTATTGGAAAGATGGACGCGATGTGCCCGACGTAACAACCGCCATCATGGATTACCCCGAAACCCCCGAGCACCCGGCTTTCCAGGTCATGCTTCGCGTCAACTTCATTTCTGGGGGCGGCGATCACTCTTCTGTAAAATTCATCGGCAGCGAGGGCGTCATGGAAAAAACGGGCGACGGGCTGACCATCACCCACAGCCTCATGCCGAAAGCACCTGGTATCGGTGGCTGGGATGCACTGGGCACCTACCCCCAGGCAATGCAGGATACGCTCATGGCCAACTACAATGCACAATGGTCCGCTGCCGATCAGAAGGTGCCCGTAAAGGATCCCATAAAGTATAAACGCCCCGATGGTTATGACGAGCACGTCGATCATTTCCTTAACTTTTTCGAGGCTATCCGCAATGGTTCGCCGGTGATAGAGGGACCGGTCACTGCTTTCCGGGCAGCCGCGCCCTGCCTGGCAAGCAACGACAGCTACTTTCAGAAAAAAATAATTTACTGGGATTCGGAAAACATGAAAGTCATGGCCAAATAATGTTCACCTGCCCGTCGACAGGGAAGCTTTTAGGCACAACAGCACCAGCGCCAAAAACCCGGTATGAAACTGTTATTAATTATATGTACAGCGTCCTTCCTGCCTTCATTGTATGGACAGGGCTTTGAAGGGAAAATTGTTTACCTGAATCAGTACAGCAGCAAAATGGCCAACGTTACCAGCAGGCTCATGGAAACGATGCTGGGAACGCAACAACAGTATTTTATCCGTGACGGCGATTATAAGTCGGTTTCTAACGGCTCCTTTGTTCACTGGCAATTGTATCTAAACAGCGAGAACAGGTTGTACAATAAAACAGGGGGTACCAATGACGTAACCTGGACAGACGGCGCTAAAAAGGACGATAGCATTTTACAGGCGGCAATAACCCCGAAAGCCATGACGGTACTGGGGTATGTTTGTGACGAACTGTTGCTGACCTGCACCTCCGGCACGCAGCGATATTATTTCAACAGCAGTATTGCTGTAAACCGTGCCCTTTTCATCAATCACGAATACGGAAACTGGTATGCCGTCGTAAACAGAACCCATGCGTTGCCGCTGAAGACCATTGTGGAAACAAGCGAGTTCAGGCTGGAGAGTACGGCCACCTCGGTGACCCCGTTGAAGCTCGCCGACAGCCTGTTTGTATTGCCGGCCAATGTCCACCTGACGGAATCGCCCGGCAAGTAAGCAACTGCTGTTTGCCGGCTTCGTTATTTTTGCCGGCCGGTCAAAATAAAAAAGCATTTTTGCGTATGGAGAAATCGATTCCGTACGAGACCCTGCTTCAATTCACTTCGGCTATATTTAGTAAGATGGGCTGCCCGGAAGACCAGGCTGCCGTTGCCGCAAAAGCGCTGCTCTCCGCCGATCTCCGGGGGATCGATTCTCACGGCGTTGCCCGGCTGAGCGGTTACATCCGCTTATGGGAGGCCGGTCGTATTATTGCCCGCCCCAACATCAGCATCGTTCACGAAACGCCATCGACAGCGGTGGTGGATGGCGGTAGCGGGCTCGGACTTGTTGTAGCCCCCTATGCCATGCAGGTTGCCATCGATAAGGCCCGGCAGGTAGGCACCGGCTGGGTGAGTGTCTGCCATTCCAATCACTTTGGTATTGCCGGTCACTACGCGATGATGGCACTGGAGCACGATATGATCGGTATTGCCATGACCAATGCCAGCGCGCTTGTTGCCCCGACATTTTCCATTGAACGAATGCTGGGCACCAACCCGATCTGCGTAGCCATTCCCGCCGGCGGGGAGCCGCCTTTTGTGGCAGACCTCGCCACAACGACCGCTGCAAACGGCAAACTTGAAATACTGCAACGAAAAAACTCACCCGCACCGGCCGGCTGGATCCAGGATAAGGACGGACAGTCTTCTACCAACCCCCATGAGCTGAAAGGTGGCGGCGCGTTATTGCCGCTCGGGGGCGACAGGGAGCATGGCAGTCATAAAGGGTATGCCCTTGGAGCGGTAGTCGATATTTTTTCGGCTGTGCTCAGCGGTGCCAATTACGGGCCGTGGGTGCCGCCATTCCCGGCCTATGTGCCGATGCCTGAGAATATGCCCGGGAAAGGGATCGGTCATTTCTTTGGTGCCATGCGTATCGATGCCTTCCGCAAGCCGGCAGAATTTAAGCTCCATATGGATCAATGGATCCGGCGGTTTCGTTCCGCCGAACCCGTCAGCGGGCAGGAGAAAGTGCTGATCCCCGGGGATCCCGAACGCGAAGCAGAGAGTCATCGAAGGAAGGCTGGTATCCCGCTCATGAATGCTGTCTGGGAAGATCTTGCTGCGCTGGGGGAGCGGTTTTCAGTTACGCTTCCGGAGTGACGGCTATTCCTGTATATTATGAATGCGCCAGGCAGACCAGGAAAGCGGATGCTTCCCCTATCTTTGCTGCCCATATAATTTTTTCACTAAAAAAACATCCCGCGGTCGCGGGATGGCGGGAGGGGAATCATGAAAATCATGAAGTTTGGCGGCACCTCGGTTGGCAGGCCTGAACGAATGCACCAGGTGGCACAGCTGGTAACGCGCGGCGAAGAGCCGGTGATTGTGGTGCTGAGTGCACTCAGCGGCACTACCAACGCGCTGGTTGGCATTGGTGAAAGCCTGAGCAAGGGTGAAAAAGACGCCGCCAAGCAGCAGATCGACAAACTGGAAGCCCATTACCATGAGTTCATCGGCGGTCTGTTAAAAGAACAGCCGGCCCTGCAACGGGCGGAAGCAATCATAGCAGAACACTTCGAATTCCTGAATATCATCTTGAAAATTTCTTTTAATGATGCGCTGAATAAAGACATTCTTGCGCAGGGGGAATTGCTGAGCACAAAACTATTTTCGGTGTACCTGGCGGAAAAGCGCATCGACCACCAGCTGCTGCCGGCCCTCGATTTTATGACCATCGACAGCTACGACGAACCGCAGATCGGCAGCATCAAAGTAAAGCTGGCGCAGTTGCTGAAACTGCACGGCGACAAAAAATTATTTATCACGCAGGGGTATATCAGCCGGAACGCAAGAGGTGAGGTCGATAACCTGAAACGGGGTGGCAGCGACTACAGCGCTTCTCTTATTGCCGCAGCAATCAATGCCAGCGTTTGTGAAATATGGACCGATATAGACGGCATGCACAACAATGACCCGCGGGTGGTGAAACAAACCCGTGCAATAGAACAACTCAGTTTCGACGAAGCGGCAGAGCTGGCTTATTTCGGTGCCAAAATCCTCCACCCGGCTTCTATCTGGCCAGCCCAGCAATATAAAATTCCGGTGAAGCTGCTCAATACGATGCAGCCGGAAGCAAAAGGAACGCTGATTACCCTGAAAGCGGGCAGCGATGGGGTGAAAGCCATTGCGGCAAAAGACGGAATCATTGCCATCAAGATCAAAAGCAGCCGCATGCTGCTGGCTTATGGTTTCCTGCGAAAGATTTTCGAGGTATTCGAAAAGTACCGCACACCTATCGACATGATCACGACGTCTGAAGTGGCGGTATCGCTGACGATCGACAACACGCTTCACCTCAAAGAGATTCTTAAAGAGCTTGAACCGTTTGGCACAACAGAAATTGATGCCAACCAGACGATCGTCTCCATCGTGGGCAATGAACTGGCGTCCACCGAAGAGCTACTGGCCAAATTGTTTACGGCGTTAAGGTCGGTGCCGGTACGGATGGTAAGTTATGGGGGAAGTCCGCACAACATATCCATCCTCATTCCCTCGGCGCATAAAACAACCACCCTGCAGTTGCTGAACAGGGGATTATTCAGTATGGAATAAATATCCCATTGTACCGGCAGCAGAGGCCTTGGGCATCACGACTTCCGATTTATTTGAACTATCTGCCCCCCGGTTTCAGGCAGGCAAATGCCCGCTGCACCGGCATTCCGGGTTATTAACAAAAGG
>JBBROE010000119.1:0-13472 GCA_038229695.1 Chitinophagales bacterium | reverse complement strand
TTTATACCAAGGCCAGTGGCAGTTACGTGGTCTCCGGTACAGATTACTGGAAAAATCTTGGCGTTTCGCAGTGGTGGGATCTACTGAAAGTGCGGGTGGCTTACGGGGAAAGTGGTAACCTTACCGGCATAGGGGCCTATTCCCGGTTCAACACCTATGCCGCCGCGTCTTTCATCGGCCGCACTTCGCTGACGTCTAGTTCCACGCTCGCCAACGAAAACGTACAGCCAGAAAGGCAGCAGGAGCTCGAATTCGGCACCGACCTGTCCTTCTTCTCCGGTCGGCTGGGATTCACCCTGAACGTATACAACAAGAAAGTAAAGGATTTGCTGATCAACCGGTTTATTGCTCCGACCACCGGTTTCTCCAGCCTCCAGGACAATTTCGGTTCGCTGGAAAATAAAGGGTTCGAAGTGGTGCTCACCGGCACACCCGTAGCCAGTAAAAAACTGCGGTGGGATATAACGGCGATTTATAACCATAACCGGAATAAAGCGATCGATATCGGCCAGGCGCTCAACCTGCTTAGCACGAATGCGGGCGCACCGGTTGCCATCATCCAGGGCCAGCCCATCGGTGTTTTCTACGGAACATTCTTCGCGCGGACACCAGATGGGGTGCTGGTAAAAAGTACCGCCGGCATTCCTCAGATTGAAAAAGGTGTACAGAACAGTGTCCTCAGTTATACCCCGCAGCGCGATGTGAACGGCCTTCCCACGGGCTCCACGCTGCGTAAAATTGTCGGGAACCCTAACCCCGATTATACCGCCAGCCTGGTGAACGAACTGTCTTACCAGAAGTTCAGCCTGCGCATTCAACTGGACGCGGTACAGGGCGTCAATGTCTGGAACGCCGACTGGCGGACGAGGCAGGGGGTGGGCAACGGTAAAGTGGCAGAGCAGGAAGACCTTGGCCAGCTGCCCCGTGGTTATATTGCCGGTGTATATGCGATCGAGGAATGGCGGGTTGACAACGGTGCCTACGTTAAATTAAGAGAATTGTCGCTCAGCTATGATTTCGGACGGATAAAGTCGGTCAGTGACGTGCATATCACTTTCAGCGGCCGCAACCTGGTGAGCTGGGACAATTACAAAGGATTTGACCCCGAAGTGAATGCCGGCGGGCAAAGTACCATCCTCAGGGGTATCGACTTTGGCGCAACACCGATTCCGAAGACATTCAGTGTTGGACTGAAAGCATCCTTTTAACTTTTAAATTTAATCACATGAAAATGTCTATATCAGCATATTTCAATGGAGGCCTTATCCTGCTTGCGGCTTGTTTCGCCGGCTGCAAAAAAAATTTCAATAATCCCGATGCAGCAACTTCAACACAGGTGCTCAGCAGTTCGAAAGGACTTATGGGTACTGCTATAGGCATCCAACGTACTTATTCGCTTAACGTTTCTCCGGGTATTTCCGATGCCAATGGCCTTGTAACGGGCGAGACTTTCCTGCTCAATGCCGGCAATACATCCGAATTACAACTGACCACCGGCGGTAGTGCGGTGGATGGCACCAACGCGCTGCTCGGTAACATCTGGACTACCGCCTCCAAATGTATCTATGATGCCAACAATGTAATTAATGGCGCGGGTCAGCTTGGTGACAAAGGGTATGCAAGCGGCCTGGTTGCTTACAGCACGATCATAAAAGCATTGTCTGTCGGCAGTATTTCTATGGATTGGGAAAAGGTACCGGATACCATCGGTACTGCTGCGACAGCCTTCGTTGATCATATCCAGGGCTACCTTAAAGCAGTAGCAGCTATTGACCGGGCACTGGCTGCCATCAACGCCAATGGGGTCAGCGCCGGCTTCCTGACGGATCTGCCGCCTGGTATATTGAGCACCACGCCCCTCACCGGCAATGACCTTGTCAATACACTAAATGCCCTGAAAGCCCGTTATGCCCTGTTCGCCGGCAACTATGCCGTAGCGCTAAGTGCGGCGAATGCAGTTGACCTCACTAAGAAGTCCACCTTCAATTTTGACGGCGCTACTCCTAACCCTGTTTATTTTTCCGCCACATCCACCAATAACCTTTACCAGCCGGTCGACTCAACCCTGGGCCTTCCGCCGGCACTCGCGCCGACAACGGGCGACAAGCGCATTCCGTTTTACACCTCCATCAATGCCACCATCAATCCGCGGTTCCGGCTGAATGGTTTCTGGGCAGCGTCCGCTACCCCGATACCCATTTATTATCCCGGGGAGATCACGCTGATCAAAGCCGAATGTTATGCCCGGCAGGCCACGCCAGACCTGGTGAGTGCTGTAAATGAACTGAACAAAGTGGTTACTAAACTGCCGGCCGCCGACCCCCTTGGTATCGGTGCGGGCCTGTCGCCTGTAACCCCGGTAACGCAGGCCGACGTGTTGCTGCAGATTTATAAAAACCGCTGCATAGAGCTTTACCTTAGCGGCATGAAGCTGGAAGACATGCGCCGCTTTACCCGGCCGGTGTCGGAACGGAAAAGAAATTTCATGCCTTACCCGTTCCGGGAAAGGGACGGCAATACCAATACGCCTCCTGACCCCGCCTTCTGATCTTCGTTGTAGCAGATGATGTACATTTACCCGGTGCGTGCCCCACCGGGTATTTTTGCGTCCGTTCTCATCCTTTAAACCTCGGTAATGATGACTCACCGGCTTACAGCTTGTTTATTAATTGCAGTGATAAGCATACCCTCGCTGAATGCCCAGCAGCAATCAGTCACGCGGCCTGCGATACTGGGTATTGCCTGTGTAGCACTCCGCGCAGCGGATCTGGCCCAGTCCAGAAATTTTTACAGCGGTCTGCTTGGCTACGATTTGACGGCTGGCAGGGACCCTCACGAATTGACGGTTACCATCAGTCCGCGCCAGTTTATCCGTATTCGCGACGGGCTTCTGCCCGGGCAGGACGAGCGGCTTTCCGCCCTCGCTTTCCAAACGGACGATGTAGCAGCCATGCGGAAATATCTCCAGGCACACCAGGTACAGGTACCGGCAACGCTATCGAAAGATGCCGGCGGTATGCTTTTTTTCGCGGTGGAGGATCCCGATGGACACACGGTACAATTTGTTCAGTATCCTGTTCCCGATCATGCGCAGGCGCATCCGGCCGGTCAGCCCGGTTTGTCGACAAGAATTCTTCATGCCGGACTTACAGTTTCCTCCGTTGCCGCAGCGGATTCTTTTTATCATGCCATCCTTGGATTTTCAGAAATCTGGCGGGGTGGTTCATCGGATTCGGTAACCAGCTGGATAAACATGCGCGTGCCGGACGGCACAGATTACCTGGAATATATGCTGGTGAACAAGCCAGCGGGAAGGCAGGAACTGGGCGGGCTACACCATATCGCACTGCTTGTACCGGACATGCAGCAGGCGGTTGACGTACTAAACAGCAGGAAGGCGCTGGTGGGTTTGCCGGTGGCATCTCCCCGTATCGGCAGGAACAGGCGCTGGCAGCTGAATCTTTTCGACCCTGATGGCACCCGGATAGAACTGATGGAGCCGTTTCCCATGCGGTAAAAATGGACAGC
The DNA here is from genome assembly GCA_038229695.1 of Chitinophagales bacterium. Classification (GTDB taxonomy): domain Bacteria; phylum Bacteroidota; class Bacteroidia; order Chitinophagales; family Chitinophagaceae; genus JACMLD01. The sequence continues at coordinate 9,944 of JBBROE010000119.1, read as the reverse complement.
GGCACAACGTGAGCTGTATATCGGACAGGTGCCATGACCACATGCAGGCTATGCTGGCGCCCGGTTGATAGCTGCCCGCCAGAAATTACCGGAAAGTGGTATTGAAATTATCTATAAGCTAAATACCTTTCCCCATGCTAAAGAAAATCCTGAAATGGACATCGCTGGTGCTGGGAAGCCTGGTTGTCCTCCTCCTGCTCTTTTATTTGCTGGTATATGTCAAAACACAGGCCCGCATCAACAAGGTGTATGCGGTGAAAATACAGCCCATTGTAGTGCCGCACGATTCTGTCTCTTATGTGCTCGGTAAGCATATTGCAGAGAACCGGGGATGCATGGGTTGTCATGGTGATAACCTGGCCGGTGGCAGACCTTTCCTGGATTCAGCTTCGCCCGTTGGACTGCTGTATTCCGCCAACATCACTTCCGGCCGCGGTGGCCTTCATTTTACACAGGACGACTGGGTACGGGTGCTTCGCCACGGCCTGACACCCGAAAACCGGTCGGTCTGGTTTATGCCTTCACATGATGTCTACCAGATTTCAAACCGGGATCTCGGCGAACTGCTGAGCTATGTAACGGCGCAGCCACCCGTAGACAACGTGGTACCCGCGAAATCGTTGAAACCCCTCGGAAGAATGCTCACTTTCTTCCAGCAATATCCCCTCCTTCCCGCCGAAATGATCGATCACAACTATGTGAACCATCAAGAGGTCACTCCCTCAGTAAGCGCTGCCTATGGCGGTTACCTTGCCACAGTATGCAGGGGCTGTCACGGAATGACCCTGAAAGGTGGTCCTGCCCATGAGGCCAATGCACCCGATGCCCCGGATATCAGTTCTACCGGGCACCCCGCAAAGTGGACCGACGATGAATTCATAGCGGCCATCAGAACGGGTCGCCGGCCACAGGGAAAAGTATTGTCTGACGCCATGCCATGGAAAGTCTTTACCTACACCGATGACGAACTCAAAGCCATTCATCTTTATCTCGAATCTGCCAAATGATGTTTCCTGCAATTATAACAACATCCTGATCGACCTTCCTGCCTGCATGTTCCTCTGCTTTGGCTTACATTCGCAGGATAACTTTCAGCATGGAAACATTTGCAGCAGCCTTACAGGAATTGTATGAGCGGATTCCCCGCCGGCATAACAATGAAAACCTGCAGGAGATCAGCAGCATTCTCGACAATTACAGCGCTATCCTCAATAAGATAGAATCCATTAATGCCTGGTATGAAAAGCAGACCGCTGTTTTTTATGATTCCCTCGACGGCATCAGAGAGACCCTTAAAATGAGCAGGAATAACAAGCTGTCAAAGAAGGCAAAGGACGATCTCTTTGATGAATGCTCCGGCACGCTCAAAGACGATATTCAAAAATTGATAAATGTATATGGCGCCGGTATGGAAGGGCATACCCCTGTTGCAGAATAAAATTGCTGATGAAACCAAAGTGCATGGAGTGCCAGTTAAAGAGAGGGTATGGATTGATTTTCCTGTTCCTGGCAGCGGCGCTGTTTACCGGGGCGGGTTATAAAATGGCCGATATGCATGTAAACGATGAACTGCAACCCGCAACAAGTGTGGTGCTGTCGGGGTTTACCGGTAGACAACTGGATGCCGCTTATTCAAACCGGCTGCTGGTGCAGGACCAGGAAAGACTGATAGCACCCTTTCGTAACCGAACCGAAACCTCCTGCTGGCAATCAGAATTCTGGGGTAAATACGTTACCTCCGCGCTCCTGGCCTACCGGTACAAACCCACGCCGGAACTCAAAAAGTTGCTTAACCATTCTGTACGCGCGCTCATCGCCACGCAGACTGCAGACGGCTACATTGGCAACTATGCGCCCGACAGCCGGTTGAAGCAATGGGATATCTGGGGGCGAAAATACTGCATGCTTGGGTTAGAAGGATATTATGACCTGACCGGCGACAGGACCTCGCTTGAAGCCGCCGGACGGGTGGCCGATAACCTGATCGCTGAATTGAAGGAACACCACACAGCCATTGTAACAATGGGCAATCACCGGGGGATGGCTGCTTCTTCCGTACTTGAGCCGATTACCGGCCTGTTTGTGCGAACGGGAAATAAACGATACCTGGAATTTGCGGAAGAGATAGTACGGGAGTGGGAAACGGATTCAGGTCCCAGGTTGTTGTCGAAAGCCGGTGTACCGGTAGGCAAGAGGTTTCCCCGGCCGGTTCACAGCTGGTATGGGTGGGAACAGGGTCAGAAAGCCTACGAAATGATGTCTTGTTACGAAGGGCTGCTCGAATTGTACCGCGTCACCGGGAATGAAAAATATAAGCAGGCTGTTGAATCAACCTGGCAGAGTATACAGGATACCGAACTGAATGCCGCCGGCTCGGGGTCAGGGATGGAATGCTGGTTTGGCTGAAAGGCGTACCAGACACTGCCGGTTAATCATTACCAGGAGACCTGTGTAACGGCCACCTGGATCAAACTGAGCCAGCAGTTGCTTCGGCTTACCGGGGAATCAAAATATGCCGATGCCGTTGAAAACAGCTGGTACAATGCCTTGCTCGGCGCGATGTATGCAGATGGTTCAGACTGGGCGAAATATTCTCCGCTGTCCGGTCAGCGGCTTCCCGGAGAGCAACAATGCGGCATGGGCATCAATTGTTGCGAGGCAAGCGGACCCAGGGGATTGTTTACGTTGCCACTCAGTGCGGTAATGCGTTCCCACAGTGGCATACAGGTGAATTTTTATCTGCCGGGAAAGTATACCGTGGCCATCGAAGGCATGCAGGCGGCCCTGAACATGGTGACGGATTACCCGGTGTCCGGTAAAGTAACCATGGTCATGTCGCTGACGCGAGAAACCATGCTCACCCTCGGTCTGCGTATCCCCGCCTGGAGCAGCCGGTCGGCTATCACGATAAACGGTCAGCCGGTTACGGAATCATCACCCGGGAGTATCTGCATGATGAACCGGTCCTGGAAAAATAACGATACGGTGATACTCGATTTGGATATGCGCACCCGGGTAATACATGCCGGTGATCATAAGGAGTTTTTTGCTTTTGCCAGGGGACCGCTCCTGATGGCACGTGATCGCCGGCTCGGCGGCCCGGATACGGACGCCGCATTGGTGCCCGTGCTTACCCCCGGGGGTGAGGCTGATGCAGTACAGACGTTCGGCCAGGACGGGCCTTATTGGGTACGGCTCTCTGCGCGCTTCATAACGGAGTCGCATGCAGAAGGAGGTCCTAAGTCGATTATGGTGCCCCTGTGTGACTACGCCTCAGCGGGTAAAACATTTTCAGATGAATCGCGTTTCAGGGTATGGATACCGCAACTCGTGGATGTTCCGCTCCTGCCCTGATTTATCCCGCCCGTTTTATTTCTCCCCGTTAATATCAAACCGGACAAACCCTTTCAGCTGGTAAGAAGACAGCATCACCTGTGCTGTAAGTGCCGTAGATATTTCCGGGATCATTTTTTCGGTGGGAATATTCAAAAACTGCTTTGCCTGGCCACAGGCAATGAACTTAACGCCAAGGCCCATGAGTTGCCTGATGACCGTGAGGTTCGGATTATCCTGGTTATAGGAGTCGCGGTAGGCCTGGTTGGTCAGAAACGCGAAAAGCGCGCCGGCATGAACGACCGTAACCACTTCCATATTTTTTTTCGGGATACCCGCAGCTGCATGCAGGTTGATGAGCCGGCAGATTTCCACGAGCCCGCCATTGACCTTCCCCAGGGAGGCAGCATCTTTTTCCCATTCCGTGAGATTCATAACCAGTTTGTATTGCAGGGAAGGGTCTGGCTTTTCGGTGGCATCAGCTACGGGCAATACCCCTGAGAAAGGAGTGCTTTGTATTAAAGGATATTGTGCTATCGCGATAAGTTTTGCAAACCTGGCGCTGTCCATCCCGGCATTGCCTTTCGTTTTCGCCGCGGCAGCAGTTGCGGTAGACGAGGGTGGCGTAGTTTGCGCATAAATTGGTGACAGGTAGACAAGCAAAAAAATTGAAGGTAATATCAATCGGATCATGGTGTTGAGTTTTGGCTGATACAATGTAGCTGAAAAGGGCAATATCGCCAAACACCATACCGTGGCTGCACGATGACCGGGGCAAAGCCAGCTGCAGGAATGCGGGGGAAACGCCAATGGATTTCAGCTTCTTGCACTAACGGTAACGAATAATCGTAGCGAAATTGTAGTACCCGCATGCTGGCCGGGAATTAACAAGTCGCATCCGCGCGACCGTCTTAGCTGGGGGCATTTAGCTGCATTTTCCCCGGGGAAAGCCCTTTTAGGAAGCGAAAAAGCCCGTTTGCCTCCCTGGCGGGGAGGTAATCCACCAATTCCACTCTTTTTGTGCATAAATATTTGATTAAATCCCTCTGGCTGGTTTATTTTAGCAGCAGGGTATGCCCATGCCCTGGATTACTAACAATTAAATTCAACTTAACATGGCAAAAGCAACAAAGAAAGCCGCTCCTAAAAAGGCCGCTCCAAAAAAAGCCGCTAAGAAAGCCGCTCCCAAAAAAGCAGCTCCAAAAAAAGCAGCGAAGAAAGCAGCACCCAAGAAAGCCGCACCTAAAAAGGCAGCTAAGAAAAAATCAGCCCGCAAACCAAACGCCGCATTTATGGCACCGCTTAGTGCCTCCCCGGCACTTGCTGATGTGGTTGGATCAAAACCACTCCCACGCACGGAAATCATCCGGCAGATTTGGAATTACATCAAGAAAAATAAATTACAGGATGGCAAAAACAAACGCATGATCAATGCTGATGCCAAACTGAAAGTTTTATTTGCAGGTAAGAGCCAGATATCCATGTTCGACCTGGCAAAAATTGTCAACAACAACGTAAATAAATAGCACGACGTTTGTAACAGACTTTATAAGGAATGCTCTTCGGAGCATTTTTTTTTGCCTTAGATTTACTGATGCAAAATACTTTCGTCCTGTATGGTGCCAATGGGTACTCAGGAGAACTGATAGCGAGATTTGCGGCCGCTTATGGTCTTACTCCCATTCTCGCCGGCAGAAATAAGAAAGTTATTAAAGCTATGGCTGATCGGTTCTCTCTTCCTTTCCGTATCGCGTCACTTGAAGATGCCGGGGCACTTAGAGAAATGCTGAAGGATCAGCGAATAGTTGTCAATGCGGCAGGTCCATACGATATTACAGCACCGCCAATGATCCGCGCCTGCCTGGATACCGGTGCGCATTATGTGGACTTAAACGGCGATTCCGATGTTTTTGAATTGCTGCAGCGCAACAGCGATGAAGCCATTGCCGCCAACATCATGATTCTTCCCGGAGCGGGTTTTGATGTGGTGCCCACGGACTGCCTCGCTTACTGGCTGAAACAGCAATTGCCCGATGCCAGCCATCTCGAACTGGCCTTCGTGATTCTTGGCAGCGGACTATCGCGGGGCACAGCAATTACTACGCTGCAGAAACTTGGGATGCCCGGGGCCATACGCAGGGAGGGTAAACTGGTTCCCGAACCCGTGGGCAGGCGCGGGCGATGGATCGATTTCCCCGCGTGGCATAAAAAATCGTTCATGATGAGTATTCCCTGGGGAGACATCAGCACCGCTTATTTTTCTACCGGCATTCCGAACATCATCACCTATACCGGGGTATCAAAAGGCCTGTGGCTGTTCCTGAAAGGACAGGGACTTTACAATAGCCTCCTGCGTACGCCTCTTATGCACCGCATCATCCGCCGCATCATTAACAGCCGTGCGCCGGGACCTCCTGATAGGGTCCGTGAAAAAGCAATGAGCCTTGTCTGGGGCTGGGTCACTAACCCATCCGGGCAAACGCTGACTGCCCGCATGAAATGCCCTGAAGCCTACACCCTTACCGCACACAGTGTGCTGCTGGTAGCCGTTAAAGTACTGGCCGGAAATTTTAAAGCAGGTTACCAAACGCCCGCCAGCGCCTATGGCGCCGGATTGGTACTGGAAATCGACGGCGTAGTCAGGGATAGTACCCCTGTCAGCGGCAGCGGCTGACTGGGTAATTACCACCCCGGAAAAATTAGCACTAATATTGGGCTTGTACGATATGCCCAGACTGACGTTACTGTTAATGCTTTTCCTGTTACCCATTCTCCTCAATGCCCAAAACCCAAGTGGGTTGATTACACCGCCCGGCACTTTTGTCCAGGATACAGCAGGTGAAACCGACATTATTAAAGTGTTTCTCGATTTCACGCATATCCGATTCAAAAGACCGCCGCGGGTACAAGGAAGGAAAGTGTATTATTCCCTGCTTCCGATCGGCACCAACGTACCGGGCGGGGGAAGAGCCCTGGTGACCTCAACGCAGGCCGGCTTTTACCTGGGACCCCGCCGCAACACCTACCTGTCAACGGCTACTTTTTCTCCCAGCCTGAATTTTAAGGGGGCATTCAACCTGCCCGTTCATTCCAATATCTGGTCGAGTGGTAACAAATGGAACTACCAGGGTGATTTGCGCTATTCTTATTTCCCGCAAAATACCTGGGGTCTGGGCGGCAAACAGCTCGAGGCTGACAACGTGCTCATCAATTACTCGTATATTCGTTTTTATTTCACCCGGCTCAGGCGCATACATCCGACCCTGTTTGCGGGGATTGGCTATAACCTGGATTACCATATCTCCATACGCCCGGAACATGATTCCATAAATCTGCCGGCGTTTACTGATTATAGTTATGGCACGTCCAACCATAGTAATTCCTTTTCTTCCGGGATTACGTTCAATCTTTTGTACGACGCCCGGGTAAATTCCATCAACCCGCTGCCGGGTTTTTTTTACAACATTATTTACCGCGTTAATCCAAAGTTCCTGGGTAGTGACGACTGGTGGCATTCACTCTATGCTGATGTGCGGAAATATATCCCATTCAGTCACAAAGGCCAGAATGTGCTGGCTATCTGGTCCTACTTCTGGACCACGCTGGGCAGCCCATCGCCCTATCTCGACCTGCCCGCCCTGGGCTGGGATGCAGACCAGCATTCGGGAAGGGGATTTTATAACCGCCGCTATACCGGCAGGAACCTGCTGTATCTGGAATCGGAGTACCGGCGTGACCTGAGTCGCCATGGCTTGTTCGGCTTTGTGGTGTTCGCCAACCTCAATTCGGTGTCCGAACCCCGTACCCAGGACTTCACCTATTTTCATCCCGCCGGCGGTGTGGGGTTGCGCATTAAATTTAACCGCAATTCGGCGACCAATATCGGGATCGACTTCGGCTTCAGCAAAGGCTACCAGGGGATATATATCCAGCTGGGCGAAGTTTTTTAGGGGAGGACAGCACGTTAAAGTACTGCTTGAAGGGAGGACAATGTTTTATACGCGCCGGGTTTCGACTGATAGAAATAAAGGCTGGAAGGGTCAGGATTTTTTAGAAAACAACAAGGCATAAATTACGTAGAGCCATCCCAGGATACCGTGAATGATGGCCCATAATATCGATTTGTTGCGCGACCATGAAATCACCACGGCAATCACGGTACCGAGTCCTACGCCTGGCGCCACATAGACGGGTTGCTGGTAGACATATCCCCCGCGATCCGGGTCGCCGCAGGCCATAAAGACAATCGTCACCAGGAACAGGGAAAAAAGGGTCTTGCCATTCATGTCAGTCGGTTTATCCTGCATAGATAAGTTTTTTTACGCGCGGAATCGCCTTCCGTCCAGAATATTTCACCGTGGCCCGCATTGCCTACATTTGCGGTAACGCCGTCTGACGGGCAACACACTATCCATGACAAGAATAAAAAAAAGAAGGTCCGGTAAAAAGCGCACAGCCGATCGCAAAAAAGCGGTGGCGGGCAGGCGGGGAGCGAGGGCCGCGATAAAAAAAGAGGAAGAAAAAAAGCCGGTTGCTTCCCCGAAAAAACCCACTGAAAAAGTGCCTGAAATTGCTGCAGCCGCGGGTAAAAAGCGATCCGGGGCGGCGAGAAGGATTTCTGCCGCGAAAAATATTGCCACCGCACCTGCATCCGAAACGAAAAAAGTAGTTGCCGGAAAAAGCGGTGATGCGGTGAAGCCAAAAAAGGGGTTCGCCCCGTGGAACAAACATCCTGGCCGGAAAAAATCCAAAGCCCCTGCTGCTGTCCAGCGTACGTCTAAACCGGCACAGAAGGCAGGGAAAAGCCGGTAATCAGGCGATGGTTACCTGGTCACTCAGGTAGATATCCTGCACGCAATGCAGCAGGGCAATCCCATCCTTCATGGATTTCTGAAAGGCTTTCCGCCCGGAGATCAACCCCATGCCACCGGCGCGCTTATTAACGATAGCCGTTATGGCAGCTTCTTTCAAATCATTTTTTCCCGATGAGCCGCCTGAATTGATCAGTCCGGCCCTGCCCATATAACAATTCAGCACCTGGTAGCGACAAAGGTCGATTGGGTGTTCAGTAGCCAGCCGGGTATACATTTTATCGTCCAGTTTGCCATACGGGCTGTCCCCGGTTCCCATTGCCCGGAAGCCTCCGTTTAGTTCAGGTAGTTTTTGCTTGATGATGTCTGCCTGTATGGTCACCCCCAGGTAATTCGCTTGCCCGGTAAGATCGGCAGCGCTGTGGTAATCCTTCCCATCCTTAACGAAGGCCTCGTTCCGCAAATAACACCAGAGAATGGTAGCCATACCGAGTCTGTGCGCTTCATCAAAAGCATTGGCTACCGCCGTGATTTGCCGATCGGATTCAGCAGATCCGAAATAGATGGTAGCTCCCACAGCTGCCGCACCCAGGTTCCAGGCTTCCTTTACATTTCCAAACATGATTTGGTCGTAACTATTGGGATAGGTCAGCAACTCGTTGTGGTTGATTTTGCAAATGAACGGTATGCGGTGGGCATATTTCCGGGCGATAATGGCAAGCCCCCCAAACGTGGTGGCTACCGCATTGCAGCCTCCTTCCATGGCCAGCTTAACGATGTTTTCCGGGTCGAAATATTCCGGGTTGGTGGCAAAGGAAGCGCCGGCACTGTGTTCGACGCCCTGGTCTACCGGCAATATCGACAGGTACCCGGTATCGGCCAGTCGCCCATGGCCGAAAATCCGCTGCAGGTTGCAAAGCACCGGTATGGGCCTGTTACTGCCCATATGGATGTTCGAAATGAAATCGGGGGAGGGCAGGTGCAATACATCTTTGGAAACAGTGGAACAGGTATGGGTGAGCAGTGTCTTATTTTCCTTTCCGATTAATGATAGGATATCCTGGTACTGCATGGAATCAATTTTTTGGGTTACAACAAGGCTTCTAGAATGGCACTGGTATGAATGCAATCTTTGTGCAAATAACTTTTAATCCCTGTTTTTGACGCCGCATCCACCAATATTTGGCGGTCGTCGAAATAAATGCACTGATCCGGCGTGGCATGAGCAATACCCATGGCAAGGGTGAAAATCCCGGGGTCGGGTTTCCGCATCCCCACTTCACAGGATGAGATAAAAGCATCGAAGCAATCGTGCAGCCTGAATTTGTCGATACGGTAATCGTTGAGTTCCTTCCCTTCATTGTTGATGGAAATGAACCGGAACATCCCCGAATGGGCTCTTTTGAACTCCCTTACCCAGCCGAGTGTATCGGGCAGCTCCGCAGACTGGGCAAACATAAAGGCCTTAAAATCTTCCCGGGTGAAATCCCGTGGCTCATAAAACAAGACCCGATCGAGGTATTCGTCCAGCGTTATTTTCCCGATTTCGTAGACGTTAAAAATAAAGCCGTGAAGAACATTCATGGTTTCGAAATCAAATCCGAATTTTTTCGCTGCTGCCCTGCGCGATTCGTGGCCCCAGCCGTTGGACAGCAGCACACCGCCCACATCCATGAAAATTATTTTGCTGAATGATGTTTTCATATTCATAAAGATAACTTAAAGCAGCCCGCTCAGCGGCAGGCTAATCAAATTTCTGCCCTGCAGCCGCTACCTTTGTGAAATGAATATTTTCACCAC
>JBBROE010000118.1:0-13506 GCA_038229695.1 Chitinophagales bacterium | reverse complement strand
TAGCTGATAAATTTTAAACCTAAAATAGTGATTTTGCTTGCAGGTTGCCTCACCACTCCGTTGTATTTTGTTGCGGATGACAACAGGAATAACAGCGCTGCGCCAGGCCTGTTTCACAATAACCACGACCGCCCCGGCGTTATCTGCAGAGATTGTTTGCGTGCTCTGCCCTTCAAATTCAAAACAACAGGATGGCCGGAAAATATGATACGAAGATATTTTTAGTGGATGACGACGCCCTTTGTCTTCACCTCTACCGCCAGTTTCTGAAGCAACTCGGCTATACCAATATATTCCTGTTCGACAATGGAATAGACTGCCTTGAAAACGTCAGCGTCATCCAGCCCTCGGTTGTGTTCCTGGACTACAATATGGATGAAATGAACGGCATCGACGTCATGAAGCAAATAAAGGCCATCAACGAATCTATCACAGTGCTCTTTATATCAGGACAGGAAGATATCGAAGTTGCGGTCAATGCCCTCCGCCAGGGAGCCCTTGATTATATCGTAAAGTCGTCCCTCAACCCGGATAAAATGCGGGCCATCATGGACAAGGTTTTACCTGCTCGTGATTACAGCGAACAGCCGTCGGTTGCCGCAAAACCTTCCCTGCTAAAAAGAATTTTTTCCTGAGCGGATAATCCCGCCATACAGCTGAAATCTTTTGGTATTGTTTATCACCCTTTAGTCTCTACTGAAGGGTTTTTTTGGGCCGGGCGGAGGTACAGGAAGCAACATCGTTGCGGCGCTCCGTTCGACGGCATAACTCCACCGGGCAAAAAGAACGAAGCAATGACGCCGATCTCAGCAAACCGAACATAGCGATGGCAAAACATTATCGGACAATACTAACTCACGGGGCCAACCGCCAATTTTTCAAGTGCTCCTATTCAACACGTCCCTATTCCCGCACCGCAGGGTATTCCTATTTTTAAATTATGACTTTTGACCGTTTTGAAATATAGCATAAGACACTCCTGAAAGCACCCGGAACTACGCTCAAAATACCATTCCGTTAAGAGCGCTTTGTTTTACCAGGAACGGCGGAACCTGTGCATTTTCCTCCTTCGATTATTGAACCAGTATTTTTTTCAGCACATGAAACCCGGGCTTATCAACCTGCAGCATGTAGATGCCCGGTACAACGGAAGCGGGCAATCCTATCCGGTATGTGCCGGGTGAGCCAACCTGCAGCTGACCGGAAGCGAATAATTGTCCCCCGATATTACTGATGTGGTAAGAAAATGTACCGGAAACCTGCTGGAAATTCAGCGAGAGCACGGATTGTACCGGGTTGATGACAACGATCCCGGCTGCTCCGGCAGGATGGACAGTGACTGCTGCCACCGCCGAATTATGAACCCTTCCGTCGGCATCATTGATCTTTAACCGGTAATAAAGTATTCCATTTTGCGGGATATCCCTATCCTCGTAGTTATAGCTCTGTTCGCCGGGCTGGTTCTGCGCGCTTACAAGGGCGATGCGGCTGAACCCAACGCCATCCTGGCTTCGTTCCACGGCATAGTTGTTTAGTTTGATTTCGTTCCCTGAAGTCCACTGCAACAGTACGTTAGTTCCACCGGTAATCGTCGCGGTAAAGCGAAGCAGCGTAACAGGCAATGCATAGGAAATACTTCCGAAAGTCAATGGGCCGAAACTGCCCATTGTATTACTGCTTATGCTTCCGGTGCTGGAAGGATTTCCAACGGCAGTTCCCCCCGCCGACACCCAGTTAACGCCATTGTACTGCGCCACGCGAATGTCTGCAAGGGCATAAGCCGGCATAGGAACCTTACTATTGTCCCATAACAGCAGGACATTTGCCGTACCACCGCTGACTTTGTTGATCGTCCAGTACTCATTCTTATCCACGGTCACCAGGGGGGACAGGAAATTATTCAGGTTGGTGGTCGCCAAATTATAACTGGCGTTGAATTCTCCGGTAACGGAAAGGTTCTTCATGGCAACCGATCGTTCGGTGGTCGCACTGCCTACCGGAAAAACAAAGTCAGTGGAACCGAACTTTTTCACCCAGCCCTGAACGTGACGGCTGTCAGCATCGCCCAGGTAGGACGACCCTGCCTGGTATATTAGAAAATTGGGGAGGGCGGAGGTGGATATGATTCCATTGGAGAACGTGTGCGTACCGGCTATACTCAGGTTATTGTTAAGGGACACGCCCGCACTGTTGTCGCTAACCAGGTTATAAGTAAAGAAGGGTTGGCTGCCGTTCAGTTGCTGGGGAGCCGTACCTTTTAAATACAAGGTGCCGGTTCCTGCCGTCATGGAAGACTGATCATTGACAAGGTTCTGGGATATATAAATATTGCCATTGTTCACCAGGCTAGCACCAGCGAGGTTAGATAAGGGACCATTGATGAATAGGGTGTCGTTTGTACCGCTGAGAAAGAGCTGGCCACCATTTTGAACGCTTACCTGCGCAGAAGCAGAGGCGGCAATCAGGAAACCGGACAGGAATAAAATATTTTTCATAAGGACGTTGGAATAACTGCTGGTTAATGATTTCCGCGGATTAATTTGACTTCCGCCTTAAGCGTGTCAATTTGCTGTTGTTGTTCTTTTATCGCGTTGATCAGCACCGGCACCAATTCGGCGTAGTTCATGCCCAGGTTCTCTTTGCTTTCATCCCCAATAACCACTTCCGGAACGATCTTTTTCACTTCCTGCGCGATGAGGCCAACCTTATTTTCGCCGCCAGGGTTCGTTTTCCAATTGTAGCTGACCGGCCGCATCGCCAGCACCTGCTGTAAACCATAAGACAACGGTTTGATATTGGTCTTCAGCCGGGCATCAGACGTTTGGATGGTGCCATTTGCGGCGTAAACCGCTTTCCATCGCAGGCTTCCGTTTCCCAGGTTAAAATTGTTGTTACTGGCAGGTACCAGTTCGGTGCTGACCGTCACCTGGCCATTGTTGATGCGGAGCCGCTCTGTTCCGTCTGCACCCGTGGTGCCTGAGTTAGTGAAAAATATCAGGTCCTTATTCTGGGCACCGTTGCCGATATAAAAATCGGAGCCGGTGGCGTACAGATAAGCCGTATTGCTGCCATTCAACAGGTTGTTGTTACCCGAGAAGTAGCCCTGGCTGTTGATACCCATATCGATGTAAACTGTGCCGGACGTACCATTGTTGGCAGTCGCAACAACGTCCGAGCTCGCGACATTTCCATTGCTTACGTTTTGGATATTAAACTGTAAAAAATCATTTCTGTTACCGGTAGCATAGATGGCAGTGTTGGTAGTCATACCTGAATTGACATATAATTTTTCGGCGTTTGAACTACTGAATGTAGCCGTTCCCAACCCAAGATTACCATCGTTCGATAACCGCATCACCTCCGTATTGTTGGTGATAAAGGGAAGATCATAATTGCTCGATGTCCCAATCTTCTGCAGGGATGTAACGTTATTGCCCCCATAAATCCACGGCGTACCACTGCTGTTTCCCGGAAGACTTTCCGCCGCCACCAGCCAGTTGCTGCCGTTGCTGATGAACCGGACCACCTTATTGGTTTGGGTAAGCGACCAACTCGACAGCCCGTCAATGGTCTGCGCAGCGGAAGTGGAAATATTGAGCGTTGAAGAATTTGAACTCGAGTTCTTTATCCAATATTCTCTCCCGGCACAGGTCGTTGCATCCGGCAGACTGAGCGTGGACAGCGATGTACCGGTAAAGGATACCGTATTATCCAACGCGGAGAGCGAACCGGAACCCGATACCACGCGGTAGTTGAGCGACATCGATCCGCGCACGTCAAGTGTCGACGACGGGGAGGTTGTGCCAATCCCTACCTGGGCATGAATGGCAACTGAGCAGGCGGTCAGCAAAATCGGCAGCAAAAACTTTTTCATAAACGTAAATTTGTTGAGCGTGGAATGATAACGCCAATACAGTTCTTGAATTTGATAAGCGGCCTTAAATTGCTAAACAGTTAATCCTTATTAACGGATAAGGGTTTTGCACCAACCCGCTTCAATCATAATACAGCGGGCAGGGTTACCTGCCTTTTGTCCGCACCGGCATGTCTCCACTCCCAGGACAGACCCACAACAAAAAACTGACTGGCATTAAATGGTTTGAATACGTAAAATGGGATGCTCCAGCCACTGAATGATAACCCAGCCAGCAATCCAGGATCGACAATCGCGCCGCTGGCATATAACCGCGTGTGTTCAACGGCTATCCCCATGTAGAACCAGTTGCCCGGAGAATAATACAATTCAGACCAGTTGTAAAAGAAATTGTCATAACAGGTCGACGCAGAAATACTGTATTGGGCCTGTGAAGAAAACGAAAATTTATTCCAACTAAGATCGCTGTTTAGCCCGATTGACCCACCCTTCATCCGGCCAGTTATCCAGCCTGCCATCGGGGTGAAGGACCATGTTAGCCTGTGCCCGGCAGAAAAGTTATGTCCGGCATATACCGAAAGGGTATTAATTTCTTCGTAATTATATCGGGCCTCGGCATACCATCGGCTAGCCGTCTGAACATGAAGAACCGGTGAAAATAAGGCCGGCTGACCGCCGCCGGCATAAGTATACTGTTCAAGGGAAATCCTGGACTGGCCACTGCCGTAAAAGAAAGAAAACAGCATAGCGATAGAGAGCACCAGGGCGCGCATAAAAGTCATTTATGCATACCGTTTTTCTGCGACTGTTAATTCAGTTGAATACCGTTCGCTGAGCATAACCTCGGCATTGAGAAGGCGGTCGACGATCGATATTTCTTTAAGGTAAGGATTCCAGTTGAAAATCAGTTTGTCGATGGGCTTCCACAGGATCACCCAGCTGAAAACATCCAGTGCATTTCCAAAAATAGAATGCAGGCGCTCATTGTCCTTCATCAGGGTAACCAGGAAAAACTGGCAAAGCATTACGACGGTCAGGCTAAAGGCCAGCAATGTATAGGAACTCTTTTTAAACTTCCGGAATTCCGATTCTTTGATGGATTTTTGGATGGAAAAATGCCGGCGGATAGCGTGGATCAGTGGCTCAACAAACTGCTGATCAGACTCAGTTTTACAGACCAGTTTAAATCGAAGTACGCTGTACCGTCTTATGGCAACAATACAGGAAGTGATATAGTTTTCAAAATCCTGGTTAAGCTGTCGCTTGTATAAAGGCGAAGGGTCATGAACATTAAAGTAAGAATCAATGGTATCCGCATCGACTGTCAGGAAAATAGTTATTCGTTTAAGTAGTTTATCCTCCATAAGGATGCTTTACAGGGTTGGATCGTTGGCAGGCTTTTGCATCCAGTACTCAACGGACAGGTAGGCATTCTATTATCGCCAATTGGTAACTTTTATCGCGAAAAGTATTTATTACCGCAAGAAGTAAGAGTATCCGTGTAGCGGCTAGCTGAAAATGTTCTTTCCATGCAAAAGCCGGAACGATGTTTACTGTTCCGGCTTTACTTCTTAAGTCCTGAGACGGGACAGAATATTTATGTACCCTTAATACATAAAGCAGCTTTTAAAGAATATTGGGTTTCAATTTTTGGCTGCACGTGTTTGAAATTCCGGCACAGCCGAAACCCGCTGTCGTTCCCTCAACCCTGTCGGGCAATTATCAATCACTCATCCACCTATTTTTTTGTGTACCAATCAATGCTTGATAGTGACGTTATTGACAATCTTGTATTTAAGTGTTTGCTTAAATTAGAAACATTTGTTACATTTGGCCGGACAAATAAATTTACCATGGCCAACGACACTTGCATACGGTTACAGGCTGACATAGAACAAATTAGAAGTTGCCGTGAAAAACTAAAGACAAATTCAACTTCCTTTTTGCAGTTAGGGCAATTTCTTTCCTTATCAGGTAACGAGGTCCGACTGAAAATAATGTTTCTGCTTGAGGAAGAAAAGGAACTTTGCCCTTGCGACTTAAGCGACATTTTAGGAATGAGCATTCCAGCTATTTCTCAACATCTACGCAAACTGAAAGACGGCAACATTATTGAGGCCAGAAAAGTGAGACAGACAATTTTCTATTCTTTACGCAGCGAACATTTAGATGTTTTAAGACCGTTTTTCGAAATTATCAATCAACAGAATTTGGCGATCGTATGACGGCGACAACAAAAATTAATAAAGCCTGAATTACAGCAGTGTTGACAGCGGTTGCAGCTTCTCTTTGTTAGCAGTATTCTACCCCGACGTTTCTAATTTAAATTTTTAATAAAAAGTAAGATCAATTTTTCTTCACGAACATCTGAGGCTGGGGGGACTAAACTTAAACTCCCCGCCAGCATAAAGCCCCAACGTAAGCTGCAACCCAATTGACTACCTACTACTTTTAAAATTGACTATACATATTACACAACATGTCTGACAAAATCCAATTAATACAAAAACTTATTGAACATAACGACGAGTTAGAAAATTATTTTAGGAATACGATAATTCCACAGTTGTTTGTAGATGGTGATTTAAAGCTACAGAAATTTACTCCGCCTGCAATGAAACAATTTAGTCTCTCTGCAGGTGATATTGGCAAACCTATAAGTGAGATAAAAGATAACTTCCGCTTTCCTTCCATCGTAGACAATATCGACCAGGTCATTAAAAGCAATGAAATTCTTGAAAAAGAAATCCAAACAACTGACCTCCGTTGGTACCAAATGAATATAATCCCTTATGTGAAAATGAGGGAAAATAAAACGAATGGCGTAATCATCACTTTCGTTGAAATTACCATGAGGATAAAAGATTTGAAGGAGCAGGAAAAACTAATAGCGGACCATGAAATTCTATTAGATACGATTTCTCATGATATAAAAA
Organism: Chitinophagales bacterium; assembly: GCA_038229695.1. Classification (GTDB taxonomy): domain Bacteria; phylum Bacteroidota; class Bacteroidia; order Chitinophagales; family Chitinophagaceae; genus JACMLD01. Next base: position 6,696 of record JBBROE010000118.1, on the reverse strand, counting down.
ATCCGCTTTCGAATTTAGTGATGGCAATAGAATTGTTTAAAGATGTATCTCCAAACGATAAACGGGAATTTAATGCTCTTCTAAAAATCGTCGACACTGCCTTAACAAAAATGCACAAACTCATCACAGAGTTAACCGAAGTTAGAAAGGATGAATATAAATACAAAGCCCAAGAAGAACTTTTAAACTTTGAACACATATTGGAAGATGTTCGGCTTACGTTAAGCGATAACATTAGTGCAGCTAATGCCATAATCACTAGTGAAATCAATATTTCTGAAATCACCTTTTCCAGGAGAAAATTAAGGACTATTATTTACAACTTGATTAACAATGCTATAAAATTTAAGTCTACCGAACGACAGCCCAAGATTTTTGTTACAACATACAAAAAAAATGATTTTACAGTCATCTCCGTAAAAGACAATGGTATAGGTATTGACAAAAGCAAGTTTGACGCAATATTTTCAAAGTATTACAGATTAGAAAACTCAATTGAGGGTTCAGGCATTGGATTATATTTAGTAAAAGAAATTGTTGGTAATAAAGGAGGAAAAGTAGTGGTGAAAAGCGAGTTAAACAAAGGAACAGAATTTCAAGTTTACCTAAAGACAGAATAGCACCATGGGTGGACAGTGGGCGCCTGAGATTGGTTTTTTTCAAGGGGGCTTTACATCGGCCCGGTTTACATGGCCGTGGTGGTTTGGGCTTCACAGAATTCTGCTGGGCTCTACTTGATATTTTAACCTTTGATTTCGTATTGGGCCTCGCTTTCGGGCAGGATAAACAACAATGCCCCACCTGCACAAAGCCCCGTTCGTCAGCCCTTGAAAAAGTTAATAGCCTTCCTTGAAATCCGTTTCCATCATTCACCACAGCCTGGTGTAAGTCCCCTTTAAGCCATGTTAAAAGCCACCTTAAAAGATAGATTTTCCGCGCTAAAGAATCTTCCCGTTTTTTTCCGGCTGGTATGGCAAACAAGCCCCCGGCTTACCCTTGCCTCAGCAGTCCTGCGGCTCGTCCGCTCTGCCCTGCCATTGGGAATTTTATTGGTGGGTAAATTAATCATTGACCAGGTGGTCCACTTAAACCAGGGGGCAGCAGGTGTTTCGCAAACTTTCCTGTGGAAATTAATCGCTGTTGAATTCGGTCTTGCCTTGTTGTCGGATGGCTTAAGCCGGTTAACGCTCCTCGTGGATAGTTTGCTGAGCGACCTGTTTTCCAATTTCACCTCGGTAAAGATTATGGAACACGCCGCCCTATTAGATCTCGACCAATTTGAGGATTCTGAATTTTATGATAAGCTGGCCAGGGCACGCCAGCAAACCGTTGGCCGGACTATTTTACTGTCGCAGGTGCTGAGCCAATTGCAGGATGTAATTACCATGGGATTTTTGGCAGCAGGCCTTATTGTTTTTAATCCCTGGCTGTTGTTACTTCTGTTTATTGCCGTTATCCCGGCTTTTATCGCAGAATCTTATTTTAATGATAAAGATTATACCTTATCCCGTGGCCAGACACCCGAACGAAGAGAGCTGGATTATATTCGTTTCGTGGGTGCCAGTGATGAGACGGCCAAGGAAGTAAAGATATTTGATCTGTCGGCCTTTTTAATCGACCGCTTCCGGCAACTTTCCACTAAATTTTTCAATGCCAACAAACCCCTTATCATCAGGCGTTCTTTATGGGGTACTGTATTCGCTATGCTCGGCAGCATGGGCTATTACGGTGCCTATGTATTTATCATTACAAAAACCATTTCCGGGCATCTTTCCATCGGCAGTTTAACTTTCCTGGCCGGTTCTTTCAGACAGCTGAGAAGCCTGCTGGAAGGCATATTGTCGCGCTTTACAGCAGTGTCACAGGGCGCTATTTATTTAAAAGACTTTTTTGACTTCTTTGATATCCAGCCGAAAATAAGATTATCTCCCATGGGGTTGCCCTTTCCAAATCCCATTAAGCTGGGCTTTACCTTTAAGGATGTTGGCTTCCGTTATGCGAATTCAGTGACTTGGGCAAACCGCCATGTAAACTTTACACTACGAGCCGGCGAAAAACTGGCCCTCGTTGGAGAAAACGGGGCCGGGAAAACGACGCTGGTAAAATTATTAACCCGGCTTTATGATCCCACCGAAGGTACTATTTATTTAGACGGACATGATTTGCGTGATTATGACCTGGCTGAAGTCCGTAAACAGGCAGGCGTCATTTTCCAGGATTATATCCGTTACCAAATGACGGTTTCTCAAAACATAGCGGTTGGAAATATACATGAAAAAGAAAACCGTGAGCTGATTAAATACGCCGCCCGGCAAAGCCTGGCAGACCTGCTGGTGGAAAAATTACCGGGCAAATATGACCAGGCCCTTGGAAAACGTTTTAACCAGGGCGTTGAATTATCCGGGGGCGAATGGCAAAAGATTGCCCTGGCAAGAGCCTACATGAAAGATGCACAATTGTTAATTTTAGATGAGCCCACTTCCGCATTGGATGCAAGATCTGAGTACCAGGTATTTCAGCGCTTCTCGGAATTGACTAAAGGCAAAACTGCCGTGCTTATTTCCCATCGCTTTTCCACCGTTCGCATGGCAGACCGAATACTGGTATTGGAAAAAGGAGAATTGTTAGAGGAAGGCAGCCACAAAGAATTGCTGGAAAAAAACGGGAGGTATTCAGAATTGTTTAACCTGCAGGCGATGGGTTATCAATAAATGAAGTTCATGTTATAGCCCTGCCCTGGCGCAACTATGCTGCGCGGCGTCCGTCTCCGGGAAACGTAACTCAATTTTAATGAAATTGTTACCGCTGTTGTCCCTAATTTCAGGATGTTTACACATAAATGAATTCCCGTATGAAACGGACTATCATCTTCTTATTTTTCTGCAGCGGCATCATTCAGACTGCATCAGCCCAGTCGGATTCGCTCAGTTTCCTTCGCGGCCACTGGCAAACCCGGCACATCGCACGGGGCATACAGCTTCGCCGCTGTTCTTTTGATCACGATCTCTTTGGCGCCAGCCAGAACATCAGCGTACTGGAAGTGACGCTCCGGCATCATAACCACCTCGACGTGGAAGCCAATCCCTCCCGCCTCGAAACAACCAGCGAATTCGGCCGCGACCATGACGCACTTGCCGCACTGAACGGCACCTTTTTCGATATGAAAAACGGCGGGTCGGTGGACTATATCCGCATGGACGGCGATGCGCTTAATGAAACCCGGCTAAACAAAAACGATACCCGTGCACTGCACCAGAAAGCCGCCATTGTGGTGCGCGGCAGCAGCGTAAGCCTTGAGCAATGGGATGGATCACCCGCCTGGGAGGATCACCTCAGCGGCGAAGACATCATGGTTACCGGGCCGCTCCTCATCCTGCACCACCAGCGCGTGAAAATGGATACCAGCGCGTTCTCGAGGCTTCGTCATCCGCGCTCCGCCATCGCCAGGCAAGGAAAAAAAGTTTTGCTCATTACAGTAGACGGCCGCAACAACCGGGCTGCCGGGATGAGCCTGCAGGAACTCGCCAGCATACTAACCTGGCTGCATGCCGACTGGGCCGTAAACCTCGATGGTGGCGGTTCGTCCACGCTTTGGGTAAAAGGAATCGACAGCAGCGGCGTGGTGAATTATCCTTCCGACAACAAACAAATGAAAAGGTCTCCTGATTATAAACCGGGTACCGACCTGGACAACCTGGCTGCCGACACGCAGAAATGGGACCATACCGGCGAGCGCCCAGTAGCCAACGTGCTGTTAGTAAACAAAAAGAAATAAGCGCAGGGTACGGACTGAAATGCCTTAACAGCATAGCATGAATCAAATCGGAATGGGTGGCGGCTGCCACTGGTGCACAGAAGGAATTTTCAGGTCGCTAACCGGTATCAGCAACGTACAACAGGGATGGATATCCGCTGTTGAGGCACCCGATTTTTCAGAAGCCGTGATCGTAGATTTTAACCCAACACAAATCCCGCTGTCCGCCCTCATCGACATCCATCTCCACACGCACAGCAGCACGTCGAACCACCGCCTACGGTCCAAGTACCGGTCTGCGGTTTATGTGTTCGATGCAGCCCAATATGAAGCGGCCGCGGCCTGCCTCACTGCACTTCAGCCCAACTTTGAGCAGCCGTTGGTTACTCAGGTATTTCACTTCGGCGCCTACCGCCCCTCGCCCACCTTATACCAGGATTATTTCTATGCAGACCCGGAAAAGCCCTTCTGTTCCAATTTTATCCTGCCCCGGATCCGGCAACTGCTACAACATTATGCGGCCTTTACCAATGCCGGGCAGCTTCACCGGCTTTCTTTATAAATTCCTGATTTTAATATTCCGCCACTCGCTCGATCCGGGATGCTGCTGCAACGCAATCTTACCATGCGTTACCCTGGCAAAATCCGTAAAATTTTTGCCGGCGAACTTGCTTTTTGCTACCATCGCCTTCCAGGCATCACTTCCAACCTGGCCGTCGAAGGTTTGAATACCGTTAAGCGTAAACGTCAGGTGCCCGTTGCGCTGCACAATTTCAGCCTGGTTCCATTCTCCCGCGTGGTGTGGTTTAGATACGGTGGAATCGCCTGACAAGTCGTAGAGGCAGCCTGCCAGGTGATTTTGTTTTTTGTTGTCATCCGCACTCACGTTGTCGAGTACCTGCATTTCCGGGCCGGTCAGGTACGTTGCATTATATTTTGGGTCTTCCTGTATATCGAAGATTATCCCGCTGTTGCCCCCTTTTGAGATTTTCCATTGCACCTTTAAATCAAAATTTTCATAGCTCCCGTTGGTCACAATGTCACCACCGCCGCTGTTCGGTTGCGAAGGGTCAAACACCAGCACACCATCTTTTACCTGCCACTTAGACCCCACGGTATCACGCAGGTAGGTATGCCAGCCGCTGGTGGATTTGCCATCAAATAATAACTTCCACCCTTCTTTCTTCTCGGTTCGCGACAGCGTATTGGGAGATTGCGCCAGGAGGGAAAAGCAGGTGAAAACGGAAACGGACAGGAAAGCAATTTTATACATGGGATTTTTCATCCAAGTTAAGCCATTCCCTCCCGCCTTTGCGACCTACCGGGCCGATATTAATCTCCTTTTCATCCGGGTATCGACAGCGGTCCGCGTATTGCGTTAATACCAGCCCATCAACAGGTAAACATATGGCATCGATACCGACAGCACTGCTACTGACGGATATGCAATAGGGCATTGTTAACAACCTGCCGCTGGCAGATGCCTTCGTTACAATCATTGCCGGCGCCATAGTCAAAGCAAGAAAAAACAACATCCCGGTAATTTAAGTAACGCACCGTTTCCGGGAAGGCCCTCCTAAAACCAGCGCCGACAATACTATGTTCAGTGCCTCCAGGGAATAGTTCGCCGCCATGGATCCTGCCGCCTGCACAGCCATCGTTCCTGCACCGACCGCCGAGCCCAACGATATACGGGTCACTAAGAAAAGTTGCCATGTTTTTACGGGCAGCGACCTGGAACTGACGCTGCTGGCCAGGCAAATCCGGCACCGGTACTCACCGGCGTTTCCACCAGCGCTGTAGTGCTGTTCCCCTCTTCGTGAGGCGACCGACAAAGAGTTTGTGCTGGAGGCTTTGCCCGACGGCTGCGCGGATGAGGAAGTGCACGCGGTGCTACCGGGCCAAATATTTGTTCGGCAGGCGGCGGTAGCCAGTACCGGCGAATGGAAAGCTGTCTGAATGCTGCGCGGCGGCGTTTACCCGGTACTGGCAGAAAATCGTCGCGGTGGCATAAAATTGGTCTTACTGCATGTACATCACCCTTCCACGCCTGCATGCTTTTGACAGATAAACCATTTCCGCGTGTTCCGGAAATAATAAACGGCTGTGATACGCCGGAACTGGGGAAAAAACAGGCCATACTGGGGATGCTACTTTTTAATGAATACACTACCTGACCCAGGCAAGAGAACGTTGCCAACCGAAACGCGGGCCCTGCGCACCGCTTTTATTTCTCCTGGCGTGGACAATTTTTTCCGCGATATTCACCAGCTTTTTCTTTTTGGTGGATTGTTCTTTAAAGAGCTGGTGCGGCCACCCTTCAAAGGCCGCGAAATGGTTCGGCAGTTTATGGAAATCGGGGTGAAGTCTTTGCCCTTAATTTCCGTAACGGGTTTTGTAACCGGGATTGTTTTTACGAAACAGTCCCGCCCCTCCCTAGCTGAATTTGGGGCTACTTCCTGGTTGCCTTCCCTGGTGGCCATCGCCATCCTCCGGGCGCTGGCCCCACTCATCACCGCGCTGATAACAGCCGGAAAAGTGGGCTCAAATATCGGGGCTGAACTGGGGTCCATGAAGGTAACAGAACAGATAGACGCGATGGAGGTGTCGGCTTCCAACCCCTTCAAGTTCCTGGTGGTCACCCGGGTACTGGCTACCACCTTCATGATACCGGTGCTGATGCTTTACACCGGTTTCATCGCTTTGATGGGTGGTTTCATTAATGTTCATGCCAATGAGATGACGAGCTTTGCCAGTTTTTTTGAAAAAGCCTTTGAAAAGATCACCTTCCTTGATTTGTTCTCATCGCTTATAAAATCTCTCTTCTTTGGGTTTACCATCGGGCTGGTCAGCTGCTATAAAGGCTATACCACTTCTTCCGGTACCAGGGGCGTGGGAATCGCCGCGAACGGGTCGGTCGTGCTGTCTATGTTCCTCATTTT
>JBBROE010000117.1:0-13603 GCA_038229695.1 Chitinophagales bacterium | reverse complement strand
TTGGTCAGCAGTTTTACGATTCTCAATAAATCAGCCACGCCTCCCTTCACCATACAGGACGATACCGACGGCGGCGACGACATCAGGATGAAGTACCGGTATTTGGATCTGCGCCGTAACGCGGTAAAGAAAAACCTGGAACTTCGTTATGCCGTCAACCGGTCGGCCAGGAACTATCTCCACGATAACAGCTTCATGGATATCGAGACCCCGTTCCTGATAAAATCAACCCCGGAAGGTGCCAGGGATTTCGTGGTGCCAAGCCGCATGAACCCGGGCCAGTTTTATGCACTTCCCCAGAGCCCGCAGACCTTTAAACAGCTGCTGATGGTGAGTGGTTACGATCGCTATTACCAGGTGGTAAAATGTTTCCGCGATGAAGACCTCAGGGCGGATCGCCAGCCAGAGTTTACGCAAATCGACTGCGAGATGAGTTTTGTAGAACAGGAAGATATCCTGCAGATGTTTGAAGGACTTATCAAAAGAATTTTCAAAGACGTCAAAAATATAGACTACGCCGGAAAGGTGGAACGGATTAGCTGGGAGGAAGCAATGTGGAAGTATGGTAACGACAAACCCGATATCCGCTTTGGCATGCACCTCTGCAATATTAAAAAACCGTCCACCGTGTACCCGGGCAATACGGATCGGGCGGCGCTGGTGGAAGGGGCCGGTTTTCCACTATTCGACCAGGCGGAAACGGTACTCGCTATTGCAGCACCCGGCTGTAGCGAATACACCAGGAAGCAAACCGATGAACTGACAGAATGGGTGAAGCGCCCGCAAATCGGTATGAAAGGACTGGTATATATTAAATATGGTACGGACGGTTCCTTAAAAAGCAGTGTAGATAAATTTTACCCTGCGGACAAACTCCAGGCGATCGCCGATGCCTGCGGTGCAAAGCCCGGGGACCTTATCCTGGTGCTGGCCGGTGCAGAAGAAAGAACGCGGAAGGCCATGAGCGAGGTCCGGCTGGAAATGGGCCGCCGCCTGGGTTACCGGAAAGAAAACGAGTTTACACTACTCTGGGTACTTGATTTTCCCTTATTTGAATATGACGAAGAAGGAAATCGCTGGGTAGCGCGCCATCATCCGTTTACTTCTCCCAAGCCGGACCATATCAAAACCATGATCAGCAACAGCCCGGTAATTGAAGACGCGACGGAATACCTTAACCACCCCTACGCCAATATTAAGGCAAATGCCTACGACATGGTGTTGAACGGGAATGAAATCGGCGGTGGTTCGATAAGGATATTCCAAAGGGAACTGCAGGAAAAAATGTTCGCAGCATTAGGAATGACGCCGGAAGAATCTACGCAAAAATTTGGATTTCTGCTCGGCGCTTTTGAATACGGCGCCCCGCCGCATGGTGGTATCGCCTTCGGGTTCGACCGGCTTTGTGCCATCCTCGGCGGAAGCGAATCCATCCGTGATTTTATCGCCTTCCCCAAGAACAACAGCGGTCGGGATGTAATGCTCGACGCGCCGTCAGCCATCGATGCCACCCAGTTTAAAGAGCTCCAGATAAAACTTGATTTGCAACAGGACAGTAAATAACTCCGGATAATAAAAAAGGGTCCCGGCACCGGTACCCTTTTTTATTTCAGTTCTGCTCAAGGATCTTAATTCATAATCCCGGCGAGTTCGAGACTTTTCTTTTTTAATTTTCTTATTTCTACATCTTCTATTATCGGATCGGGCATCAGGATAAGTGAGGTATTGTTTTCCTTCCACCAGCTATTGCTTTGCAATTCTGAAAAGGGCAAGACACCAACCAGGTATTTCCGGTCTTTGCCGGCATGCCATTCCTCCACCCATTCAAACTTTTCTTTGGGAATAAATTTCAAATCTTCAAAACTCAGGTAGACCTTTATAAATAAGTCGCTGCTCAGCACATTGGGGGTATGATGATACAGTTTTTTATACTCGTACCGGTATTGGTAACGTAGGGCCGACAGATCGCTCAGCACCGCGGAAGCCGTGGGAAAGCTGCCTGCACCCTTGCCGTAAAAAAATTGCCGGTCGGCAAATGAACTTTCAATCACCACTCCATTGTATTCGTTCTTCACAAAGGCCAGCGGGTCGTCGTGCCCAACAAATTGCGGCAGTACCATTGCGGCAACTTTTCCGTTCTGCAATTTTTTCGCCTGGGCAACGAGTTTGATGTCGAAATTTTTCTCCGTAGCTATTGCGGCATCCGTCAGGTGAATTTGTTCTATCCCGTTGAAGACGATCGACTGCGGCCGTGTTACGATGCCATAGGCATGATTCAGCAGGAGGGCCCATTTGTTCACCGCGTCAAATCCTGCTACGTCAAGTACCGGGTCGCTTTCGGCAAAGCCGAGCTGCTGCGCCAGCAACAGCGCATTTTGAAAATCGAGCCGGTCTTCAAACATCCGGGTGAGGATGAAATTTGTTGACCCGTTGACGATTCCCCTGATCGAATGCAGGAGGTCGTTGTCATAATATTCTTCGAGGTTCCGGATAACGGGAATAGAAGCACAGGCGGCCGCTTCATACAATACGGATAATCCCGTCGTGCGTTGCAGTTCCAGAATTTCAGGCAGGTGTTCCGCCAGCATTTTCTTGCTGGCACTCACCACGTTTTTTCCGTTGCGGAGGGCAGTCGATACAATATCAAAGGCGGGTTCACTTTCGTTGATCACTTCTACGATAACATTGATATCCGGATCCTGCAGTAATACATTTTTATCCGTGGTGAACAACTCGTCCGGGGCATCCCGTTTTTTTCCTGCATGTTTAATACAGACTTTTTTTATCACCGCTTTTAGTGAGGGTGTCTGGTTGAGTACTTTGTATAAACCCTCGCCAACCACGCCAAAGCCAAACAATCCAATGGTCAGATTTTTATGTGCCTCCATAACCTTTTTTTATCGCACCGGGGAAGCGGCGCGGCTTTTTGTTTGTAATAAATAAGTATTGATATGTGTGCCCAGTTGTTCGTATTCCAGCAGGAACCCGTCGTGACCGAACGCGGATCTTATCGCAACAAATTCGGCCCCGGGAATATGTTCCGCAAGGTATTGCTGCTCTTGAACCGGGAAAAGAACATCCGTTTCGATTCCGATGACCAGTGTCCTGGCTTTGATCAGTGATAACGCAGCAACAACGCCTCCCCTTCCCCGGCCGAGATTGTGTGCATCCATTCCCCGGCTGAGTACGTCATAACTAAATGCATTGAATCGCGCAGCCAGTTTTTCTCCCTGATAACGCTGGTAAGATTCCGTTTTGAACCCGGTGATTTTATCATCTCCCGTCTCATCCTGGCCGTTGGAATAGGTCTCATAACTGCGGTAAGAAATCAACGCTATACTTCTTGCTGTCTTCATACCTTCCTGGCCTGCCCGTTCATTGCTTTCTTTCCAGGTTACATCGGTAGCGATGGCCTGCCGCTGCGCGGTATTGAACGCAATGCCCCAGGATGAGTGGCGGGCGTTGGTAGCGATCGGAATGATGTAGTCGAACAGCCCGGGTTCTTCCACCGCCCATTCGAGGAGCTGCTGACCGCCCATCGATCCGCCGATGCCCATATAAATTTTCTTAATCCCAAGAAAAATCCTGAGCGCCTGGTAGGCCCTGATCATATCCCGGGTGGTAAAAAACGGGAAGTCATGGAACCAGGGTGCACTGGTAATGGGATTGATGGAAAGCGGGCCGGTACTGCCATAGCAGCTCCCGGGCATATTGACACAGATGATGAAATAACGCGCGGGATCGAGTAGCTTCCCGTCACCCACCAGCCCGGGCCACCATTCCCCGGGGTTGCCGTTCGCTGTGAGGGCATGAAACACCCAGACGGCATTATCGCCGGCGGCATTCAGGCTGCCGATGGTGCTATAGGCAAGCCGGTAGCCGGGCAGTTGCCTGCCCGATTCCAGCGTCAGTGATGTATGATTGTCAAAAAAATTAATCAACCCGTTATTTTTCGCCAGTGATCAGGCCATTACTTTCCCGGCAACCAGTTGGAAAGCCTGTTCAAAATCTGCTTTAATGTCTTCGATATGTTCCAGCCCTACGCTGATGCGTACCTGGTTGGGTTCAACGCCTGCAGCTTTTTGTTCTGCCTCTCCCAGTTGCTCATGGGTAGTAGAGCCGGGGTGGATGGCCAGTGATTTGGCATCGCCGACATTGGCGAGATGGCTTACCAGTTTCAGTGAGTCAATGAATTTGCTGGCATTTTCTTTTCCGCCTTTCACCCCGAAATTGAGGATTCCGCCAAAGCCATTCTGCAGGTACTTTTTAGCAAGGCTGTGATAAGGACTGCTTTCGAGCCCCGGATAGGTAACAAAATCAACCTGGGGATGTGTCTCCAGCCATTTTGCGAGAGCCATTGCATTCTGCGTATGGCGCTCTACGCGCAGGCTCAATGTTTCAAGACCCTGGAGCAGCAGGAAGGCATTAAACGGGCTTTGTGAGGCGCCGAAATCCCGGAGCCCTTCCACGCGTGCCCGGATCGCAAAAGCAATGTTAGGCAGGCCCAGCGGGTTGCCTTCGCCAAACACTTCCCAGAATTTCAACCCGTGGTAACCCTCACTTGGTTCCGTGAACTGCGGGTATTTCCCATTTCCCCAGTTATAATTACCGGCATCAACAATAACCCCACCGATGGAAGTACCGTGTCCGCCGATCCATTTCGTGGCTGACTCAACCACGACGTTGGCACCCCATTCGATCGGCCGGCAGAGATATCCCCCGGTTCCGAATGTATTGTCCACTACCAGCGGCAAATCATATTCCTTTGCGAGGGCCGCAAATTTGTCGAAGTCAGGGATATTAAGACGGGGATTACCGATTGTCTCCAGGTAGATGCACTTGGTGTTTTTATCGATGTGCTTTACAAAACTTTCGGCATCATCCCCGTCGGCAAAACGGGCTTCGATACCCAGGCGCTTAAAAGCCACCTTAAATTGGTTATAGGTGCCGCCGTAGAGATAGGTCGTGGTAACAAAGTTGTCCCCGGCCTGCATCATATTATTAAGCGCCAGGAATTGCGCCGCCTGGCCGCTGGCCGTTGCCAATGCTGCCACGCCGCCTTCAAGGGCAGCCATGCGCTGTTCAAAAACATCCGTGGTTGGGTTCATAATCCGGGTGTAGATATTACCGAATGCGCGCAGCCCAAAGAGATTGGCAGCATGCTCCGAATTATCAAAGGCATAGGAACTGGTCTGGTAGATGGGTACCGCCCTGGACTTGGTCGTAGGGTCTACCTGCTGACCGGCGTGCAATTGCAGTGTTTCGAAACGATGACTCATAATGATACAAGTTTAGAATAATAAATATGACTATAAACGAAAAATCAGTTGTTTCCGCGGGGCAATATGCAAGGCATGAGCCACATGCTTCCATTGTCCGTATCAAATGCTGGCACTAGCAGTAAAAAATAACCGGCAGGGAGGAAGGATGGGCAAAAAAAAACCCACCCGGTAAATCAGATGAGCAGTTGATGGCTTGCAGTGAGCGCCTGCAATACCGGCGGAAGCTTTGATCTGACTTATCTTCCCCGGGATGATTACCGGGCTGGAATTAGCACCTTCACAATACGCGCGTATTGCCGGTTGCCAAGGCTTCAACGGGCCAAATCCCTCTGCCTTTCTTGATAAGTAAACGTAAAGAACTGCCGTAAAGGTAAGTTGCAGCCGCTGAAACTCCCAAATTTTTCTCCGCATATCATGAAAGATTACGGGGAATTCGAGGTTGCGGATAGTCCTGGCTGCCGGGCAGGCAGCGACAGAAAGTTAAGGTGATTAACAGCCCCGCCCTGCAGGACCGCGGTAAACATTAATGGCTTGATTTTGTTTTACCTTCATTGCAGTAATAATCAATTCAACTTTTTAACATACATGGCAAACAGGCGGAAAGAAAAAGCAGTGGAGGTGATGGCAGAGCAGGAGTATATAGAGGTTTTCGGGGCGAGGGAACATAACCTGAAAAATATCGATATCCGGATTCCGAAAAATAAGCTCGTAGTCTTTACGGGGGTCAGCGGAAGCGGAAAGTCTTCGCTCGCTTTCGATACCATTTACAATGAAGGGCAACGGCGTTACATGGAAAGTTTCAGCGCTTATGCCCGGCAGTTCATCGGAGATATGGAACGGCCCGATGTAGACAAGATAACCGGTCTCTCCCCTGTTATCTCCATCGAGCAAAAAACCACTAATAAGAACCCCCGGTCTACAGTAGGAACGGTCACCGAAATTTACGATTTCATGCGCTTGCTGTTTGCCCGCGTGGCGAAAGCCTATAGTTACAACACAGGCCGGGAAATGGTAAAATTCAGCGAGGAGGAAATTGTCAGCGATATCTTCCAGAAATTTAACAAAAAGAAAATTACGCTGCTCGCACCGCTGGTGCGGGGTCGTAAGGGACATTACCGGGAGCTGTTTGAAGACATCCGCAAAAAAGGTTATGTAAAAGCCAGGATTGACGGCGAAGTAAAGGATCTCGTTGCAAAGATGCAGGTGGACCGTTACAAGATCCATGATATTGAAGTGGTGGTAGACCGCCTGGCCGTAACGCCCGATATGAAATCCCGGATTAGCCAGAGCGTACAGAAGACGCTTCAAACGGGCAAGGATCTGTTGTTCCTGCTGATCAACGACGACAATAAAGTGGTGCAATACAGCAAACAGCTGATGTGCAGCGATACGGGGCTGAGCTACGAAGAGCCCTCCCCGAATGCCTTTTCATTCAATTCCCCGTATGGCGCCTGCCCGGTATGTAAGGGACTGGGCACAGTCTATCAGGTTGATATGAAAGCCGTACTGCCGGTTATGAACCTCAGCATCAATGACGGGGGAATAGCCCCGCTGGGAGAAGAACGGGAAGCGCATATTTTCAAACAGGTTCAGCAGGTAGCCCGGAAAAATAAAATCAGCCTGGATAAGCCCATGAAGGAGCTGTCACAAAAGGCAATGAATATCCTGTTGTATGGAAATGAAGCCGGTACTGGCAATGAGGAAGCCTTTGAGTTTGATACGGCTTCCGGCAGCGTGTACAGCACCGAATTTGAAGGCGTGGTGACGATGCTGCGCCGCTGGTTTGCGGCAAGCAGCAGTGAATCATTGCGCGACTGGGTAGAAAACTTTATGGAGCTGAAAAAATGCGGCACCTGCGAAGGCACCAGGCTGCGAAAGGAAAGCCTCTGGTTCAAGATAGATAACCACAATATCGCGGAGCTGAGCGAAATGAACCTGGATAAACTGATGGCGTGGCTGGATGATATTGAATCCAGGCTGTCGGATAAGCAGAATGCCATTGCGAGAGATGTGCTGAAAGAAATCCGGGAGCGCCTGCAGTTTATGATTGATGTGGGCCTGACTTACCTGACAGTGAACAGGTCGTCAAAATCCCTGAGCGGGGGCGAATCACAGCGTATCCGGCTGGCTACCCAGATCGGATCGCAGCTGCAGGGTATCACGTATATCCTGGATGAACCGTCCATTGGCCTTCACCAGCGGGATAATCACCGGCTGATAACTGCGCTTAAGCATCTCCGCGATATCGGCAACAGCGTGCTGGTGGTGGAGCACGATAAAGACATCATGCTTGCCGCGGACCACCTGATAGACATCGGGCCAAAGGCCGGAAAAAACGGGGGACAAATTGTAACGGAAGGACCACCCCACCAGGTGTTCAGCCAGCGATCTGAAACCGCGGGCTATTTATCGGGAGAGAAATCGATTGCAGTACCGGACAGCCGCCGGCCGGGCAACGGCAAATTTTTGGTGTTGAAAGGAGTGAATGGCAACAACCTGCATAAGGTGAATGTAAAATTCCCGCTTGGTAAATTGATCCTGGTGACTGGTGTAAGCGGGAGCGGAAAGTCCACACTTGTCAATGAGACCCTGTACCCGCTGCTGTCGCAGTTTTGCTATAATTCCAAGACCAGCCCGCTGGAATATGGTTCGATTGACGGCCTTGAGCAGATCGATAAGGTGATTGAGATTGACCAGTCGCCCATCGGCCGCACCCCCCGTAGCAACCCGGCCACCTATTGTGGGTTTTTTACGGATATCCGGACGCTGTTTGCAGCGGTGCCAGAAGCAAAAATACGCGGGTATACAGCAGGGCGCTTCTCGTTCAATGTAAAAAGCGGCCGGTGTGAAGTTTGTGAAGGCGGTGGCATGCGCGTCATTGAAATGAACTTCCTGCCAGACGTGTATGTGCACTGTGAGAAATGTAACGGCAGGCGGTACAACCGCGAAACACTTGAAATCAGGTACAAAGGAAAATCCATCAGTGATGTGCTGGATATGACCGTGGATGAAGCCGTGGAGTTTTTTACGAATGTGCCGTATATCTACCGTAAGATTAAAGTGCTGCAGGATGTTGGCCTTGGCTATATCACGCTGGGGCAGTCGGCCGTCACCCTAAGTGGCGGTGAAGCACAGCGGGTGAAGCTGTCCACTGAACTGGGTAAAAAAGATACCGGTAAAACATTTTATATCCTGGATGAGCCAACGACCGGCCTTCATTTCCAGGATGTGTCGCACCTGCTTTTGGTGCTGAACAAACTGGTTGATCGCGGTAATACCGTGCTGGTGATAGAACACAACCTGGATGTTATAAAGATGGCGGACCACATCATTGATCTGGGGCCCGAGGGCGGAGATGGCGGGGGGAGGATTTTATTTGAAGGGACACCCGAGGCAATGGTAAACAACCGGGAAAGTCATACCGCAAAATTCCTGAAAGCGGAGTTGTAACGATCGGGGTTAATCAATTCACCTGAAAATATAGACCGGATGAAACGAATACTCGTCGACATGGATGAGGTGATTGCAGACACCACAGCAGGGATGACGGCCTGGTATGGGAAGACCTACGGCGGCACCATTGATGTCGAAAAGATGCGGCTGGGAAAATCATTGATAAAGGGATTTCCCGACGCGCACCAGGCGGATGTAAAACAGCAATTGTACAAACCAGGTTTTTTCCGGAAACTTCCGGTTATACCCGGCAGCATGGAAGTGCTGCAGGAAATGAACCGGCACTACGAGGTCTTTATTGTGTCAGCCGCTACCGAATTCCCCAACTCGCTGACCGATAAATATGACTGGCTGATGGAGCATTTCCCGTTTTTTACCTGGAAGCAATTGGTGCTCTGTGGAATAAAGAGCATGATACAGGCAGACGTAATGATCGACGACCACAGCAGGCACCTGGAACGTTTTCCCGGGCAGGCACTGTTGTATACGGCTCCGCATAACCTGGATGAACAGGGGTTTGAACGGGTAAATAACTGGGAAGAAATAGGCCGGCGTTTTCTGTGAGGTGGGTTACAACAAACGGCCCGCAATTACTCATCGCGGGCCGTTAAGGAATACTGGATTGAAATCAGTGCGTTTGTTTTGCCTTACCAATAAGCAGTGGCGGGAAGAGATTTATAAAATCCTTTGTTTGTAAGGGTATGACAACGATAGGGAACGGATCAGGTCTTTTAAACCGGATATGGATTTTACCGATGTTCCCGCCGCTTATTGGCCATCTGTTTAATCGGGCAAAAAAAGAGCTTGCTGGATATTTCACTTTATGGTCACTGTCCCATTTTCGATATGCTCATCGTCACTAAACACTTCGAACGTAAAATACCCTTTATTGAAATTGGTTAATATCGTCGTCTGCCTGTTCCGGATCTGGGTCTGTTTTACCATGGTGCCTTCTTCATCGAAAAGGAATAGCTGGTACACTTTCCCGTCTTCCCCGCTGGCATTGAAAAAAAGCACATCTTTTCCTGCGCCGGGATAAATTCTAATTTTATATTTTTTGCTGACCAGCATCCGGTTTACGAGGATGCTGTCGGCGTACGGCTGCCGGGCAACTGGTGTGCCGTGGGCAGGAGGCGAAGCCAGTAGGAACGCTATGGGCAGGACCGCCAGGATAAAAAGCTGCGATGCCAGGGTTGTTTTCATAGTCCGGGTTTAAAAAAAAGGGTACGATCAACAGGGCAATGCCCTCAAAACTGTTCTGATTAAAACCGGATAACGGGGCAACGCGTTGAGTTGCGGAAGCTGTCTCCACCACCCAGCCGGAATCCCAGTTTGATCCCGAAGGTGTAGTAAGCATCTTTATTCTGGGGAGTTCCCCGTTTGTCGCCAGCCTGCCCGTACGCCGGTGCACCACCTGCACCATTATTGCTTTTATCGGCCAGTCTTTTGGCTACTGCAGCCTGTGCGGGTGCTAAATGTGTATCGTAAAATGCATTGCCAACATAAGTAGTACTTACATCATCAATATAATCAGTAAACGTCTTGCGGTAGATAACTTCCACACCCATGCTGATATTATCATTCAGCCAGTATTTTACGCCCACACCCAGCGGGATGTTCGGCTGCCAGAGAGAATAGTCTTTGCGGTCAGGGTATTCTTTGGAGCCCTGTCCTTCCAGGTGGAGCGGCTTCAGGTAAACCCATTGCCCGGTAGCCGGATCCAGTCCCTGGGGATTGAAATGAAATACCCCTACACCCACCACCCCATAGGGCCGGAGTTTGTGATACAAATCGGAAGGATCTTCCTCCATAAATACCGTAGGAAAAATTTCTCCGACAACGATTGCCTCGAAAAACTTAGACTGAAAATTCAGCCCCCGGTGAAGCCGCGCTTCTTCCAGGCCGCCCTTACCGGTGATGATCTTGTCGTCTCCTTCCAGTTTACCGATGTTTACGGCAAACCTGAACCCCAGCCAGTCTTTGGGATAGTAACTGTAATGCGCACCGACTGAGACTTTGGTGAGTTGGAAATTGTTGTCTTTTAGAAAAGTCTGTCCTTTTCCCAGGTGACCGCCCAGGTCGCCGAGAAAATTTGAGGGGCCGATGGTAATGCCGAGTTCGCTAAAAGCGCCGCCATCATTGTATTGAGCTAAAGCGAGGTTGGGAAAAAATAGCGAGAGTAACAAGATGACACACGTTCCCCATAGAAAGTGTAAAAACTTTTTCATGAATACCAGATTTTAGTTTTCGAATGGTTATTTGGATTCGGGTATTTCGTCAAACATACCCCTTACGGAATAGAAACGATGAAACTAAAATTGTGGTGTGTTTCCTGTAAAAAAAAAGTTAATACGGGTAAAAACGCGGATGAAAGCGCTGGTGTTTTTACGATAGAAGCATGTGTACATGCATTATTCCATCTTCGGGATAGATTCCACCGGCGGGAACGAAGCCCAGGGAGCTATAGAATTTCTCGAGGTAGAGCTGGGCACCAATCTTAATAGGAGCCCGCCCGAACTTCCGCCGGCATTCCGAGATTGCGCGCTGCATCAATTCTCTACCTGTGCCACTGCGCCTTACCGTTAGATCAGTAAGTACGCGCCCGATACTGGGCTCATCAAAAGCAATACCGGGGGGAACAAGCCGGCAGTACGCGACCAGGTTTTCTTCCTGCCATCCCGCAAGATGGAGGCAGGCCTGGTCCCGGTTGTCCGCATCCTGAAATACGCACTCCTGCTCGACGACAAACACTTCGTTGCGTAACCGGATGATAGCATAGAGTTCGGCAGGAGACAGACTGTCGAAAGGCTTGCAGGTCCATTGAATCATGTATAATAATTTTGGCGGCGTTAACGGTAATAGGGAATATTGAGTTTGACGGGGAAGTCGATCTTCCGGTTATGGCTAACCGCAGCAGACCAGGGCATGGCCGCCAGGATACGGATTAGGTGGCTGCTCAGCGCCGGGTCGGGCGTGCTGATGACTTTTATATTCTCCATCTTCCCGGCCCTGGTGACCGTAAACTGTACGGCGGCATCGCCTTCCGTTTTTATATCCCGGTTTTTATCCTTGTGCAATTCTTCCTCCACAAATTCTACGGGGCTGAGAAACGGGTGAACAAACACAGGCAGTTTCAGCACCGGGCAGGCTTCCCCGGTATATTTCCCCTGCTCGTCGTAACAGGAAAGTGCCGTCACCTTTCCATGTACGTACGTTTCTTTAGAAGAGGGCTGGCCGTTTTCGCGGAAAAAATTACAGTTTCCGGTAAGCGAATCCCGGTGGTAAATGACAATGGATTCGGGCTGCCCGTTTTCATACCAGCCCAGCGCCGGACCTTCAAGCGTACCTTCGGGAGTAAACTCGTCAAGAACGCCCTGTACGTTGTAAATGGGCGGACTGGCGTGGGTGAGCGCATCGCTGCCCTCATACAGGTATTGTTTTTCTGCCA
This sequence comes from Chitinophagales bacterium, assembly GCA_038229695.1. Lineage (GTDB taxonomy): Bacteria > Bacteroidota > Bacteroidia > Chitinophagales > Chitinophagaceae > JACMLD01. The sequence goes on along the minus strand of JBBROE010000117.1, from coordinate 1,420 downwards.
TCGGCTGCCCGTTGGCGTACCAGCTTGTCCATTTACCGGTTAAATGATTATTGCTGACCATCCCCCGGGTTTTCAATTGGCCGCCCGGGTAATAAAACCGCCATTCCCCATCCGGGTTATTGTTCCGGTAACTTCCGGACCGGGCTTCAATTTGTTTTGGAAAGTATAATGAATAAGGCCCATCCTTCACCGTGAGGGCGGCATCTTTATACGTGGCCTTAACCAGTATGGATGTGTCGGGGTATACCGCCACGAGCGTCCAGTGATCCCCGCTGCGGATCGCCAGTGCCGGGTAGACCATATCTTTTTTACCTGTGAAATGAAAGTCAGCATCGAGCCATTTTCGCACCGTATCCTTTTGTGCGAAAGTGGTTAGGCCGAACGCGAAAAAAAAGCAGCAGCATAGTTGGCGCATCCCCGAAATTAATCAATTCAGCATTGGGCACCTAGGGGCAAAAGAAAAGCATCCCGGTATACGGAATGCTTCTGCCAATATTATACAAGATGCTTACTTAGCCAGGGCGTTAACCTTTTTGGCCAGCTTTCTTTTCAGATTAGCCGCCTTATTTTTATGGATGATGCCCTTTTTGGCAAGTTTATCTATCATGGAAGCAACCTTCGGCAGCGCTTCACCGGCTTCCTTGTTTTCCTTTACCGCCTTTAAATCGCGGATAGCATTACGGGTCGTTTTTCCGTAATATTTATTTCTCTCGCGGCGCTTCGTAGCCTGGCGCACGTCTTTCTGGGTAGCCTTATGATTAGCCATGTATTCTAAAAATTTTGGACGGCAAAGGTAGGGGAATGCGGACAGAATCAGAAATTATCCTTGCTTTTTTATCAAACCTCAAAAATCATAAAATATTGTCTGGCAGATACCGTTTGGATGGGCCAAAAGGCCCCATCCCGCTGCTATCGTCCTAAATACCAGCCTTTACAGGCTGAGGGAACCGGGCCAGTTCGCTAATTTATCCGATATTTGTGACCCATAAAAAATGTTTATCCGGCATGAAGGATTTCTCTTTTATCACCAGTGCACATCCACAGTTTATTGAGGGACTTTACCAGGATTACAGCAAAGATCCGGCAAGCGTGGATCCCGAACTCAAGAAATTTTTTGAGGGTTTTGATTTTGCCATCGGCACCGGGCTAAAAAACGGGACGAACGGGGCTCCTGCCGCCGGCGCTGCGCCGTCTGCGGAGACGTCCGGCACTGAATGGATGCAGGAAATCCGGGCCTACCGGATGATCCTCGGTTACCGGAACAAAGGACACCTGATGGCTACCACCAACCCCATCCGTACGCGCAAAGACAGGGGCGCTAATATTGAACTCGGGTTCTATGGCTTTACCGAAGCCGACCTCGACAAACAATTCAAAGCCGGCCAGCTTATCGGGCTGGGTACCACCACCCTCCGTAATA
>JBBROE010000116.1:0-13837 GCA_038229695.1 Chitinophagales bacterium | reverse complement strand
ATCCAGCTGGTGAATGAGGGGCTGGTGGATTTGCATGCTCCCCTCACTCTGGTACTTGCCGCGGATATCCTGCAACACGAAAATATACCCTTCCCGGGTCATCGGCCGCATTTGCGTCCATCCTTCCAGGCTAAAGGTGGAATCCTGCCCGGTGTTCAATGCGGCGCCGTAGGGTGTGCGCTGCAGGAGTATCGGTAAGGGCCCGGCTGCGTTGACCGGTTGCAGGATCGTGGTAAACAACTTTATACCGTCGCGCATGGGTATCATAGCCGTAACCTTCCGGTACCGGATGGGAGCCGGCTGCGCGAGCGCCGTTATACCACAAAGCAGCAGAATAAAGGTGAAAATGCAGGTAGGTTTCATAAACAGGGAGATGGTGGTCTAAAGATAGCGCAAGGGGATCACTGTTCAATCGGAAATGGCGGTCATATATTTTTTTGCATCCAGCCGGAATAGCCGCCATTCATGGGTACTCCCTGTGACCGTGGTTATTTCGCCTGTTGCAAAGCCGAGGTTGTGCAGCAGGCGTACAGACGGTTCATTATCCGGTCTTGTCACCGCGAGTATGGTAGCCAGGTTATGTACCGGAATTTCATGGCCAAGTATCGCAGCCGCCGCTTCCTGCGCATATCTCTGGCCGGTATATTCCGGAAGCAGTGCGTAGCCAAGGTCCGGGCAGGGCAGGTGATCGCGTTTAACCAGGCCGCAAATGCCAATACCGGCGCTGCTTCCGCGCAGGCCGATACGATAGAGTCCAAATCCATGGCAACGGTAACTGGCACCGGGGCCGTTTGAAATATAATGTTCGGCATCGGCTGTGCTGCGGATATGCCTGTCACCAATATAGGCCAGCCAGCCGGGACTGTTGACGAGCTCCAGGATAAACGGCGCGTCGCATAATTCGAGGAGCGATATGCTAAGCCTTTTTGTTTCAAGAATATACATAAATTTTAGCAAGTTACGAGCGGCGATCCTTGCGCGGCCCGCTTTTGCTGCCGCAGGTTGGTGTTTAACAAACTGCTGCTAAGATACGTTCCGCGTGGCATGGTTTTGCTATACATAGCTTCCTATTACTCACATGAAAACTTACCGGTATGAAACAGTTCTGGTCTTTACTTTTAGTCAGTAGTGCATTTGCTGCCTGTGACAGTGGCGCCGATGTGGCTGCCGCGCAGGCCGCCAGGCAAAAGACCATAGATTCACTCAATATGGTCGTATCCAACCAGCATATTGTTGATTCCATGAAAGCGGTAGAGCCGAAAAATGAGAAAGTTGTTACCCATGTTGTGGAAAGGAACTCGATGACGAACGCCAGTAACCAGCCCGGTGAAGTGGCAGCCCCGGAGAAAAAGAAAGGCTGGAGCCATACAGCGAAGGGAGCTGTAGTGGGAGCGGCGACAGGCGCAGCGACAGGCGCCATCATCAATTACAAGAACCGGGGCGAAGGGGCCGTAATCGGCACCCTGATAGGTGCAGGTGTAGGGGCAGGTACGGGAGCAATAGTAGATAACAGCGTGAAAAAGAAGAAGCAGAAAAAAGCGAAGGAGCAGGCAACCCGGGATAGGCATAACCAGTAGGGAAGCTTAGGCCAACACTTTGATCAGCAGCACGCCGATTCCATAAATGAGTGTGGCGAGAAAGATGCCTTTAAGGGTCTGATCTTTCCTGGCATTAACGTAAATGGTGAAAAGTAGGGCGTTTGCCACCAATGAGATACTGCTTACTCCTGTAAGCAGGGTTTTATACTGTTTCAGGTAACCCAGGAATTCCATAAAGCCCACCTGGTGGGAATAAAACGCGACAAAATAGTAAACGACGATACCGAGGAGGGGTCCCAGCATACCTAGAATGATCCCTAAACTTATATTGTCTCTTGAAAACATTATTTGAGCTTCCACTTTTTTTCCAATTTTGTTTTTAAAACGTAATTGGTGAGATCAAATTGTACGGGTACCACGCTCACGTAATTATTTTCAAGCGCCCAGACATCCGTATCCCGGCCTTTATCCATGTTTTTAAATTCACCGGTCAGCCAATAATATTTGCGGTTGGTGGGGTCAGTCCGTTCGATAAAATCCTCGTCGTATTTCGCGTAAGCCTGGCGGCAAAGTTTTATGCCTCGGATAAGGTCTTTGTCAACCGCAGGAATGTTTACATTCAGGATGAGGTGTTTTTCTGCGGGGAGGGCCAGCATTTTCTCGGTAAGTATCCTGACATATTTCCGGGCTGCCGTGAAGTCGGCCTCAATGCTGTAATCCAGTAAGGAGAAACCGATGGATGGGATGCTTTCGATAGCGGCTTCCACCGCAGCACTCATCGTCCCGCTGTAAATAACATTTATCGAATGATTGGCTCCATGGTTGATGCCGCTCAGGCAAATATCAGGCTTGCGGTGCAATACCTTATCGACCGCCAGCTTTACACAGTCGACCGGCGTGCCGCTGCAGCCATAAGCTTCCACGCCGTCCATGAATGCTACCTCGTGCAGGCGGAGCGGGTGCCCAATCGTAATGGCATGCCCCATCCCGCTTTGCGGTTTATCAGGCGCCACTACAACAATTTTACCCAAATCCTTTACCGCCTCGGCCAGGTTGCGTATACCCGGCGCTGTTACCCCGTCGTCATTGGTGATGAGTATGATGGGTGTATCTTTTTTCCTTCCTGCTTTAGCCATATTTCAAAGCTATGAAGAATGAATCTGCCATGAAAATCATTCTTATTAGATTACCATCCACATCATAACCTGCACCTGCATGTGCAACCGCGCAGGCAGGCGGAATAATAATTTTTCTTTGTCAAAAAAATTAGTATTTTAGCACTAAATTCATTAGTTATGACATTTGCCGGAAAAAATCTCCGATATCTCCGTCGGCTGCGCGGATGGACCCAGGAAGAATTTGCGAGTAAATTAAAGATCAAACGGTCACTGCTTGGCGCTTATGAGGAGGAAAGAGCGGAACCCAGGATCGAGGTGCTTGAAAGCCTGGGCAGTATTTTTAAGCTATCGCTTGATGAGCTCTTGCTGAAGGATCTGGGCGATACCAAAAATAACTTCCTGGCAAGGAGAAGGGCCAGCAAGCTGGCTTCCGGCACGACGGATATCCAGTTTGTACCCGTTAAAGCCGCTGCCGGTTACCTGGCTGGCTATGCGGATCCGGAATTTGTCGATGAACTGAATACATTTACCCTTCCTATGCTCGCTCCCGGCACGTACCGTGCCTTTGAAATTGTGGGGGATTCGATGCTGCCCACCCCGAGTGGATCGGTGATAGTAGGTGAAAAAGTGGAAAGCCTCGATCACGTTAAGAGCAGCAATACGTATATCGTCATATCCCGCCAGGAAGGAATCGTGTACAAGCGTATCGTAAAAAGCGGTCGTTCAAAAAGCAAGCTGACACTGGTCAGTGACAACCCTTCTTACCAACCCTACCACGTAGAAGCAGAAGATGTACTGGAATTGTGGCAGGCCCAGATGGTCATCACCAAAGCCACCCAGCAAAACCGGTGGGATATGAACCAGCTCGCCAACCTCGTGACCAACCTGCAGGACCAGGTATCTACTTTAAAGAAACGCATGAATTAATATAGCTGCCGGAGCCAGGAACTGGGTGGCTGCTGCGCGATGATACTGCGCCTGCCTGTCCAGGGTGACTGGCTTGGTGCTAGAAAGGAGGAGGATCCGCTATAGTCTGACTTGGCCCATAACAAGCTAATGAACAGAAAAAAACAGGTTTTTGGCGTTGTTTTTCTCACCCACGAGATGTCTCCAAACGCTATTTTCACACCGGATGACCGGGCCATTATACCTTATCCGCGTTTCGACGATAGGTAAACTAATGAACCAGGTTTCCTTTTTTTCAAAGGAACCAGGGACAAGATTCGGGTAAGCGTTCTGCGTTTACCCTTTTTTATGACGGGTCGTAGTTTTAGGTAAAAGGATAAGGCTTACTAGGTTCGATGATGACCGTTACGGTGTCAAAAGCAACACTCAAGACGGGGCACCTGCTCCACCGTCCAGGGCCGGACGACCGGTATGCTGTCGCCAGCTATCGGGCCGGGAAGGATAGGGCGTCAGTTCAAAGGGACGGAAATGAAAGAAAAAGTTGATTGACACTGGATTTCGGCGGGATTCAAGGGATATTGGAAATCGTTACGGGACGGTTCTTTAAGGATATTGGATGGTTTGTGAGTTTGCTTAGTCTCCGTCAATCAACTCACACGAAGATAAATGTGGACAAGTATGTGGACAAGCGCATATCTGCCCGATTTTAATTATGTGGTATTTACACAATAGTTCGTAAAATCACGATCCACCGTTGGTTATTTTACGTCAAATTGCAGGGTAATTACTTTCGGTGACAGGTAATTAGTATATTCCGAAATGTCATAAATTCGTACTTCTACTATGGTAAATATGACAAATATTTATTTTTTTTACAGTCAGGCATTTAAAATCCGATACATCGTACCGCCAGAAAATGAGACCCTATGAAACAGTTTGACCCTTCCCTGCCCATAAAAGTCGCCATTGCAGATGATCACGCGCTGTTCCGCGCCGGCGTAAAAACCGCATTGTCGGTTCGTAAAGATATTGAGATGATTGCGGAGGCAGACAATGGCATGCAACTGCTGAACCTCCTCAAACACGTTGAACCGGACGTGGTATTATTGGATATTCAAATGCCACTGATGGACGGAATCACCACACTTCCCGAAATCCGGCGGCTTTACCCGGACATCAAAGTAATTATACTATCCATGCATAACGACCATTCCATGATTTCAAAACTCATGGAGGTGGGTGCCAACAGCTACCTGACCAAAAATTCAGACAGCGAAACCATTTACCAGGCCATCAAAACCTGTCATGAGCAGGAGTTTTTCTTTAATGATCTCACCAACAAGGCGCTTCTTTCCGGTCTTCGTACAAAAAAAGCAGAACCGGTTCAGGACGATATCCAGCTGAACGATAAGGAACTTCGTATTCTGAAGCTGATGTGTGAAGAAAAAACAACGAAGGAAATAGCTGACATCGTCGACATCAGCCCGCGTACCGTTGAAGCCATCCGCGATAAACTGAAAACAAAGACCGGCGCTAAGAGTATGGCCGGCCTCGTGATGTATGCAGTAAAAAACAAACTGCTCGAGGCAGGAGCGAACTAAACAGCCCTGCTGGCCATCGAATGTAACCTGCCCCTGCGGCAGGTTTTTTTCTGCCGGAGGCCATACTATTTTTGTATGTTGACGATGCTGCAAGTTTACGCCTGTTCCTTATTTACAGTGGCCTGCTCAACTTTACATCCTGCCGGTTGTTACATTCCGAAAACGTCTATGATAAATATCTGCTGGTTTCGCCGGGATTTGCGGCTTACTGATAACGCGGCATTCAGCCAGGCGTTACAAGACGGGCTTCCCGTGCTTCCGGTATTTATTTTCGATACCAGCATCCTGGATAAACTTGGCAACAAAGGGGACCGTAGAGTAGAATTCATTTATTTGGCCATCCGGGAAATGCAGGAAGCATTGACAGCTGAAGGCGGCGGCTTCGAAGTTTTTTACAGCACACCGGAACAGGCATTCAAAAATCTGCTGAAGAAATATACGATTAAAAGTGTTTTTGCCAACCGGGATTACGAGCCCTATGCCAGGGAGCGTGACAAGGCCATCCATACCCTGTTGCAAGAGAACGGCGCGGAGCTCAGGCTGTTCAAGGACCAGGTCATTTTTGGCCCGGCAGAAGTATTGAAGGACGACGGAACGCCCTATACAGTTTTCACCCCCTACAGCAGGAAATGGAAATCTTTATTGACCGACACTTCTTTTCAGTCCTACCCGGTGAGCAGGCATTTTTCAAATCTTTACCAGCATACCCCCCCGGCAATACCCACCCTGGAGCAGATGGGCTTCCAGGCGTCCGGTGAACGCTTTCCCTCGTCCACCATTTATTCTGATCTCATTAAAAATTATTCCCTGCAGCGCAATTATCCTGCTATCGAGGGCACTTCCCGGCTCGGTATTCATCTCCGGTTTGGCACGATAAGTACCAGGAAGCTGGCGGCAAAAGCCAAAGAATTGAATGAGACGTATTTCAATGAATTGATATGGCGGGAATTTTACCAGGCCATCCTCTGGCATTTCCCTCAGGTCGGCCGGGGGAGCGCATTTAAACCCGACTATGAAAATATTGAATGGAGAAATAATGAAGCTGAATTCGAACGCTGGTGTAACGGCACAACGGGTTATCCCATCGTTGATGCCGGCATGCGGCAGCTAAACAATACCGGCTTCATGCACAACAGGGTCCGCATGATTACCGCCTCTTTCCTCGCCAAGCATTTGTTGATCGACTGGCGCTGGGGCGAGGCCTATTTTGCCGAAAAATTGCTTGATTTTGATCTCGCTGCCAATAACGGTGGCTGGCAATGGGCGGCAGGAAGCGGGTGTGATGCGGCCCCCTACTTTCGCATTTTCAGCCCGGACCGGCAAACAAAAAATTTTGATGCTGACCTCGCTTATACCCGGAAGTGGGTGCCAGAATTTGAAAGCGAAGATTATCCTGCGCCAATCGTCGATCATGATTTTGCCCGGCAGCGCTGCCTTGAAGTTTACAGCCGGGCGCTTAAGAAATGATGGTCCCAGCTTCTTCTTCCAAAAATAACACCGTGGAGTGAGTTGCACGTCCGCCGTGCAGTTTGTCGTAGACCGATAATAATTTTTTCACTGCGGCCCGGCCGTTATTTCCCAGTGCGCGGGAGTAATCATTCACATACAAATCCACGTGCTGCTTCATTACCTGTTCCTCCATTTCCTGCGCATGTGCTTTCACATACGCTGAGAGTTGCGGATAATGCGCAAAAGCGTAGTTAACACTTTCCCGGATAAGAGTATCCAGCAACTGCAGCACATCGCGCGGTATGCTGCGTTTTGCGATGATGCCACCCAGCGGGATGGGGTTGCCGGTCTCCTTTTCCCAGAATTCTCCGAGGTCGGTAATCTTAACCAGCCCCCGCTGCTGGTAGGTAAAGCGGTTTTCGTGGATGATGACTCCGAGGTCGGCCTCCCCGTTCAGCACGGCTTCTTCTATGCCGGAGAATACCAGGAATTTTTTATGCGTTGCTTGGGGATAAGCCAGCGAAAACAACAGGTGCGCCGTCGTATTTTCTCCAGGTATGGCGATGGTTTTCTCAGCCAGGCCGGCACCATCGGGGAGCGGGGTTTTTGCGATGAGGAGAGGGCCTACACCTTTGCCCAGGGCGCCCCCGGATTCCAGTACCAGGTAATCGCGGTGTACAAGCGGCAACACGCCATAACTGATTTTACTGACGTCGAGATCCTGTTCCATCGCCCGGCGGTTAAGGGTTTGCACGTCTTCCAGGTGAACGTCAAATTCAAGACCCACCGTATCAATTTTATGATTGACAAGCGCATCGAAAATAAAAGTGTCGTTAGGGCAGGGCGAGAAACCCAGTGAAATGTTCATAATGCTGCGATGATTTTTTTCAATTCAGCGTTTAAATTGTCAATCGATTCTCTTAATTTCCAATTTACCTTCTCTCTTTCGCCAACAAAGTTCGACACCGCCCGGAGCTGCAGGAAAGGAATATTTTCCATTAGACAGCAGTAATGCAGCGCCGCGCCTTCCATCGACTCGGTGGCCGCCGACATATGATGAACATACCGGCCGATCCGGACGGGGTCGGTAGTGATCTCGTTGACGGAAATACCGGTAACCACCGGGAGCCCGGTTCGCTGCAGTAATTCCAGCGCCGGATTGACCAGCCAACGCTGTTGGTAAGGCCGCGAGTTATCACCGGTAAGCCCCAGATCAAACAGGTCTTTCACAACGCCGTTTTCGGCCACCACCTGGTCGGCTATGGCGTCTTTGCCTATGGTAACAACCGTGCCCGGCGAAAGGTTATGATCGAATGAACCGGCCAGCCCGGCCTGTACAACCAGATCGTACCCGCCCTGTTGCAACCGGCGGGTAAGCTGATAGGTGGCGGCTGTTAGTCCGACCCCGGTAATCAGCAGACCGGGCGCCGTATCCCCGGCGGCAGTACGGTTCCCCGAAAAAGGCTGAATCTCCATTTCCGTAGCGGCCACCAGCAAAACTTTCATGGCTTCTTATTTAACTGGCGAAGTTCGGGAAATGCAAGGCTAATGAAGGCAATATGATAACTTTGCCAAAATTTTTATCGGGTATGCTGTACCTCACCAGGGTAGAACATTTTAATGCGGCGCATAAGTTGTACAACCCTTCCTGGTCCAGGGAAGAAAATGAGCAGGTGTTTGGTAAATGTGCGAACGAGAACTGGCACGGGCATAACTATGAACTGTACGTTACCATAAAAGGGCAGGTGAATCCGGAGACAGGTTTTTTGTGTGATGCGAAAAAATTAAGCACCATCATTAAAGCGCAGGTCCTTGACCGGCTCGACCACCGGAACCTCAACCTGGACGTTCCCTTTCTCGAAGGCCAGTTGTGTTCAACGGAGAACCTTGCGGTCGCTATCTGGCTGCAGCTGGCGCCCCATATACCCGCCGGCATCGCGCTCCATTGTATAAAGCTGTATGAAACGCCAAGGATTTTCGTGGAATATTATGGAGACTGACCCTTCAGCATCCAAAAAAATCCCGGCCGGGCGACGAGGACATAAACATTTGCGCCCTGTTGTTGTAATGATTAACCAGGGCACCTCATCAACGGTTAATATTGCCACCAGGCCTTAAATTTTACGATATGAACAACAGGGTTTCCGTTTACAGGAAGGAGCATTTTAACGCGGCACACCGGCTCAATAACCCGGACTGGGATGCCCGGAAGAATGAAGCAGTTTTTGGAAAGTGCAACCTGCCCAATTACCACGGCCACAATTATGAGCTGGTCGTGAAAGTGACCGGTGAGCCCGATCCGCATTCGGGGTTCGTCATTGATCTCAAAGCGCTTAGTGATATTGTAAAGGATAAAGTGCTGTTAAGGTTTGATCACAAGAACCTTAATCTTGATACGACGGATTTCAAAAATCTGAATCCCACCGCGGAGAACATTGCCATCGTGATATTTGGGCTGTTGCGCCCTGAAATTGCGGCCGGTCTCGATCTCCAGATCCGGTTGTATGAAACCGAAAGAAATTTTGTAGAGTTTCCCGCATAAGCTAGCTCAAATATAAATTATACCAGTAAATTCCCCGAGATGTTATATTCCAAAACCGAACATTTTGATGAAACGGCAACCGCGCAACTTATGGACTGCTATAGCAAAGCACTGTCGCTGATAGGAGAGGATCCGGAACGCGAGGGACTGAAAAAAACGCCGGAACGGCTGGCCAAAGCCATGCTGTTCATGACCCAGGGCTACCAGCAGGATGCAAGAGCCATCCTGGAATCGGCAAAATTTCATGAAGATGTGAGTGAAATGATCATCGTGAAGGACATCGAACTATTCAGTATGTGTGAACACCATATGCTTCCGTTTTACGGCAAAGCACATGTGGCCTATATCCCGAACGGTTTTATTACAGGGCTAAGTAAGCTCGCCCGGGTGATTGACATTTATTCGCGGCGGTTGCAGGTGCAGGAACGGCTCACGCACCAGATTATGGAGGTGATCAAGGAGACACTCAACCCGCTGGGGGTGGCTGTTGTGATAGAGGCCTCTCATTTGTGCATGATGATGCGGGGCGTGCAGAAGCAAAATTCCGTTACCACCACCTCGGCCTTTTGGGGAGAGTTCCATAAAAACGAAACCCGCAGTGAGTTCATCCGGTTGATTGGTTCCAAACTGCATTAAGTGTTTTCTTTAATGCCGGGTTTATTTGAAAGTTATCCTGACTTCCAAATAAACCTTTTTTATATTTGAAGCTTCAATCCAAGACGATGAAACATGCTTATGTATTTCCGGGCCAGGGGTCGCAGTTTGCCGGTATGGGGAAGGATCACTATGAAAACAATGCTTTCGCCAAAAAATTATTTGAACAGGCAAACGAGGTGCTGAAGTTTCGGATTTCGGATATCATGTTCAACGGCTCGGAAGAAGATCTCCGGCAGACCAGTGTTACGCAGCCCGCCGTGTTCCTGCATGCTGTCATCGCCTATAAAAGTATCGATAACGCCCGCCCGGACATGGTTGCCGGGCATTCACTCGGTGAATTTTCAGCGCTGGTAGCAAACGGCACGCTGAGTTTTGAAGACGGGCTTCAACTTGTCAGCATCAGGGCGCAGGCGATGCAGAAAGCATGCGAAGCAAGGCCATCAGGAATGGCAGCGGTACTGGCGCTGAGCGATGAAAAGGTGGAGGAAGTATGTCAGCAGGTGCAGGAAGAGACGGGGGAGGTAGTGGTTCCCGCCAATTACAATTGTCCCGGTCAACTGGTAATCAGCGGCAGCATCAACGGTATAAACCTTGCCTGTGAGCGCATGAAAGCCGCTGGTGCAAAACGCGCCCTGGTGCTACCCGTTGGGGGCGCCTTTCATTCCCCGCTGATGGAGCCGGCCAGGAATGAACTGAAAGCAGCAATCGAAAAAACGACTTTCCACCAGCCGACCGCCCATGTATACCAGAACGTAGTGGCGCGGGCGGTGTACGACCGCGAAGAAATAAAGCAAAACCTGATCGACCAGCTGACCGGGCCTGTCCGGTGGACACAAAGTGTACAGGCGATGATCCGGGATGGCGCTTCCTCCTTCACAGAAGTAGGACCGGGCAAAGTGCTGCAGGGCCTGGTGCAGAAAATTGATAAGTCGGTAAAGACGGCGGGTATCAGTTAGGCGTACGGCTAAGGTCAATGCTGCAGTTGATCCATTCGCCGTCCAGCACGGCATTGTATTTTTTATAGAAGCTGATGGCAGGTTCATTCCATTCCAGCACCTGCCAAACCATACCATTCAGGTTTTTTTCGCGTGCTTCAGCCTGCAGGGCGTCAAATAACAAAGTTCCCAGTCCTTTACCCCGCATCTTTTCCGTAACAATGATGTCTTCTAAATACAGCCGCTGTCCCTTCCAGGTGGAATAACGGATATAATACAACGCAAATCCCTCTACGTTTCCATCGCACTCCACGACCAGTGCCCACCACACGGGGTTGGATCCGAAACCACTTTCCTCGAAATGGCCAGGCGTAACGGTTACTTCCTGTGGTGCTTTTTCGTACACGGCCAGTTCGCGGATAAGTTCAAGCAGGCGCGGGCAGTCTTCCCTGGCGGCTTTCCGGATCATTATATTCATATTACACGTTAAATTTATCAATTCCCTTTTTTATACCCGGGTCCTTTCAGAAAATGGCCGGGAAAGGCACCGGTATGATTTCCTTCTTTCAGCACCTGGGTGCCATTGACCCATACTGCCGACACCCCGGTCGCATACTGGTGCGGCTTTTCATAGGTGGCGTGATCGGTTATCGCAGCAGGGTCAAAAATAACCACATCGGCAAAATAGCCCGGCGCCAGCTCACCTCTTTTTTTCAGGTGTAATTTGGCAACCGAAAGTTTACTCAACCGCCGGACCGCCTCTCCTACCGTCATCAGTTTATCCTCGCGGGTATAGGTACCCAGCACGCGGGCAAAATTTCCGTAAGCGCGCGGGTGCGCATTTGATTTGAGCGTTGCGCCTTCATTGCTGTAAGCGCCTTCATCCGATCCGAAACTGACCCAGGGTTGCCGGATTTGTTTCTTGAGGTTTTCTTCCTCCATCAGGAAATATATGGTGGAGATGTGGCTGCTGTCGGCAACAATTAGATCCATGGCTGCTTCTTCCGGGCTGCGTTTCATCAGCCGGGCAATTGCGCTGAGGGTTTTACCGGTATATTTCTTCAGGCTGTCCTGTACAAACCCTACCAGCAACACGTTGTCCGGCGATCCTGCGGCGTAATAAAGATTTTCCCATTTTTCCGAGCGATGGTCCATTTCAAATACCATTTGTTTCCGGATAACGGGATCCTGTAAACGCTCCCTGAGTTTTCCGAAGCCACCGTCCTGCAGCGAGGGTGGGAAGGATGCGGTAAGCCCGGTTCCGCCGGCGAGGTACGTATACATGTTGGCGCCCACATGAATCCCTTCAGCTCTTACCCTGTTGATCCGGCGAATCACGCTGTCCATTTTAAACCAGTTGTCCTTGCCCGCGGCTTTCAGGTGGTAAATTTCTGCGTCGCATTTTGCCTCGCGGGCGATGGTGATCAGTTCCTCAACGGCTTCATATAATTTGCTGCCTTCACTCCGCATGTGAGAAATATACCCGCCGCCATATTTCGCTGCTTCAGTACACAAGGCCGTCAGCTCATCGGTCCGGGCAAAAAAAGCAGGCGGGTAAATCAGGGACGACCCGACGCCGAGCGCACCTTCTTCCATCGCCTGGTCTACCAGCAAACGCATGCTGTCCAGTTGAGCCGGTGTTGGAGCTTTATCGGCTTCGCCGATTACATATTCGCGGATGGTCGTCGCTCCCACATACGATGCCACATTGCAACTGACTCCTTTTTTTTCAAGGAAGCCGAGATAGCCGCCGAGGGTGGTCCAGCTTACCGGGTATTTGATATCGCCCTGCCCTTTTTCCGCTTTCATTTTCATGGCCCCGTTCAGCGGACCCATGCTTTCACCTTCGCCAAAAACCTCGAGGGTCACCCCCTGCCGGATGTCACTCTGCGAACGGCCATCTGCGATCAGGGGCACGGCACCCCAACTGAGCATATTCACAAACCCGGGCGCTACGGCCATCCCTTTAGCATCCGTTTCTGCTTTCCCTTTCGCCGCTTTCAAATCACCGATGGCAGCAATAGTGTCGGCATTGATACCGATGTCGGCACGATAGGGCGCCCCGCCGTTCCCGTCGTAGATCATCCCATTCCTGATGATGGTATCGTAAGTGACCCCGGGAGAGCAGGCACTGAGGGCGAAGACAAAAAAGCCGCCCAGTACGCGCAAATAAAAAGACATGGCTGTTGGTTTGGTACACTGCCAAGTTATCCAATCTTTTACAAAAGCTGGCTTCCGAATGTCGGTTTACGCGGAGTGGAGGCCAACCCTGTTTACTAAGCTGGTGGGATAGCAATTGTTATTGCGCCAGGGAAATATTGATCTTGACACCGCCGCGGGTATTGGTAATGGGAGCAGATGTGGAAATTTTCGGCTCGGTTCTCCGCTGGTCAAAATACAGGATGATCTTGACGCGGTTATTGAGTACATAGTCAATACTCGGTGATATTGTGATTACCTTTTGGCCGGCAGTGGGCAGCGTGGTCACCTGGTCAAGCCGGCTGTTCGATGTGATATCATCCCGGATGCCTAAATCAAGTGTAAACGTGATGTCGTTGTCCAGCCGTTTCGTATCCTTTTTGGTGAATGGAACTTTGAACGGGAGATTGAACCCGCGTTTCCTCCATCGTCCGCCAAACACAAATTCAGTGGAACGCGATTCGCTGAGCTGGAAGTCGACCAGGCTCAGGCTCAGCTGCCTGGATTTTTTATATTCAAACCGCGCACCCATCTGGTTGGTAAATTGCATATCCAGGTCGATGAAAGGTGCAAACGCTTCTGAGATCGTGATATTAGGCACCAGAAAATAGGGCACAAAACTGTTTCCGCCGCCGGTGGTGTCAATAAAGCCGGGATAGTTGCGGCTGAGGGGATCCTGGTACAGCAGCGCTGAATTAAAACTGTTCATGCTGAGTGTGCTGTTATAGGCATGACTTACCGTAAAATTGCTGAAGATTTTTTCCATCCCCGGGATACGGGTAAGGCCATTGTAAGAAATTCGCCAGTTGGGCAATGCCTTGATACCGCTAAATGGGTTGGAGCTTACTGTCGGATTGTCGTGTTTCATCAAGGCAACCTTATTCGGGTCCTT
>JBBROE010000115.1:0-13838 GCA_038229695.1 Chitinophagales bacterium | reverse complement strand
TCCAGCAGCTGCTGCAGCGTGCTGTCGCCGGATACACTGATCAGTTCTTCCAGCACGCGGCTGATTTCTTTTACGGACTGGCCGGTAGGCGGGTTGAACAGGTCGGGAACCGGCACCGTGGCCTCTTCCATCATCCGGCGAACCGAATACGCATTTTCTTTTGGCGAATTTTTCCTGGCATTAACGGCAATGACTAACCGCGCCACGGCAATAGGTGGAATCCGGAAAAAACCCGAATGCAGCATTTTGAACAGCAATTCGTCGCCGCTGTATGGCGCAGTAGTTTCGGCACTGATCCAGGCCAGGATCCGGATGATATTCTCAATGAATGGCAGTTGCAGGATATCCATACGCCGCCGCGTATTTACCGGGATGTGCTTTTCTTCCAGCATCGCCTGCAGCTCAGCCACCTGGTTGTGGTTGCGATAGATAACGGCAATCTCTTTCCCGCTGATTCCCTGGCCAACCAGTTGCCCGATCTGTATCGCCACATCTATGGCTTCCTGCCCGCTGTTTGCATACATCGCAATGACGGGGGCGACGGATAGTTCCCGGAGCAGCGGGTTGGCTGCTTCCAGGGGCTGGTCGTCCACCGCCGAAACCGTTCTTACGGTATTGCGGCTGATTAAACCATGCGCCGTGGTAAGGATGTTTTTTGTAGACCGGTAGTTATTGACCAGGCTGACCAGGGTAAGCTGCTCCCCGTATTTCTTGCGAAGTTCAAGCATATTTTCCACGCTGGCATCCTGGAAAGAAAAGATACTCTGGTCAGCATCACCCACCACGAAAAGATTGGGCAGCTCCCAGTAAGCGGTCAGGTAATTGAGCAGCAGGTTTTGCGACCGGCTGGTATCCTGGAACTCGTCTACCAGGATATACAGGAATTTTTCCTGGTAATCCAGCAGCAGGTTCCTGTTTTTTTCGAAGGCTTCCAGTACCCAGAGAATCATGTCATCAAAGTTGTACCGGGAAAGTCCGCCCATCATATTATTGTATACCGGGTACTGGCTGACGGCGGCACGGAGCAGTTCCATTTGCTCGGTTTCCTTTCTTATTGCTTCGGTTTTCGGATCACCGGCTTTGAACTCCTTATACTTCCGCTTGTAAAAAAATCCTTCCTTCACTGGCAGTTCCCTTAAGTAGCTGTCAATTCTTTCCAGGAAATGATCCGGCGTCCAGGCCTCCTTCTTCATCAGGCTGAACAGGTGTTTCAGCCGGCCCATATCGTAATAGATATCGCCGCGGTACCGGCGGAGCGGACTTTCCGTACTGATATTATCGATGAGTTCGTGATACAGGCCTATTTCTTCAAGGTCCCCGATTGGCGCGAGGCTCTGCTTGCCAAAGAAGGACAGGTTGTCCTGGATCACTTCATTACAAAACGAATGGAACGTATGTATTTTAACCGAGTAGGCCGGCGGTCCGATAATTTTCAGCAGGCGGTTACGCATTTCGATGGCGCCATTGTCTGTATAGGTCAGGCAAAGGATATTGCCGGGATGCGTATCAGTCTGCAGCAGAATGTTAGCGATGCGTAAGGCCAAAATCTGTGTCTTTCCCGTACCCGGGCCCGCATTAACCATCACCGGGCCTTCAATTGCGGCTACAGCTGCCCGTTGTTCCGGGTTAAGTTTCTCGAACTGTCGGGAAAAATTTTCTGTGGCGGAAAAAGTGACTGGCTGCATGTGCCAAAGATAGTATTTACCCGGGCCGGCCGGCTTGTCTCCGGTAAGTGGAATTATGTAGTTGCTGGCAATGAGATGATTACAGCACCAGGTCTGTGGCAAAATAAAAAAGGGAAGCTTTCCTCATTTGGGAATAATTTTTTAAAACCTGCGTTATAGGGTCAGAAAATCCAACTTTATGAAAAACCGCACTGCGTTCAGGATCTTCATCCTCGAAGATGACGTCTGGTATGGATCCATGCTGCAGCATTATCTCTCTTTTAACCCTGACTATGAAGTCAGAAGATTTGAAACATCGGCAGCATTTTTCGCGGCCCTGCACGAAAATCCGCAGGTGGTTACGCTCGATTATTCACTGCCCGACTGCGACGGCGGCGAAGCCCTCAAAAAAATAAAGGCTTACAACAGTAATACCCAGGTGGTCATCATCTCCGGCCAGGAGGATGTGGCAACAGCTATCAACCTCCTAAAAAACGGCGCTTTCGATTACATCGTCAAAGATGACGATACCAAGGACAGGCTTTGGAATACCATCCTCCACCTCCAGGAACTCAACGGGCTAAAACAGGAGGTGGAACAGCTGCGTAAAGAAGTTGGGAAAAAGTATGATTTTTCCAAGACCATGATCGGGAACAGCGACGCCATGCAGAAGGTGTTCGGCATGATAGAAAAAGCAGTTACCAACAATATCATTGTATCCATATACGGTGAAACAGGGTCAGGAAAGGAAATGGTGGCCAAAGCCATTCATTATAATTCAGACCGGCAGAAAAAGCCCTTCGTTGCAGTAAACGTAGCAGCGATTCCCAAAGATCTCATAGAAAGTGAATTATTCGGTCATGAGAAAGGCGCTTTTACAGGTGCAGTCACCCGCCGTATCGGCAAATTCGAAGAAGCAGACGGGGGAACGCTTTTCCTGGATGAAATCGGAGAAATGGATATCAACCTCCAGACAAAACTACTGCGCGTGCTGCAGGAAAAAGAAATTACCCGGATTGGCGACAACCAGGTAATACCCATCAATGCCAGGATTATTACGGCAACCCATAAAAACCTGCTGGAGGCCGTACAGAACAAAAGTTTCCGGGAGGATTTGTACTACCGGCTGTATGGACTGCCGATCCATTTGCCTCCGCTCCGGGAAAGAAACGGAGACATCCTGTTGCTGGCGAAAAATTTTATAGAGGCGTTCTGTACAGACAACAAGATTGAAAAAAAATCGCTTTCCCAGGAAGCACAGCAAAAGCTCATGGGATACCGCTTCCCCGGCAATGTAAGGGAATTGAAATCGGTCATTGACCTCTCCGTCGTGATGTGTGACGACCCGGTAATCCTTCCCGAGCATATTACGTTGAACACGGCGGCGAAAGTCACTGACCTCATCTCCGGTGGGAAAACCCTGAGAGAGTACACCAATTTTATTATTCAGCATTACCTGGACAATAATAAAGGGGATGTGTTACTGGTTGCAAAGCTGCTCGACATCGGCAAGTCCACCATCTACCGGATGATCCAGAGTAAAGAACTAGTAGTTGACTAATTCCGGAACCCCATAAACCAATTTTATGCAGCCCAACCAGGCCATCAGCGGCATCAACAGCGATATCCGCCACGAAATACTGAATACACTTCCGGCAGAGATAGTCGCTTTCAATACCAGCGGCGAATTTGTTTTTATCAACTCCGCTGCGATGCCGGACTTATCCGTACGCAATAAAATGATCGGCAGAACGGAAGCATCCTGCTGTGACATCACGGGCTGGGATCAGGTTGCTGCCCGTCGCCGTGCCGCCTATATTGACCAGGTGGTAAACATGGGAAAGGAACTTCAGTGGGAGGAGACCATTACCCGGCCCGGTGGCACCGCGGAGATTCACCAGCGCCGGATGTACCCGGTATCCGACCTGCGCGGGCAGGTACAGCACGTTATCTGTTACAGCATACCCGTCATGGAAAGAAAGCTATGGGAACAACAGGTGACCAAAAGCGAGAAACGATACCGCGACCTGTTCAATTACAGCCAGGCGCTGATCTGCACGCACGACCTCGAAGGGAATATGCTTACGTGTAACCCGGCCATCCTCCATGCCCTGCAGTATACAGAAGAAGAAATGCTGGGCAGGAACATCAGGTCTTTTATACCAGAAAGCCAGCAGTCATCTTTCAATAAAAATTACCTGGATGTCATCAATAAAAACGGGCGTTCCCAGGGGGTTTTCAGTGTGCTCAACCGCGCCGGTAAGAAGATTTACCTGCTCTACCAGAATTATAAAGTGGAAGAGCCCGGAGTCGACCCCTATATCATCGGGTTTTCCCAGGACATCACCCAGCGCATCCTGGCAGAGCAGGAATTGATGTCCGCAAAAAAAACATCCGAAGCATCCATATCCTCCCGGAAGTCATTCCTTGCCAATATGAGTCACGAGATCAGGACGCCGATGAATGGCATTCTCGGCGTATCGGCGTTATTGGCTAAAACACCCCTGAACAAAGAGCAGTCAAATTTCCTGGACATTATCCGCGATGCGGCGAATAACCTGCTGACCGTAATCAACGATGTACTTGACCTCGAGAAAATAGAAGCCGGCAAACTGAAGCTGGAGGAGATTTCTTTTAATGTGACGGAAAAGATTGCCACCGTGATCAGTTCATTCCGCCTGAAGGCAGAAGAGAAAGGAATTCTGATGGTTTACACCAACGAGCTGCCGGATAATATGCTGGTAAAGGGAGATCCCTACCGGTTGGTACAATTACTCAACAACTTTTTAAGCAATGCCCTGAAATTTACGGAGAAAGGAAAGGTGGAACTGACTACAGCCGTCAAGTTTGAACAGGACGACTGGATAGCTACAGAATTTATCATTTCGGATTCCGGCATCGGTATACCCGAAGATAAACTGAATGCGATATTTAAACCCTTTGAGCAGGCAAGTTCAAATACCACCAGGAAGTATGGTGGCACCGGACTGGGATTGTCTATCTGCAAAAGCCTGATAGAAATGCAGGGCGGCGAAATCTGGGTGGAAAGCCAGATGCAGGCGGGAACTACATTCCGGTTTATTGTTCCTTATAAAAAACAGGAGCCCCTGGTTGCCGAGCAAAAAACGGAAACGACAGGGAATTACCTGCGGCTGGGCAGGAAAAGCATCCTGGTCGCAGAAGATGTGGAGCTGAATCAATTCCTGGCCAAACATATTATGCAGGCCTGGGGGTTTGAGGTTACCATAGCGGAGAATGGCCGCAAGGCGCTCGAAGAATTGGCCAACCGGGATTTTGACCTGGTGCTGATGGACATTCAAATGCCCGAAATGGATGGCATTACCGCAACCCGCGAGATACGACAGCTTAACAATCAAAAGAAGGCTGCCATACCGATTATTGCCTTAACGGCAAACGCGCTAAAGGGTGACAGTGAGCGCTACCTGGCGGCCGGCATGAATGATTACCTCTCCAAGCCGTTCACAGAAGACAATCTTTTCCGGGTGATCAGCCGTAACCTGCCCGCAGGAAATGAAACTATTGTATTGGCTGAACAGGCCATCGAGCACATCCCGGCAGAAAAAAACACGCCGCTGTATGATCTCTCGATGGTGAGATCGGTATCAGGCGGTGATGAAGCGTTTATCCGCAAGATGGTGCTGTTGTTTATTGAGACGGTTCCCCCGGGATTATCCGATTTGTCGGCGGCTTTCAACGAGCAGGATTGGCAGCGGGTCAGTAAGGTTGCCCACAAGCTGAAATCCACCATCGACTCCATGGGTATAACTGCGCTAAAGAGCGAGATAAGATTCGTGGAGATCAATGCCAAACAGGAAACCCAAACGGACACTATCGGCGAAATGATTGAGCTGGTAAAAAGCGTCATCCAGGCCTGTATTGGTCAATTGAAAACCGACTTTTCGATTTAAGCTTCCCATTCCCGCCAGGCATTCCAGCAATGGGAAAGAAAGTAAGGATAAGAACACCCATTTTTGTTGACATACATTGATTTACGCACTTCGGTTCTTTGGCAGTATTGTTGGTTATGTCATCCCACAAGATGAAAACCATGCAGCAGAACCAGCCCAGAATATACGTAGTGGAGGACAACCCGGTTTACCAGACCCTCGTTTTAAAACAACTGGAAAATATCAGCAACAATGTGTATATTTTCAGCACCGGTGAGGCGCTTCTGGCCGAAATGGACTTTCAACCCGACCTTATCATCCTCGATTATAACCTGGACGGCTTATTTACCGGGTACGATGTACTCCGCGAGCTGAAGAAGCTGCGCGTTTCCACACCTGTTATCTTCTTTTCCAGCAACCTTGAAATTGCAGTCACTTCTTCTATTCTGAAGCTGGGCGTGGTTGAATATATTGAGAAGACTATTTTTACCCTGCCCCGTCTCAAAAATTCCATTACGCGGATCCTCGAGTGTTCCCTGGGTAAGTTGTATGCGCAAGCCTCCTGATTACCGGGGCTACTGAACCTTTATGCGCCCTGTGCGTTTATGGAACAAATACATTTACATGGCGGTCTACTCCTTCAAGGCAGTTCAAAAAATTCCCGGTGATCTGCCGGCAGTTTGGGATTTTTTCTCCAACCCATCTAACCTAAAAACCATTACCCCCGAATACCTCCGGTTCAACATCCTTTCCAAAACAGATGAGTCCAGGATGTATGCAGGCCAGGTTATTGAATATACTGTGCGGCCGCTGCTTGGCATTCCGCTGTATTGGATGACTGAAATCACCCAAGTGGAAGAGAACCGGTTCTTTATTGATGAGCAACGGTTTGGCCCATACAGTTTTTGGCATCACCAGCATCATTTCAAGGTGATCAACGGCGGCGTGGAAATGACGGATATCGTACATTATAAAAACCCCTTCTGGTTTCTCGGTGATATTGCCAACGGTTTGTTTGTACGTAAACAGCTGGGTTCAATTTTTGAGTTCCGGTACAAAAAGACCACTGAAGCGTTCGGGGAATGGCCGGGAGAAAAGCAAAAGCTTACCTTTCTCCGATAAGAAAAGCGGTCACCTAAAACCGTTATAACCATCAGGTTGGCTTACCCCGGAATTCGGCTGATGTATTTTTCCACCTGTTTGATCTGGTCTACAATCTGGGGCGTGGTAGGCTTCAATCCTTTCGCTTTGCGGAAGAATTCCTTTGCCGCCCTGAATTCTCGCTTGGTCATCATGATGCTGCACAGCTGCAGGTACGCTGCGGCTTCATTCTCTTTATCGGGCAGTCCCTTGCGAATTGCTGAACGGATAAACCCTTCTGCCTTCCTGATATCATTTTTTTGCATCGACAGCATACCCATCTGTAGCAGGCTGGCCCCTTCTGCTTCTTTCATTGGCATACCCAGGTCGAGTCCCTTTTGCATATTTTTTTCCGCCCCGTCGTAATCCTGTTTCATCATGGCGATGTTTCCCTTCAGCGTATAATACACCGAGCGGATGGGTTTATACATGAGGTTGGGATAACGGATCGACCGGAGTACTTTTTCCGCGCCATCCATATCCCCACTTTCCATATATTCCTGGATAAGGCGCAGCGGCCCGAAGAAAAAATGACCGAAAATAAGGATGATGCCGATTAGGTAGGCTGGAAAAGCAGCCCAGAAACTATGACCCCAGGTATTAACGACGATACCAATTACCAGCAGGGCAATACCTAAATGCAACCGGTACCGGATAAGAATGTTATAGAATTTCATAATAACCGCATTATAAAGGAGCGCAAAGATAAGGGCCGGGAGATAAAGCCGGGCACCGAAGCTGGGTATGCACTATTCACTGGTTTCACCGGATTATTGCCGTGCATCATTCACCTCTATCCAATACCCGTCGGGGTCCTGGAAATAAATTTGTTTTACGCCATCGACCCGGTTGGTGACGGCCATTTTATCGCCTACCCAGTTCTCATAGGGAACATGATATTGGGTCAGCCGGGGTATGAATTTCTCCACTGAAGCCACGGTGAAACAGAGGTGGGTATTCTTTTCTTTCGGAAGCGGTGTTACCACGCCTGAAATCACATGGAGATGGCTCATCGGGCCGATGCTGAACCAGGTATGCCTGCCATCGTGAAACGGCTCAGGGATACTGTCGAGCCCCACCACATTGAGGTAGAACTGGGTGGCCTTCTGCAGATTGGTAACATAGATGGCAATGTGGTTGAGACGGGCTCCGGACTTTGCCGGGAGATCCTGGGCGTGCAGCTGCCTACTGAGCAGCAACAGGCAGGAAACAGCTATAGTTATTTTTTTCATATGCAAAATTGGAGGATGAATGTAAAGAATAAAATCATTGACAAAGCATAATGTCCTGGCTGATTGCTATCCTTCAGTCGTTTGGCGGAGTAGCAGCCTAACCAGGGTTGCGGCTTACACACCGGAAGCCAAGGTTGTTACTGGCGCTGCTGGTTTCCCCCTTCCCGCGGCTGCCAGCAAGGTAACGGTTACAATACTGATCGCTGCATAAAAATGAGCCCCCGCGCTGTACATGCTTGACGGTACCGGGTTCATCGGGGTCAAAACTGGTTGCCGGACCTGTGGGATCAATAGCCAGCGGACTTTCCCGGTAACCGGGCTGGTAAAGATCAGCACACCATTCCCACACATTCCCATCCATATCAAATAAGCCGAAAGCATTCGGGGGAAACGACTTCACCGGAGCCAGCCATTCAAAACCGTCTGCCCGGCTATTGTGATCAGGAAATTTTCCCTGGAAGATATTAGCCATCCATTTTCCGCCCGGTTTCAGGGTATTCCCCCAGTAATACCGAGCCTGCTCCTTCCCTGCCCTGGCAGCAAATTCCCATTCAGCCTCCGTTGGCAGCGCTTTTCCGCACCAGTGCGCGTAGGCAAGCGCATCTTCATAGCAGACCTGGACAACGGGATCCCGGGACTTTATTTGATTGCCTGGTCCGGCAGGATGCCGCCAGCTGGCGCCGGGCACATATTTCCACCATACCAGTGGGTTATCCAGAGACACGCGCCGGGCGGGGGCTGAAAATACAGCAGAACCAGGCACCAGGCTTTCAGCAGGTACCGTAGGAAAATCGGAGGGATTCAAAGGTCTTTCCGCCACGGTGACATACCCGGTAGCCGTAACAAATTTTTCAAACTGTGCATTCGTGACCTCGTGGATATCCATCCAGAAACCGCTGATCTTCACCGGGTGAACGGGTTTGCTGTCTGCAAACGAACCCGAGCCCATCTGAAATTGACCGGGTTTGATCCAAACCATTTCTGCTTGGCTGGCCTGCCGGTGGATGGGATGGAAAGGAATCGCCGTGGCTCCCCCTAACCGCGTCCTGGCGGGATAACAAGTTACATGGTGAAGTCCCTGAAATGGCAACCTGGTACCAGGAAGTAGCAGCATCAGCCAGAACAAGTTGCCGGTTATGCGCGTTATCGTCATCATCGTAGTCTGCTTTTTCTTCAGCCGTTCATGGTAAAATTAAATCCTCCCTTTCCCTGCTTGAATAAATAGTACGGTTTAGTATGATAAACCGGAATCCACTACTTTTGCAGCCGTAAAACACTGTCGCCAGTGCCGGTCTCATAGTTCAATGGATAGAATAGGAGTTTCCTAAACTCTAGATCCAAGTTCGATTCTTGGTGAGACCACCACTTCAATTTCCGGCCGCATGGCAGTGTATCCCCTAAAATTTTACCCGGCAACATAAGGCCTTACAGTAATAATTTACAGCTATAATAAATCGCCGGAAAACCCGGAATCCCTGCCTTCATTCGACAATACTACAACTTTCGTACAATTTTGCATTCGACTTTCCCCTTCAAAACACTGACTGGCAAGATCCGGCAATACCCAATGAAACCTGTACAACCTGTCCGTTTTCGCTTTTGAATCGTTAGCGCGCATAGGTACTTAAAAAGATTTACTATAATAGCGTGTAATCGCCCGGGCAGCCTGCGCCGAACGCTCACCATTGCAATCAGTCGAATGGTCACTACCGACCGATTTTACAAAAGTTACCGGCGCCGGAGCCGGCAATGCGGTTGCCGATAATTCCCCGTGAATCCATCGATAATTGTGCTAAGCCTTCTCCATATCACCTGTGCCTGCATTTTCTAGGTTGAACGGCTTTGTTGTTCTCAACAGTTTAATTCGTATTTTACTGCTGCGAACCAAACCAGGACAATTATGATCACTGAACTGATTGACCAGCTGCTGAAAGAAATAGAAATTCTGATACCGGATTATATGCAGAACCCCCTGGATCAGAAAATTGCCAATGGGAGTGTTGCCGTATGTATCCTGGATGAGGCGGGCAACGTATATGGAAAGCTGTTTGGAGAAAACAAAGTGAAAGCAAGACAATCTTACCAGGTGGCCTGGACAAAAGCCAGCCAGGTTTGGCTGACAGGCGTAAGAACGGGTGAATATGAAAGAATGGTTTTTACCAAAGAAGTCGCGGAGAACGCGCATGGTATTGAGGCGCCGGACCTTATTGGCTGGGAAGGAGGCCAGCCCCTACAATTAAAAGACGGTAAAATTCTATCTGTTGGCTTCAGCGGTTTCCGCGGGGTAATGGATTTGGAAATTATGGTAAAGGCATTACATGCAGTTGAAAAGTGAGTTTTTGATATCCCTTTCACCAGCTCTCCGCTAATCGACTTTTGCCGTATTGCCACTTATTCAGCTTACACCTGGGAAAATTCCAGCGGGGCCAAAAAGGTAGATGTGATATGCGAGATAATCTTAGCATCCGCATATTCCGGAACCGATTTGATCTTTTTCCACTCGTCATCGTTCCCGAATGTTTTCCAGTGGCTGTCATGCGCCGCCATATCATCAAAAGTAAGCATATAGGTAAGGTTGGGCCTTAACGGACCGATCAGTGTTTCTCCAAAAAATACGGGAGTAAGACCCGTCCTTTTAAAAATCGAAATCTCTCCCTTATTATCAAACATATCAATTTTAAGTTGCCCGGCGGCTTCAGTCGGGCTTTCATACCGGCGCAATTCAAAAATCCGGGACTTTTTAGCGGGCACCACTATCCGGGGAAATGTTTGAAATGCCTGGAGGAGCGAGCTTTCAATGCGATCATAGGCAGGGGCTTCCGCCGTAGCTTCCAGGTACGCACCCCCGGCTTTTTTATATACGGCATCTTCACGCAGACGTGCGGGCATGGCCGCAAAAGCAGCCGCGGAGTCATATGGAATTAACACAAATATCTTCTGCTGATCGTCGGGCTTCAATGTTTTGAAAATGCCGATAGGTGAAGATCCCAGCCGGTTATACGCAGGGATGGCAGTTTTTTGATAATACTCCGCAATGATTGCTTCCTGCTCCGGCTTGCCAGGTATGTAGGTGCGCAGTTCATAGAAAAGTCTTCCGGGCTTCGCCTTTTCATCATTAGTATGCTTGCCTTTGAGCATGGCGGGTATTGAAGGGGTAAGTAATGATGCTTTTACGAATGACCGTCTTTTCATGAACTATTTTGACACTAAGTTATTAAATATCGGCATTAGCCAATAAACCTTCTATGCCGTTATATCTTTCCTGCCTGCCCCTGCCCCTGGCGCCACGGTACCTATTCGAGTACCTCGCAGCGGAAACCCTGCCGCCTCACCAGGGCGACAATGTCCACAGGGCTGAGTGCCTGGGCTTCTATACGCAGTATTTTATCACAGTCATGCAGGTCGATATTGATCCTTGACCCGGGTAAATCCTTACTCAGCCCGTCAATGACAGCGGCCGCATCTTCAGATTGACAGATATTGGTTTTAAATACTTCGATCATCATATGTATTTCGCATTAATGATAAGGTTACTCAAAGAGACTGGATGCCCCCGCTTGGTTTGCAGGGCTTACCCTTCCACCTTCAACCGGTACTACACAAAAAAAACGTCCCCGTTTGTACCCATGTGAGCCAAGGCAGGTGTCTTTGTCTTTTTCGCACAATAAATGAAACCTTTACACGCTTCCATTTACTTTTCCAGGATGGCTTTCAGGTTTTGCAACCCCCCTTCCAAATCTTTTCCCACCATGTTATCCATATTCATGAAAAGCAACATGACGTTCATGGGATAAGCCATTTTGCCGTTGAACCCCCAGGTTACTTTTGTGGATTGATCGCCCAGCGCAATAGTTTGCATCGACGCCACAGCCCTGCCATCGAAAGGTTTGATGAAATGGATATCGAAGGTGATTTCGTGGCCGGGGGAAATAGCAGCGATGCGCTGCTCCCCTTTCCCCGCTCTCTTGTCCTGGCTGTCCCACCCATAATAAAACCCCACCGTGCCGTCTGTACCCGAATATGTTTTTTTCATGGCGGGGTCAATGCGGTTCCAGACGCTGTATGCATCCTGGTTCTTCAGGAAGCGGATATACGAAAAAACAGCATCAGCGGACCGGTTAATGGTAACCTCCCTGCTCACCGTGTATTCTTTTTTAACAAATATGGCGGTAAGCAGTAAAAGCACGACAATCCCCGCGAGTATCAGCAGAATTTTGATGAGCACTGACATATGGATTAGGTTTTAGGTGACAAGTTCATGGAGGGCAAAATAAAGTTTGTTTTGATCAGGAAATCAGGGCGATCGTATTCCCTGCCTTTCCTTTTTGCCAAAGCCAGCCCAGCACGAGCATCAGTAAACCACTGCTGGAGGCGAGGCTGATGATGACAGCCGTGGGAAGGCTACCCTTTTGCTGAAGCAGCCCGGCAGCGGAGGATATCAGCCCGCCAATCCCTATCTGTAAAAATCCAAGCAGTGCGGAAGCCGATCCTGCATGTGAGGTAAAAGGCGACAACGCCAATGCCACCGCGTTGGGATACATGAGCCCTGCGCAGGTAAGGATCAGGAACAGGCAGACCATATTCCCGCGCAGCAAAAATCCGCCGCCGCTTACCCCGGCCCAGTATACCACGGCCACCACAACCTGCAGTACAAGAGCAGCGCGGAATAGGGCTGCATTGGAGAAATGACGGGTCAGCAGATGATTCAACTGGCTTCCGCCGATAAAGCCAATGGAAAGCATAGCGAAAACAGCGCCGTAGCTTTTCGCCGACAGGTGAAAACCCTCCATAAAAATCACCGGCGAAGCGGCAACATATACAAACAGCCCCGAAAATGACAGTGACCCGGCGATGGTAAATATCAAAAACTTCGGGTTACACAGGATCCCGGCGAAAGTGCCGATAATCGGACGGGGATACAGAGAAATATTCCGGTCGGGCAGATGCCCCTCCGGTAAATAAAACCGGACCACCAGCAACAGGAGAAAAGCAATAGCTGCGAGCAATAAGAATACATACTGCCATCCGAAAGCCGTAATGATCATTCCCCCTGCTGTCGGCGCCAGTAACGGTGAGGCACCCAGAACGAGTACCATGATCGATAATATCCGCGCACTCCGGGCTGGTGGAAAGAAGTCTCTGACCATCGCCATCGCTGCCACCGATGCCACGCAACCCGTGAGTGCCTGCATAAACCGGGCTATTAAAAAAATGGTAAGGGTGTGGCTGCCCATGCAGGCGATGCTGGTAATGATATAAAGAATCAGCCCGGCATACAAAGGATTTTTCCGGCCATAGCGGTCAAGCAAAGGACCATAGAGGATCTGCCCGACAGCAAATCCCAGGAAATAATCCGAAACCGACAGTGCCACCTCACCGGTAGTTGTATGCAGATCTGCCGCGATTGCAGGAAACCCCGGCAGGTACATATCAATGGAAAACGGCGTGATGGTGTTGAGCAGCCCGAGCAACAGAACCAGCAAAATGGTTCGCGACTTTCCCCGTTGACCGGCTATGTTCATATTGTTTTGGGTTGATGTTGTTGCCATATTAAAGGTAGAGGCAGTCCGCGACTGCTCCGAACCGTCCAACACAATATCCCGGTACAGGGTCAGCCGTTAGGTACGCCGGGATAAAGATCGTCCGCTGCCGCTTTTGGCGGCGGGGTAAATCCGGCTTTCACGGGTGTGTTTGCGACAAGTTTTTTATATTTAATTTATGAAACAAGTCTCTATCCTGGTTCCGCTTGGCCATACGAGCCTGCCCAACATTGACGGTTCAAGGCAAATCCTGCTGGAAGTAAATTCATTTCTTGCGGCGTGTCAGCAGCCTCCCCTGTTTAGCGTGCAGCTGGTTGGGCTGCTACGCGAAACCGGACAGCGGGATGGCATGTT
>JBBROE010000114.1:0-14282 GCA_038229695.1 Chitinophagales bacterium | reverse complement strand
GACGGAGAAAAAATCTCCATGATCACGGCATACGATTTTTCTTTCGCGGGCATTTTTGATGCCGCCGGCATTGACATCATTTTGGTTGGCGATTCTGCCAGCAATGTTATGGCAGGGCACGAAACCACCCTTCCCATCACCCTCGACCAGATGATTTACCATGCTTCATCAGTAGTACGCGGCGTGGAAAGGTGTCTCGTGGTAGTGGATCTTCCCTTTGGCGCCTACCAGGGCAACTCCAGGGAAGCGCTCAACTCCACCATCCGCATCATGAAGGAGACTGGGGCGCACGCCGTGAAGCTGGAAGGCGGGGAAGAGATCACCGAATCTGTCAGGCGGATTATTCTATCCGGGATCCCGGTCATGGGTCACCTCGGCCTGACGCCCCAGTCAATTTATAAATTCGGTACCTATACCGTCCGGGCGCGGGAGGAAGAAGAGGCGGAAAAACTAAAAACGGATGCCTTGCTGTTGCAGGAAGCAGGCTGCTTTGCCCTGGTCCTGGAAAAAATTCCGGCACAGTTGGCCAAAGAAGTAGCCGGGAGCCTCCGCATCCCGGTAATAGGTATAGGGGCGGGAAAATACTGTGATGGGCAGGTGCTGGTCATGCACGATCTGCTTGGGATCAATACCACCTTCAAACCAAGATTTTTAAGGCGCTACCTCGACCTCCATACCGTTATTACAGGTGCCGTACAGCATTATATCCAGGATGTGAAAAACCGAAATTTTCCAGGCGATAACGAACAATATTGAGCCGCCGGTCAGGGGTGCACAGCCGGCCGGCCCGTTAACGCGTCGGCATCCAGTACACTGTAAATAGTAACACTTTCCTATTTTTTCCTCACCTGGGCGGTCATGGCCTCACATCCCGAGATAGCCGTCATTTTCGCGGCTGTGCGAACAGAGCTGAAAAAGAAATTCCGCAAATGTTTTTTTTCTTTTTCGAGTATCAGGTCAGCGCCATTCAATACCAGCGAAGAATTACCCGTATTAGCCGCTTCCGCAAATACCGCGATAAAGGTATACGGCTGGTTATTCGACGACACCTGAAGCAACTGGCAGGCACACACTTTGGCTCGGTAGGGATCGGTGAAGGCAAAACTATCTGGCCTGAAACGGGCAGGAAACCTGACCGGGCGGGGATTGCCGGCGGCATGTACATTGACAGACATGGCCAGGCCAAGGAAGCAGGATAAAATTTTCATGGTACGACGTTTTATAGGCTGTAAAGGGTGTCGGTTTCCGGGACATTGAACTTTATGGCTCACGCGGCGGCGCACAAAAAAACCTGCGCGGGCAGGTTCTTCGAAGGAGTTGGAGCAGTAAAAGTGGTAAGAAATACCAGGAACGCATAACAATAGGCGCAGTTTTCGGCCGCCGTTCATCGAATAAACTGCGGCCAGGCAGGCATTTTATCACCAAAAGACTGCTATTCAGTGCCTTTCGCTGCCCTTCCACCAGGGGCACAAAAAAAGGATGTATGCCTGACATACATCCTTTTCAGAAACGAAAATGCAACCTAAAACCACCCTATGAAAAATTATCAACTATTTTATTCCACTATTGTAAAGGTCCTGATAAAAAAGATGGGCGCGATACTATTTCAATTAAAATAAAATTAAACCATACTTAGTAGGTATTCAATGAAGGAAGGGTAATGGTAAACAAAGTTCCGGTGAGCGCCATTGATTGCACCACCACATTTCCTTTGTGCAGTGAAATGATTCGTTGAGATAAGGCAAGTCCAAGACCGAAGCCCTTGGTTTCCCCCGACGTCCGGCCCCGGTAAAAAGGATGAAAAATATTTTCCAGCTCTTCCGGCGCTATCACGTTTCCATAATTTTTCACCCGCACAATAATTTCCTTGTCTAAAAACTCCAGGGACAATACCGCCTGGCGGTTACCAGAATATTTGCAGGCATTTTCCGTGATATTTTTGATGGCGCTGTACAGCAAATCCGGATTACCATAGGTGAGGCAGCTTTTGTCGTCATCCGGAAATTCGCCGAATTCCAGTTCCACATCATACCCGGCACTTATCTTTTTAACATCCCCTACAATCTTCAGCAGAATTTCATCCACCCGCACTTCACTCAGTTCAACCCCGCCTTCATACCCTGTCTTCGCAATATCCAGCAAGCTCTTCGTTAATTGCCGCATCTGCTCCACGTCTTCCTGGATCGAGTACAGTACATTGTGGTATTCTTCCGTCGTCCGTTCCTTGTACAGCGTGACCTGCAGCTGGCTGCTGATAGAGGTGAGTGGCGTCGACAGCTCATGCGAAGCATTACTGATGAATCGTTTCTGGATGGTGCTCGACTGCTGCAGCCGCTCCAGCAGATCGTTGAAGGTATTGGCGAGCCGCGACAACTCATCCTGACCCTTCCCGGCAGAAATGCGTTCTGAAAGTTTATTAAAAGAGACTTCATTCACCTGGCGGATGATGGCATTGATGGGCCGCACCAGCTGGGAGGAAAATGCAAAGCCCACGAGCAGCGTAATAATAACCCCCGCCAGCAGGCTGCTGAGCAGGATTCTTTTTAAATCAGCGATCCTTCCCTTGCCGTCTTCATCATTTCCACTGTAAAAAACCAGGATGCCGCTGTTGTCGGTTCCATGATAGACCGCATAAACATCCAGGTCCGCAAGCCGGTAATATTTCGATTTTGCCGCCTTCACATCGGCCCGCATCTTAGGAGTAATCGTCAGAAAGTTAAGCCCCCGGCCGTAATACGTATAGGCGGCCGTATCGCTGGCGCCTTCATAAATCAGCACGGCCCGCTGCGCGATGCCGGAAGTGGAGCTGCTGTCCAGTTTCTGCAGTACAATTTTCCGGTTGTCGCCAAGGATAATATACAAATTAGCTCGGCTGTTTGCTCCGTTCTGAAGCCGCTGTTTGAAAATTTCCTGCCGGCTCTGCTCGGTAAAATAGTACACGGAATAGCTGATCAGTGACAGAATGCCCATCACCAGCAGCGTAAACAGCAGGGTTATTTTAAAGCGGATGTTCATTTCAGGCCTCTTTCAGTATATAGCCCATACCCACCTGCGTATGAATGAGTTTATTCGGAAAATCCTTGTCGAGTTTTTTGCGCAGAAAAGTAACGTACACATCAATGACGTTGGTCTTGGTGTCGAAATCGATATCCCATACATTGAGGGCGATGTCAGCCCGGGAGACTACCTTGTTCTTATTCCGGATGAGATATTCCAGCAACTGGAACTCTTTTGCCGTAAGCCCGATTACCCGACCGTCACGCGTCACTTCCTTGCTGTCCAGGTTCATGACCAGGTCCGCAATTTTCAGCATGTTTACCGCCGGGGCAGCCTGCCTCAGCCGCTTGAGCAGCGCACGGATGCGTACCAGCAGCTCCTTAAAATCAAAAGGCTTGATGACATAATCGTCAGCTCCCGCATCAAATCCTTCAATTTTGTCGTCGATCGCATTGAGGGCCGTCAGCATCATCACGGGGATCTGCTGGTTATGACTCCTGATTTCCTTGCAGAGGTCGTAGCCATTCATGCCGGGCAGGTTAATGTCCAGTATGGCCAGGTCAAACGGCGAACTGGTAAACAGTTTCTTCCCGGTCAGGCCGTCATAGGCCACCTCTACTTCATAATGATTTTCGGTCAGCCCCTTTTTAAGGGAGTCAGCGATTTTTTTCTCATCTTCTACCAGCAATATTCTTGCTTCATCCATTTTAACTCGTTTATGGGGTGCCGATAAAGATCGGGAATATTCGGCAAGCTCCTTGTTTATTGTAAACCAGTCGGTTAAAATAAAATTAAAAACAATTCCCCTGTCCTGTGCAAATTTCGGACAGTTCGGCTGCAGGGCCGGGACGCGGTAACCGGCAACGATTATTGGTGAAAGGTAGTCTGTAGGCTGTTTAGCCCCACCCTCGCGTATAAATTTGTCGTTATTTGTGCCCCATTTATTTATTTATGCTTACCTTTGCCAACCTTTAAAAGTTCATGGACATGGGTCGCCGGGATTATGATATCGCATTTGTAGGCTTGAGGCAGGGTATCCATGAATTTCAATACCAGGTTGATGACAAGTTCTTTGAGGCTTACCAGCCCCAGGATTTCCGGAGGTGCCGGGCTAATATAAAACTTTCGCTCGACAAACAGAATGGCTTCATGCTGCTTCGTTTCGAAGTGGGTGGTATCCTGGAAGTCACCTGCGACAGGTGCGGAAGTGATGCACTGCCGATGCAGCTGTGGGATGAATTTAACGTGGTCATCCGGTTTGCAGAAGAACCGGTGTCCATGAATGAGCAGGAAGAAGACCCGGACGTATATTACATCGGGCGCGGTGAAAGCCACCTGCACATTGCCGACTGGATTTATGAATTTGTAAACCTCAGCATACCCATGCAGCGCATGTGCAGCGAGGAACAGATCGGCAGCCAGTTCTGCAACAATGACGTGCTGGACCTGCTTCGTAAAACAGACCAAGGCGGCGGTGGTAATGAGAACCCCATCTGGAAGGGCCTTGAAAAAGTAAAAAAGAATTTAGATAAGTAGCCATCAATAACCATCAATCCCCGAGGGGAAAAAAATTTTCAATACAATAAAAAGTTGAGCCATGCCAAATCCCAAAAGACGTCATTCTCAGCAGCGTAGTGCCAAAAGAAGGACACATTATACTGCCAGTTCCATTACCCTGAGCAAAGACAGCACTACAGGAGAATTGCACGTACGTCACCGCGCACATGTAAGCGAGGGAAAACTGTATTACAAAGGAAAAGTAGTCGCTGAACAGGCGCCTGTCAAATAATTATATATCTCTTTCCGCTTTCCGGTATTCAATGGTTTAGTAGTAACTTAACTGTTGAATACTGGAATTTTTTTTTATGACCGGCATAACCATCGGCATAGATATGATGGGTGGCGATTACGCCCCTGATGAAGCAGCACAAGGGATTATACGCTATCTCGCAAAAAGCGATCCTGCCCTGGACCTCGTCCTGTTTGGGGACGAGCCGGCCCTCAGGACACTACTCCCCGCAAATCTGTTGTCCTCGCCCCATATCAGCATCGCCCATGCCCCGCAGGTCATCGGCATGCATGAACACCCCTTAAAAGCACTTAAAGAAAAAAGCGGTTCGTCCATTGCTGTCGGCTACCAATGGCTGGCGGCCGGCAAAACGGAAGCATTCATCAGCGCCGGCAATACCGGGGCCATGCTGGTAGCGGCTATGCACAGCATCGGGGTTATCCCCGGCATACTCCGGCCGGCCATTGGCGCCGTGATGCCCAATGCGGAAGGGGGCGCGGCGATTCTGCTGGATGTCGGGCTGAATGCCGACAGTAAACCGGCCCACCTCGACCAGTTCGCCATGCTCGGTTCGCTCTATGCGCGCTTCATGCTCGGTATCCAACAGCCGCGCACCGGGCTGATCAACGTTGGGGAGGAAGAAGGTAAGGGCAATATTCTCTGCCAGGCCACCTACCCCCTTCTTAAAAACAATCCTGAACTGAATTTCATCGGCAACATCGAAGGCCGGGATATCTTCAGCGGCAGGGCAGACGTAATGGTAACCGATGGATTCACCGGCAATATCATCCTGAAAATGGCGGAATCGGTGTACGGGATCTCCGCCGCCAAAAAGATCAGCGATGCTTTTTTTGACCGGCTCAATTTCGAATATTATGGAGGCATCCCCGTGCTTGGCGTCGCCAAACCCGTCATCATCGGGCATGGCATTTCCACAGCTATCGCGTTCAATAATATGATCGGTGTAGCCAAAAAAATGATAGAAACCGGATTGCCTGAAAGAATAAAAAATGCTTTTGCCGCTTACCCGGCCGCCTGATCTCATGAATAGCATATTCGCTTACCTGGAAGAATATTACAGGCAGGCCGACAAGTGGCTGCTCGCCGCCTGCGCCGCTTTTGCCGGGCTTCTCATCATTGCCAATTACCGCTATTCCATTGAAACGGGATGGCTCTACGCACTGGGCAGCCCATTAAAAAAGTGGGGTGGCTTCTATGCTCTTTATGCCATCGCCTTCGTCCTCCCCTACCTCGCCATCCTCTATTTCCGTCACCCCCAATCCGCTTCATCCCCCCTGTTCTGGATCCTACTGCTGGTTTCTCCCGCAATCTTTGCGCTGAAAGTGAGTTTCCCGTCCCTGTCGCAACTGTTCGGCGTTATCCCTGCGAGCTGGCAAAAATATGCAGCCGTGATTGCCGACCTGCCTTTCCGTTTCGTGCTGGTCGCACTGCCCCTGCTGCTGTTCAGGTGGTGGACACACTATCCCACCCTGTGGGGATTCACCACCCGAAATTTTAACGCCTATCCTTATGCGCTGATGCTCCTGATCATGATACCGCTCATTGCGTTCGCCGCCACGCAACACGATTTTCTCCACGTGTACCCCAAAGTGAAACAGGTCGCCTTTATCGGCCGGCTCACCAGCCACCCCGCCTGGTACAGAACGTTGTTCGAACTCTCTTATGGTGTCGATTTTCTAACGATCGAATTTTTTTTCCGTGGCTTCCTCGTATTGGCCTTCGTACGGTACGCGGGGCCGGACGCCATACTTCCCATGGCAGTCTTTTACTGCAGTATCCACTTCGGGAAACCCCTTTTTGAATGCATCTCGTCTTTCTTTGGTGGCATGCTCCTTGGCATCATCGCGTATAAAACAAAGTCTGTACTGGGAGGCATCATGGTACACCTCGGCATCGCATGGATGATGGAAATAGGCGGGGGCATAGGAAATTTTTTTAAAAAATAGGGAGCCGGGCAGTGGTCCTATTACCGGCATCGTTGCGTCGCACACGTGTGCCGCAGGAAGCACATCAGCGAAGAAAAAATGACTACCAGCTCATAAGCCGGATTCTGTTTCTAAACTATCATTTATCTGGCCCCGGCATTACTGACGGGATCTGGCTGCCTACCCTCCGGCATCGGGCGAACAGCCCTCAGGCGCCGGTTTACGTGGCATTACAGCATGCAAGGTTTACCCATGCCCGGCATTACTGCCTGGCATCGTAGGCTCTTACCCTACGTTTTCACCCTCATCGGCTTTGGGCCGACAGTTATTTTCTGTGGCACTGTCTGTTTCCGCAAAAGCGGAACCCGGCGCTTAACCGGTGCATTGTTCTGTGCTGTCCGGACTTTCCTACCTCCCGTTGCCGGGAGATCGATAGCTCGGCTGGTAGTCTTTACAAAGATATAGTATCGGGAACGGGTAGACAGGGATTGTCCCGACCCGTCAATATTGCAGAAAAACTTCGGTGGCGCCATACCCGTACGCCGGGTGATAGCGGTTTACAAAATATTTCACTTCCTTCTTCAGCCGCAGCTGTTCATGCAGCTCATCCCGCAGGCGCCCCGTGCCCAGGCCGTGAATGAAAATAACAGACGCCTGCCGGTGGGCTACCGCCAGCTCAAGGTATTTTTCAAATTCTCTGAGCTGGAGGGTAAGCATCTCAAAATTGCTCAGCTGCTGCCAGTCGTCCGTCACTTTCTCTATGTGCAGGTCTACCACCGACCGGGCCGGCGCGAGGTGCTGCCGGGCTTTGGATGCTTCATAAATTTTATATCCTGCCGCGGAAAGAGATGAAATGTCAAGCGTGTTGTCGTCTTTTTTATCGGGATAGCTGTCAAATAATTTATAAGAGAATGTCGGTGTGCCGCTCTGTTTGATCTCCTCGATCTTTTTAAAAATCTGCTGCGCCTTCAGCTTCAGGCTGGTTTCGAAATAGGGCGCCTTTTTTTTGTCCGCCGTCAGCAGCATGAATTCACACGAAAATACCGGGTTGTCATTCAGCCCGTCGAAGGGTATGTCGTGCAGGTAAAAATCCTGGTTGAGGAACAATTCATTTTTCAGGTCAAAACCGGTTTCACCGGCGTAGGTTACTTTGTAATCAAACCCGTAGGTATGAGCGGTTCCGTTAAGCAGGTGCACTTTCAGCATGTCTACGATATCATCTCCAAATTCATCGGTGATAAAAGTGGGGAAGAACATAAGCCACACCCCGTTGGGCTGCTTTACGCCGGAGGTGACCCGCTTTTCCCGCGGCACCTGGTCGATGAAGGTCCTGGGTTTTTTCACGGCCTCCGATTTCTGTTGTTTGGAAAACTGTTTGAAGTAGGGAAAATCAAGCTGGTCGGTATAAGCGGGGAATTTCACGCCGCGCACATCCACCATTACCATCTTTTCATTAATAATATCCACCACTTCACCGTCCTCATTGGAGTGAAGAATCGTCACCTTATCGCCGATTTCAAATTTCATACTACGCTGCCCTTTCCTGTATTGAGACGGAACACCCGTACGGTAAAATTACGTCAATTTCAGGCGTGGTGCCGAAACGGTCATCCGGGCTGGGTAGCGAGTTTACTTTTCCGGTAGCCGTACAAAAGATAAATAACCAGGCCAAACCCCAGCCAACTGCCGAACCACGCCCAGTTTTTAGCCGTCATGCCCGTAAGGAGGTAGAGACAGGTAGTGAGGCCCAGCAGCGGAATCAGCGAAAACCGCCTTATAAAGGTGATGATGCTGAGCACGACACAAATGATCCAGAACAGCAACGTCGAAAAATTGATGGTTTCCTTGGCCACTGAAGCTGCGTCGACCGCCTGCTGAATTAGCGCATGATCAGTCAATGGAATACCGGCGGCGGCTGAGCTGGCTTCCGTGGCAGTAAGCGAAAAATTCAGCAGATCGGAAAGATAGGAGGGGTTAAAAAAACTGATGGTGGTAAATGCAGCCGCAATGATGAGGGAAAACAGCCACTGACCGTTGATATATGGCAGTTGAAACTTGCCAGCCTGTTTTTCTTTCCTGGGGATGAGCAACACGCCCCCGCACACGAGCACGAAGGCAAACAGGGTGGCAATACTGGTGAAGTCGAGCACAAATGTTTTATCCGTGAACAATATCGGAACACCCACCACCAGGCCGGTGATCTTGGTGGCAAAAGAAGGCGTTTTGTAAACGGGATGAATTTTCTGAAAAACCGGCGGCAGCAATCCGTCGCGGCTCATGCTCATCCAGATCCGGGGCTGGCCCATCTGGAAAACGAGCAGCACACTGGTCATTGCAATGACCGCTGCAATAGACACAAAGAACTGCATCCAGCTCACATTCAGGTTCTGCTTTTCAAAGATAAAAGCCAGCGGGTCGCCGATTCCTTCAAAACGCCGGTAATTCACCGCGCCGGTCAGTACCAGGGTAAGCAGGATATAGACAACGGTGCAGATGACGAGCGACAGTATCATCCCCCTTGGCAGATCGCGCTGGGGGTTTTTGCTTTCCTCTGCCAGCACACTCACCGCATCAAAACCAATATAGGCAAAGAACACACCACTTACCGCCGCCATCACGCCGCCAAAACCATTGGGCATAAAAGCATGTACGCCGGCATCATTGGCAGGCTGCCAGTTCGGGGTGAGGCCATTGGAAAACACCAGCCAGCCGCCAACGATGATCACCAGTGCAACAACGCACATCTTCAGCACCACCATCACATTGCTGAAATTACGGCTCTCGCGAATCCCCCGGAAAACCAGGTACGTGATAAGCAGGTTAATCACCAGCGCGGGCAGGTCAAAAATAACATGCAGGCCGCCGACGACGGGGCTCCGGTTCCAGGCCTCCAGCACGTCGGGGCTGGTACTGCCGGCCGCCAATGCATGCTTCACTTCCATATAGCTGGTGCTCAGGTATTCCGGCAGGTGTACATTTATTTTCTGGAGGAAAGACGTGAAATAATCACTCCAGCTGTAAGCCACATAAATGTTACCGATAGAATATTCCATGATCAGCGCCCAGCCGATTATCCAGGCAAAGAGTTCGCCGAATGAGGCATACGCATACGTATAAGCGCTGCCGGCCACCGGTATCCGGCTGGCAAATTCAGAATAACAGAAAGCGGTGAATGCGCAGGCTACCGCGGTAATCATGAACAGCACAACCACACCCGGGCCGCCATGGAAAACTGCGCCGCCCAGGCTGCTGAAGCTGCCCGCCCCAAGAATGGCGGCAATGCCGAAAAATGTTAGGTCACGCAACGTCAGTACGCGTTTCAACCCGCCGCTTCCGTGGCTGTCGTCCGGTGCTTCGGCAAGAATGGATGAAATTTTTTTAGTACGGAAAAGCGAATTGGACATCCCGGGGTGATTTTAAACTTTAAGATAGGGGAAAAACCCCGGACATGCAGGCACAGCTCCCTTCCCGTCAGCTACCCTATTGCCGTCCTGCCTGAAAAAAGTCAATCAACGGTTATACGTAACCGTGATAATATCCTCAGTATACTTTTTTGCCCTGCCGTACCCATGTTCCGAAAAGGCGGTTATAGCAGTGTATTCGGTCGGTCCGTTGTTCCTTATTGTTTACTATCGGAAACCCCCTGTTCACCCAGCCGAAAATACCCCGGTGGAGGTTATACGTTTCGGAAAAACCCGCGGCCCTTATTTTTTCAACCATCAGGCTGCTGCGCAGCCCAACCGAACAATAGACCAGGATTTTCGTGTCGCGCGGCCACGCATCTAATACGGACCAGTCCGGCTGGTCAAATCCCAGCCAGACTGAACCGGCCAGGTGACTGACTTCAAACTCCACCCGCTCCCGGGCATCCAGTACCAAATAAGCCCCGTGGTTTGCCCTGGCATGGGTTATGTCCACAAAGGGAATCCCGCTACTGACCATCCGCTGCCTGACCAAACTCCGTAGACCCTGTTTCTTTTGTTCCCCCATAACATATAGGAATAAACTCCGCGCGCCTTTAGTATTCACGTTGCAGCAGGTAGGCCGCCAGGTCGCGCAACGGCCCTTTACGAATCTCCATGACTGCAATTTCTTCCAGGTGACGGTAAGCTTCCCGCGTATATTTTTCCTTCAGCTCCACCGCCCACCTGTCTACCCCGCAACTGCTGAAAATGTCCAGCACGCGCTCCACCTTGTCGGCATCTCGGCCCAGCATAAGCGCTTCCAGCAGCCTCTTTTTTTCCGCCGGTGCCGTTTCCAGCGCATGTATCATCAGGAAGGTTTTTTTATTTGCCAGGATATCTCCGCCTACCTGCTTGCCGAATTTTTCAGGGTTACCAAACGCATCGAGGTAATCATCCTGCACCTGGAAAGCAATGCCCAGGTTGCGCCCGAACTCGTACAGGTGCTGCTGGTTCCCTTTTCCCGCCCCGCCAAGTATGGCCCCGCATTGCAGGCTGGCCGCCAGCGATACGGAGGTCTTCAGCTCAATCAT
This sequence comes from Chitinophagales bacterium, assembly GCA_038229695.1. GTDB lineage: Bacteria > Bacteroidota > Bacteroidia > Chitinophagales > Chitinophagaceae > JACMLD01. The sequence goes on along the minus strand of JBBROE010000114.1, from coordinate 3,055 downwards.
CCGGAGGTAATCGCCCATCGCCACCGCTGGCAATTTTTCAAAATCCATATCCAGCTGCTGTCCTTCGCATACTTCCCTTGCCGTCGTATTAAATAACCTGACGACCTGGTGTATAGAGGCGGTATTGATGCTGTTGAGGTAATCATAGGCTTTTACCAGCATCACATCCCCGGCCAGCAGCGCGGTGGACGCGCCATATTTTTCATGCACAGTGGCCATACCCCGCCGGAGGGGGGCGTTGTCCATGATATCGTCGTGAATGAGCGTGAAATTGTGAAACAGCTCCAGCGCATTGGCTACTGCAAATGCATCGGGTACGAGGTCACCAAACAACTCACAACCCATCAGGCACATGACCGGCCTTACCCTTTTACCACCAAGGGTCAGAAAATAATTATTCGGCTCGTATAATGTCGCCGGCGCCGGAGGAAAATGGCCCCGGCTGAATTGTTCGTTGAATCGCCTTGACAGGCTGTCAAATGACTGCATGAATATGGTATTGATGCCCGCAGCAGCTAGCTGGTTTGATAAATATGCACTAAGGCAACGGTCATAAGAATCTGTTGGTCGCCCTTAATCTTTACTACTTTTTTTCTTTTTTTCCCGGTATTCGGTCTCTCCGGTCTCCTGGATCGGTTCAGCACTTTTGATGATCCACTCATAATCCAGTTGCCGCTTGGCCAGGTTAGCAGAAACCAGCCTGATCCGCAATTTATCCCCCATGCGGAATATCTTTCCGCTTCGACGGCCTACCAGGCAGTAATCGGATTCCACGTACCGGAAGTCATCAAAATCAAACAGGCCGTTTATACTAACGAGTCCCTCGCACTTGTACTCCACCGTTTCCACCCAGAAACCGAAAGACGACACCCCGCTGATGATGCCGTCGAATTCTTCGCCGATTTTATCCTGCATGAATTCCACCTGCTTGTATTTGTTGGCTGCGCGTTCCGTATCCATGGCTGCCCTTTCCCGTTCGCTGCAATGCCGGCATTTGGCTTCCATCTTTTTATCAATCGGCAGTTGTTGATCCAGCAGCTGCGCCACGATACGGTGCACCATCACATCAGGGTACCGCCGGATGGGCGATGTGAAATGCGTATAATTTTCGAATCCCAGCCCATAATGGCCGATATTCTCTGAAGTATAGATGGCCTTCGCCATCGTACGGATACCGAGCTGCTGCAAAACATGCTGCTCAGGTTTGCCGGCTGTAGCTTCCAGCATCTCATTGAAAGAGGCCGCGATCCCTTCCGGTGTTTTGGTGTCGAATTTATGCCCGTACTTTTTGGCAAATTCAATAAAAGGCAGGAGCTTTTCCTGGTCCGGCGCATCATGAATGCGGTAAGGAAACGGGATGGCCTTTTTATTTACTTTGAAAGAAGCCGCATAAGCCGCTACCGTTTTATTGGCCAGCAACATGAATTCTTCAATAAGCTGGTGCGACTCCTTGCTTTCTTTCACTTCGATGCCAATCGGTTTTCCGTTTTCATCCAGCTTAAATTTCACTTCCTGGCTGGAAAAATTGATTGCCCCTTTCTTGAACCGTTGTTTCCGGAAACGCTGGGCAAGGTTGTTCAGGATCAGAATTTCGTCCTTTAATTCACCGGGGCCATTTTCGATGAGCGCCTGTACATCGCCGTAGGCAAATCTTTTGTTGGAATGAATGACGGTCCGGCCAATCCAGTGGCTTTTAATTTCGGCTTTCGGCGTAATCTCAAAAATGACGGCGAAGGTTAACTTGTCTTCGTCCGGGCGCAGGGAACAGAGTTCGTTGGAAATCCGTTCGGGCAGCATCGGGTTCACGCGGTCCGGCAGGTACACGGACGTGGCCCGCTCGTACGCCGTTTCATCCAGTTCACTCTCGGGTTCCACGTAATAACTGACATCGGCGATATGCACGCCGATTTCATAATTTCCGTCGCGGAGCACGCGAAAGGAAATCGCGTCATCAAAATCTTTTGCGTCGGCCGGGTCAATGGTAAAGGTCAATACCTCACGGCAGTCCTTCCGCCGGGCGATTTCTTCCGGGGAAAGGGCCTCCGGCAACCGTTCCGCTGCCTCAAGCACCTCTTCCGGAAAGCTGATGGAAAATCCGTTTTCCATGATGAGTTCTTTCATGGCGGCATCATTCGCATTACCGGCATCCAAAACCTCCAGCACGGCGCCCCCGGGTTTTTTATTTTTCTCCCAGCTGAGCAGCTTCACGATCACCTTGTCGCCATGTACCGCGCCGTTCAACTTATCCAGCGGTATATAGATATCCGGCATAGGCTTATCGGTCTCTGCAATAAAAAAAGCAAAGCCCGGGCTCACTTCAATACGTCCCAAAAATTCGGTCTGCTTGCGGTCCAGCACTTCGGTAACCCTACCCTGTTTGCGCCCGCTTTTTTGCTGGTCACCCGTTACGCTTACTTTCACCATATCACCGTGGAGCGCAGTATTGAAATCGTTGGGACGCACCATGATATCGGTATCGAGTTTGTCGGTAATTACGTAACCCATACCTGAACGGGTAACGTCCAGCCGGCCACGGAACTCACCTTCGCCACCACTTTTCCTTTTCTTTTTTTTGTCTGTTTTTTTTGCCATGTGATTGTTTGCGGTTTACAGCCCTTGTTACTGCGTGCTTCGCTACTCAACCTGCCGTCCTTCGTTCAGGACGCTCCGTTATGAAAATTGCTGATAAAAGTAGCTATTATTTCATTGAACTGCTTTCCTTCTTCAAACAGGAAAACCGTTTCAATAGGCGCAACATACAACGGCAGACCTTCCAGCTGATTTTCAAATTTCACCAGCCGGACGGCGTCTTTTTCTGTCGTTAAAATAATTTTTTCCCGGGCTGAAATGGCGGCGAAACGTTTCTGGATATCCCGCAGGTCGTCGATGCTGAACACCTGGTGGTCCCTATAGGCCATCTCGTAATAAGTACCTGCTCTTTCGTGGAGCATGGCCTTCAAGGGGCCGGGGTTGGCAATTCCGGTAACCAGCAATACTTCCATTGATTGCGTGATGTAACCCGGGCGGCGGTGGCTGATGTGATAAGGAGTGCCAT
>JBBROE010000113.1:0-14494 GCA_038229695.1 Chitinophagales bacterium | reverse complement strand
TATAACCGAGTATCTTCAGCATACTCTGCGCCGTCTGCTCCTTGGCATGCACCCAGTCGGTAAGTTTGCCGTTTTTGTCGTACCCCACGATGATATGTTTGGGAGACGGTATAAGACAGTGTTTGATACCGCCGTAGCCGCTGATTTGATCCTGGTAAGCACCGGTGTGAAAGAAGCCCACCACCAGCTGCTCCCCATTATTGATCTTCGGCAGAAACACTTCATTGATGTGTTCTTCGGAATCGTAATAGTCATGGCTGTCGCACGTGATACCGCCGAGTACCACCCGGTGATACTCCTCGTTCCACTTGTTGATAGGCAGCATCAGGAACCGCTCCCCGATTCCCCAGGTATCCGGCAAGGTGGTGATGAAGGAAGAATCAATCATATACCAGGTTTCGCGGTCGTTCTGCATTTTCTGCCCAATGACACTGTAGATATGGGCCATGCTTTCGCCCACTGTATAACTGCCGAACTCGGTAAAAATATTGGGCATGGGCACATTGCTCTTCTTGCAGGCAGTCTTGATGTTCCGTACAATTTCATTGATCATGAACTGGTAGTCATAATCAAACCCCAGGGAATGCTTAATCGGGAAACCGCCACCGATATTGATAGAATCCAGTTCGGGGCAGATTTTCTTTAACTGGCAGTACAGGTTGATGACCTTATTCAGTTCACTCCAGTAATAAATATCATCCTTGATCCCTTTATTCAGGAAAATATGCAGCATCTTCAGCTGGAACCGATCCTCATTGCCCTCAATTTTATCCACGTAAAATTCCAGGATATCCCTCGGGCGGAAACCCAGGCGGGAGGTGTAAAACGGAAAATTAGGCTCCTCTTCGGCAGCTACCCGGATACCCAGTTTGAAAGGCGTTTTAACCGTTTTCTTGTAGGCCTGCAACTCATCTTTGTTGTCCAGGATGGGGATCACATTTTTAAAGCCGGTATTCAGCAGGCTGGCAATGCGGCTGGTATAGGTCTTCTGCTTGTACCCGTTGCAAACGATAAAAGTATCCTTGGTAATCTTTTTCCTGGCGTATAATTTTTTGATGATTTCGATATCGTACGCATAGGAGGTTTCCAGGTGAATATCCTGTTTCAGGGCTTCTTCTACCACGAAGGAAAAATGGGAGCTTTTAGTGCAGTAACAATAATTATATTCCCCCGTATATTTATATTTTTTGAAAGCGTTGTCAAACATCTTCTGCGCCTTTTTGATCTGCATACCAATCTTGGGCAGGTAAGACAATTTCATCGGCGTTCCGTACTTTTTTATCAGCGCCTTTAAATCCAGCCCGTTAAACTGCAGGTAATCATCTGTTACTTCGAACCCTTCCTGGGGAAATTTGAAGGTTTGTTTAACCAGGTCAAAATAGCTGTTGTTCATGTAAGCCGGGAGAAATTAAATCGTTAATGAATCACGCCCGCAAGCGGAGGACGCATTTTTTTTGCTGCACAAAAGTAATTGATTGCCGGTATCAAAGCCGATTTTTTTCGCCCTCATGCCTGCCAGAAATTACGCTGCAAATACGGGGGAAATGGTAACATTGTAAAAAAGTAACCGATCAAACCAACACGCATGGCTGCTATTATAAAATCCGCTCTTCTTTTCCTGACCGTGGCTGCTGCCTGCAGTTTCCCGCTTTCCGCCCAGTCTGATTATACCACGAAAGCAAAAGCACTCCTCGCAAAAATGACCCTCGACGAAAAAATCGGCCAGCTCAACCTCGTTACCCCCGGCGGCGGTATACTAACCGGGGCTGTCGTGAGCCAGGGCGTGGAAGAGAACATTCGCAAGGGTTATGTAGGCGGTCTGTTCGGTATCTATGGACCGGAAAAAGTTCGGCGGGCCCAGGACCTCGCCATAAAAAACACCCGGCTGCATATCCCGCTGCTATTCGGGCTCGACGTAATCCACGGCCATAAAACAATCTTCCCCATCCCGCTCGGGCTGTCGGCCAGCTGGGATCTCGATCGCATCCGGCAATCTGCCCGCATCGCCGCAACCGAGGCGAGCGCCGACGGACTGGACTGGGTGTTTTCACCGATGGTCGACATTGCCAGGGACGCGCGCTGGGGAAGAATTTCTGAGGGCAGCGGTGAAGACCCCTACCTCGGTGGACTCATTGCCGCGGCCATGGTGAAAGGCTACCAGGGAGACCATTATAAAAGTAATACCGACGTGATGGCCTGCGTAAAACACTTTGCCCTGTACGGCGGCGCCGAAGCCGGCAGGGAATACAATACGGTTGATATGAGCCGGATCAAAATGTACGAATTCTACCTGCCCCCGTACAAGGCCGCCATCGATGCCGGCGCCGGCAGCATCATGAGTTCCTTCAACGAAATCGACGGCGTACCCGCCACCGGCAATAAATGGCTGCTGACGGATCTTCTACGGAAACAATGGAAATTTAACGGCTTCGTGGTATCAGATTATACTTCGCTCAACGAAATGGTCAACCACGGTATCGGTGACCTGCAGACGGTCGCCGCCCGCGCCCTCAACGCCGGGCTCGACATGGATATGGTCGGGGAAGGCTTTCTCACCACCCTAAAAAAGTCATTGCAGGAAGGGAAAGTTACCCAGGCTGCTATCGACGAGGCCTGCCTCCGCATACTCGAAGCAAAATATAAGCTGGGACTGTTTGATGACCCCTACAAATACATTGATGAAGCCAGGCCGGCCCGGGACATCCTCACCCCCGAACACCGCGCCGCGGCCCGGGATATAGCAGCGCACTCCTGCGTGTTGCTGAAAAACGACAAGCAGCTGCTGCCGCTGAAAAAAAATGGCACCATCGCCCTCATCGGCCCACTGGCCGACAACCAGCGCAATATGCTCGGCACCTGGGTGGTGGCGGGCGACTGGAAGCAATCCGTCACAGTCCTCGACGGGCTCAAAACGGCTGCCGGCGCCGGCGTGCACATCATCTATTCCAAGGGCGCGAATATCTCCGACGATTCTATGCTCGTCGCGAACAGCAATGCCCTGGGCACGGAAATCGTTCCGGATTCGCTGTCGCCGGATGTACTGCTCCGCGATGCAGTGACCGCTGCCGAAAAATCGGATGTTGTCGTCGCCGTCCTCGGTGAAGCTGCTGACATGAGCGGTGAGTCGTCCAGCCGTTCAGACATCAGCCTGCCCGAGAGCCAGCAAAACCTGCTGAAAGCGCTGTATAAAACCGGTAAGCCGGTTGTGCTTGTTCTGATCAACGGGCGGCCGCTTACCCTGCCCTGGGAAGCCTCCCATATCGCCGCTATACTCGAAGCCTGGGCGCCGGGCACCGAAGCCGGTAACGCCATTGCAGATGTGCTTTTCGGAAAGTATAATCCATCGGGAAAAATTACGGCTACCTTCCCGCGCAGCGTGGGCCAGATTCCCATCTACTACAACCACAAGCATACCGGGCGTCCATATAACGGCAAGGGTTCGGGGAAATTCAAATCCTACTATATGGATATCTCCAACGATCCGCTGTACCCGTTCGGATTCGGGCTCAGCTATACCCATTTCACCTACGGCGATCTGCGGCTGAGCAGCACGCACCTCAGGGGAAACGCCCAACTCACGGCGACCGTCACCGTCTCCAACACCGGCGACTACGCCGGGGAAGAAACGGTGCAGCTGTATATTGCTGACCCAGTTGCGAGCGTAACCCGCGCCGTTGAAGAACTCAAAGGCTTCCAGAAAATAATGCTGCCACCAGGCGGGCAAAAAGAAGTGAGCTTTACCGTTACCCCTGACCTGCTGAAATTCTATAACACGTCCCTTGATTACAACTGGGAGCCCGGGAAATTTATCATCAAAGCAGGCACCAGCTCCGCCAGCACGGTGTCGGCAGAAGTGCAATGGGACAAATGAGTCTTTACCAACTAACCGGCAACCGATAAACATGAAAAGCTGTCTCCTGGTCTCCATCTGCCTGCTCCCCTGCCTTCTGCCGTGGGCGCAACAGGTAACGGTGCTCACCAGCGGGCAGCAGACTTCGTTGCGCGGACTGAGTGTGGTCAGCAATAAAATCGCCTGGGCGAGCGGCAGCAACGGCACCGTTGCGCGCACCACGGACGGCGGTAAAACATGGTCGTGGATCCACCCGGAGGGATATGAGAAAAGAGATTTCAGGGATATCGAAGGCTTCGACGATAAGGCAGCCGTGGTAATGGCCATTGCTGAACCGGCCGTCCTGCTCAAAACGACGGACGCAGGCAGGCATTGGAAGAAAGTATATGAAAACACCACCCCGGGCATGTTTCTCGATGCCATGAGTTTCTGGAACCATGAAAGCGGTATTGTGATCGGCGACCCGGTTAACGGGAAATTTTTCATTGCGCGCACCTACAACAACGGAGAAACCTGGGAGAATACGTCGCCGGGTAAATTACCGGCAGCAGACTCCGGCGAAGCCTGTTTTGCTTCCAGCGGATCAAACATTGCGGCGCTGAACCTGGCCGAAGCGGGGTTTATCACCGGCGGTACGCGGGCTCGCTTTTTTTACAAAGGCAACGCCGTTACCCTTCCCCTGCAGCAGGGCAATTCCAGTAGCGGTGCCAATTCACTGGCTGCCCGGGATCCAAAAAAAAGAAAGAATAAGGGGTTGATGGTGGTCGTGGGTGGCGACTTCGCCCATGATACTATTTCCTCCCGCACCTGCGCTCTTTCTGCCGATGGCGGCAAAACGTGGACGCTCCCCGAATCGGGTCCGCATGGTTATCGATCCTGTGTGATCTATCTCGATAAGCACACACTTTTCAGCTGCGGAACAAGCGGCACCGACTGGTCAACCGACGGCGGGCAGCACTGGCAGCAAACCGGGACGGAAGGCTTTCATGTCTGCGCAAAAGCCAAACATGGCAATGCCGTCTTCCTTGCCGGGAACGGGAAAATTGCCGCTTTTTCCCGGAAATAACGTAACTAACGCTGCCGCACAAACGCCTTGTACCGATTAGTTACTCAGGCTCCTGAAATCGACCGGCACCAGCTTGCTCACACCCGGCTCCTGCATCGTTACCCCGTAAATTACATCCACGGCACCCATCGTCTGTTTGTTGTGGGTCACAATGATAAACTGGCTCTCTTCAGAAAACTGCCGGATCATATTGGTGAATTTTCCTACGTTGGCATCATCCAGCGGCGCGTCCACTTCGTCGAGGATACAAAACGGGGCGGGTTTTATCAGGTAGATTGCAAACAGGAGAGCTGTGGCTGTCAGTGTTTTCTCTCCGCCGCTCAGCTGGCTGATCGAGGACGGTCGTTTCCCCTTCGGTTTGGCAATAATATCAATGCCGGTTTCAGCCAGGTTATCGGGATTCTCGAGCACCATATCCGCGGTATCGTCTTCGGTAAACAATGCCTTGAATACTTTCTGGAAATTCTCGCGGACGCGGTTGAATGTATCAAGGAAAGCCTGGTTGGCCGTTGCTTCCACTTCCTGGATGGTTTGCATCAGGCTGTCCTTAGCCGTAACCAAGTCATTTTTCTGCTCCAGGATGAAATCATACCGCTTCTTCATTTCCTGGAAGGCTTCAATGGCAGTCGGGTTAACTTCGCCGAGGTTCTCGAGGCGCTTCTTCATTTTATCGCTCTTCTCCTGCAGCTCGGCTACGGGTATTTCGGTCAGCCGTGGTTTGTCGATAATATCGTCCAAGTCGATCCGGAATTCTACCTGGAGCCGTTCTTTCATCCCGGCCAGCTGCAATTTCAGCTCATTCAGGCGATCTTTTATTTCTCCCAGCAGGTGCTCGGTCTGCTCCTTTTCCCTCACCCGCTGTCGCAATTCACTTTCTTTTTCGGTGAGCTGGTTCCGGAAATTATAATACGCCTGGTCTGCAAGATTCAGCGTGGTCTCTTCCGCTTCCTTTTGCTGCAACAGCGCAACATGTTCCTCCCCGGCTTTTTCAAGTACTGCTTCACTTTCAATGATCTGCTCCTGTGTCTGCTTCAGTTGTGACGCACTAACGTCTATCTGCGACCGCAAATCATTCAGCTGGTTAGTTTTGAACGAAAGCTCCTGCTTCATGGCTGTCAGTTTGCTCTGCTGACGTGTCACCTGCAGGTTGAGGTCATTGTAGCCGGCCATCACTTCGTTATACCCCGATTCGGCCGTTTTAAAGGCCTCCTCACTTTCGCGGAGTTTTCCGCGGAGGTCGTTCACCACCTGCACCAGTTCTATCCATTCCCGGCGTACCGACTCCACGCTGCCGATCGTTTCCTCCAGCGTCAGCTGCATTTCTTCCACCCGGTTTTGCGAACTGCCCTGCTGGGCAAGCAGGTTCTCCGTCCGGTTCTGCAGTGAAAAAACAAAATTGGTAAGCCTGCTGATGTCCTCTCCTGCCTGCCTGATGGCATTCTCCTTGAGCTGCTCGTTAAACCCGGTCACCTCGTTATTTTTCAGCTGGATGGCTGCCTTCAAATCAGTCACCACCCGATCGAGCCCGGTGATTTCTTCCTTCAATTTCTCGAGGTTCTTGGCCCGGCCGATTTTCTTTCCTTCAAACAAACCTACACTTCCGCCGGTAAGGGCATACCTCCCCTTCACATATTTTCCACTTTTCTCCAGCACCACTGCCCCATTACTGTTTGCCAGCGCTGCCTCGCTTTCCGCGATAAAAACATTGCCCAGCAGGTAATCCGCCAGGCTGCGGTATTTATCATCCACCTCTATTACATCCATCGCCCGGATGGTTTCAGGAATATCATGCCCCTGGCCAAAGCCGGCCGCTGCGGTGGTCAGTTTATCCAGCAGGAAAAAATTCGCCTTGCCTTTTTTATTTTCATCCAGCAGGTGCACTGCCTGCAGGCCTTCCTCCAGGTTATTCACTACGTAATAATTGAGATAGGGTTCCAGCACGTTCTCCACAGCGGCGCGGTACGCTTCCTTTACATAAATGATGTCTGACAGTATCGGCGCCGTATGGTTCCAGTTGCGGTTATTGTGGAGGAACTTTATACTCTCCGGGTAGCCTTCCATCGAATCGACCAGGCTGCGCAGCAGGTCGTGCTCATTTTTCCGGGCATCGAGCCGGCGGCTTTCGTCGGCCAGCTGCTGCCGCAGCAGCTCTACCTGTTGCTGCGTCTGCAAAATATTTTCCCGGGTCAGATCATGGTGCTCCTGCAGTTGCTGCAAATCCCGCTTCCGGTCATCCAGTTCCTCTTCCTTAAACTTCCGTTCATCTTCCAGCTGGTTCAGCTGGCTGCCCCGCTGTTCCCGTTCTTCTTCGATCTGCAGAATGGACCGCTGCAAATTCTGAATCGACGTATCCGCTACCGCCACTTTCTTTTCCGCGTCGAACTGGCTGCGCTGCACACCCAGGTTTTCGCTGCGCAGTTCGTCCACATGCCGGCGGCGCTCATCAAACACCTGCCGCTTTTCCTCCACCCCGGCCTTACCTGCTTCCAGCTGCACCAGCAGCTGTTCCAGCTTCCCGCGTTCTTCTTCCCCCTGCTGTTCAGTAAACAGGATACTCTCCTCCAGCCCCTTCAGCTGGCTCTCCCCTTTTTCGAGAAAAGCTTCCGCTCCAGCCGATTTTTCCCGCAGGAAATTCAGGCGCTGGCTGGCCAGGTTTTTTTCGTTTTCCTTCGTGCGGAGATTTTGCAACAGGTCGTTGAAACTGTGCTGCAGCGCCTGCAGCGCCCGCTCCTTTTCAATGAAATCTACGCGCTCGGCTTCCAGTACCGCTTCACCGCGGGCGATAACGGCTTCGAGCTGCACTTTTTTATTGGTCTCCCCGTCCGTCTGTTCGTTCAGCTCCCGGTACGTACTGTTGAATCCTTCCAGCGATGCCTTCGCCAGCTCCACACTATGTTCCCGGTACTCTTTTTTAATCTCCTGGTATTTCTCGGCTTTTTTCGCCTGGCTTTCGAGGCTCTTCAGCTGGTTGTTGATTTCAAAGAGCAGGTCTTCGATACGGGCAATGTCCTGCTCGGTTGCATCCAGTTTCTGCTTCGCTTCCCGCTTCCGCGTCTTATATATCGTGATGCCCGCCGCCTGTTCCAGCATCCGGCGCCGGCTGTTGTCCTTGTCTTTAATGATCTCATCCACCATCCCCAGCTCGATGATCGCATAACTGTCCGTACTTATCCCCGTGTCCATAAACAGGTTCTGGATATCCTTCAGCCTGCACTGCACGTCGTTAAGCCGGTATTCGCTTTCGCCGCTCTTGTAGAATTTACGGGTAACCGTCACCGTGGTAAACTCCGTCGGCAGCAGGTTGCGTGTATTCTCAAAAGTGAGGCTTACTTCTGCCAGGCCCGACGCGCTCCGCGTCTTCGAACCATTGAATACCAGGCTATCCAGGTTTTCGCTGCGGAGATGACTAATCTTCTGCTCGCCTATCACCCACCGGATGCTGTCTATAATATTGCTTTTGCCACAGCCGTTCGGCCCGATCACTCCCGTAATCCCTTCGTCGAAATTAAGTATGGTCTTGTCCGCAAAACTTTTAAAGCCTTTAATTTCTAAACTCTTTAATCTCACAATCTTAGTTTTATGTACAACGGGCAAATATATTTTTTTGCAGCTAACAAAAAATCCGGTTTGCCTGCACCGGGTTGATAATTATTCACCCGTTATACACAAACTTGCCTCCATGCTTTAGTTATCAACAGCTTGTGCTGAATTAGGTGGCCCGGGCAGCAATTCCCTGCTCAGCATCGTTGTGTCACTCCCTTCAGCGCTTGTGTAGGACTGGGCAGCGCCGGGACTGCAGGCAGTCCAGGTAAAAGAAGCGGTGCGGGATTCAGCGCGATGCCCTTATTTTTACCAGATAAAATCTTTCCCATGTGCTTACTCCGCCAGCTGCTCCCCATACTATTATTTTTCTTCATATCCTGCCCGGCCGGCTACAGCCAGCTTACCCTCACCGCGCCGGTGCCCAACAGCCCTGAACTCAAAACGGGCCGGCTCTCCAACGGACTCACCTATTACATCCGTAAAAACGAGAAACCGCAGCACAAAGTGGAATTGCGGCTCGTGGTCAATGCCGGTTCTATCCTGGAAAAGCCCGACCAGCTTGGACTCGCGCATTTCATGGAGCACATGAGCTTTAACGGTTCCACCCATTTCCCGAAAAACCAACTCGTCGATTTCCTGCAGAAGTCGGGCGTGAAATTCGGAGCCGACCTCAACGCCTACACCGGTTTTGATGAAACGGTATATATCCTGCCCCTTCCCACCGACGATTCCAGCCTGTTCAACAAGGGGCTGACCGTATTGGAAGACTGGGCATTCAACAACCTCTTCGACTCCACGGAAATTGAAAAGGAAAGAGGCGTGGTGCTGGAAGAATCCCGCCTCGGGAAAGGTGCCCAGGAACGAATGCGCAACCAATATTTTCCCCGCCTGCTGAACCAGTCGCTCTATGCCTCCCGGTTGCCTATTGGCAGCGAACAGGTCCTCAAAACATTCCGGCCGGCCACGCTCAGGGCCTTTTATAAAAACTGGTACCGGCCAAACCTCATGGCGGTTATGGTAGTGGGCGACATAGACCCTGCTAACGCCCTCCGGTTAATAACCAGCCATTTCTCCAAGTACAGCAACCCGCCCGGCGCCCCCGCCCGGCTCGCTATAACGGCCATCAATACACGTAACAAGGCGGACGCCATGGTAGTGACCGATGAAGAGAATACCAACACGATCCTCGAAATCATCAACTACATCAAACCGGCTGCACCCAAAAAAACCTGGGGCGATTACCGCAATGAAATGATCAGAAACCTCCTGGGCAGCCTTATCAACCAGCGGCTGGAGGAACTGACCCAGCAGGCCAATCCGCCCTTCTTATTTGCCAATACCGGTTTTGGGGGATTCCTCCGCGGCTACGACGCTTTTACCGCTTTAGCCGTGATCGGCAAAGGTGCGGTCAGGCCTGCCGTTGACGCCCTCGTTGAAACGACCAGCCAGGCGCGGCAATACGGATTCTCGCAGCCCGCCCTCGATCGGGTAAAAGCCAGCCTGATGAACGAAACCGAGACAGCCTACCAGGAAAGAAATAAAACCGAATCGGCCGATATCATTACTAGTTACGTAAGTGCCTTCCTGGAACACGACCCACTACCGGGCATCACTAACCGCTATCTTTTTACCAAACAGGTATTACCGGGAATTACCCTCAAAGAAGTCAATACCCTTGCGGCTTCCATACCCTCCACCCGCCAGGCATTCTCCCTGTTGCTCGCTCCCGCCGCCATGAAAAGCCAGTTGCCGGACAGTACCCAACTGATGGCTGATCTCGTTGCCGCGGCAGCGGTGCCGGTGAAACCCTACGCCGAAAAGTCGATCGCGGCCTCACTTATGGATAAGACACCCCCGGGTGCCCCTATTACAGCACAAAACCACAACGACAAACTCGGTAAAACGGATCTCGCCTTTGCCAACGGCGTAACTGTAACCCTCAAACCAACGACTTTTAAAAACGACGATATCGAGATGGATGCCTGGCGGGTTGGCGGCTATCATAATTTTCCCGTCCGGCACAAGATGGATGCGGAAAATGCCGCAGTACTCGTGCAGCAAATGGGGGTAAGCGATTTCAGTCCGACCGATCTCCAGAAATTCCTTTCCGGCAAAACGGTATCGGCTATGCCCTATGTTAATGCCGATGAAAATGGTATCCAGGGAAGCAGCAGCGTAAAGGACGTGGAAACGATGCTCCAGCTCGTTCATCTCTACCTCACGCAGCCCCGTAAAGACAGCACCCTGTTTGCCTCCTGGCTGAGCAAGCAAAAAAGCAGCCTGGAATTCATCATGAAAAACCCCCGCGCATCCTTCCAGGATACGCTGTATAAAATTATTTACAGCAATAATCCCTGGATGGATCCCATCCCGAAGATTGCAGACCTTGATCGCATCAACCTGGACTCCAGCATGGCCATCTACCGCCACATTTTTAACAATGCCTGGGGACTTCATTTCACCTTTGTAGGTAATATTGACAGTTCAAAAATGATCCCGCTCCTGCAGCAGTACCTTGGTTCCCTCCCCGGCACACAACAGGACAACAGCACTACCGATGTCGGCGCCCGAATGGTTACCGGCCATACGGATATTGCACTTAAAAAAGGCAAGGCCACCCAGGCCCTGATTACATTACGCTTTGAAGGCAACACCGATTTCACCCGCAGCAACCGGCTTCACCTGGCAGCGTTGCTTGAGGTGCTGAATATCGAGATCATTGAAAAACTTCGGGAAGAAATGAGCGGGATGTACGGAGGTGGCATGGGCGGCAGCATAGAAAACAGGCCTTACCCGCATTACGTGGTGCAGGCCACCATTCCCTGCGGTCCCGAAAATGTAGATACCCTAACCGCTGCCCTGCTTACGCTTATCCGAAATGCGCGCGACAAAGGCGTTTCGCAGGCAAACCTGGACAAGGTGAAGGAAACCTGGCGCAAACAATACCGCGTCAACTTGCAGAACAACGGGTATTGGCTGGAGACGCTTTCCAATACTTTCATCAACAACAGCAACCCGATGGATATCCTGGATTACGAACAGGTGATCGATGCGATTACGGTGGGCGAACTGCAGCAGGCTGCCCAAACCTACCTGACTCCCGACAATATGGTTAAAGCGGTGTTGTACCCGGAAAGTGCCAGGGTACAGGAGCATGTCACGGTGGGGAATAAGGCGAAGGGATTCTAACCTCGCCTGTCACGGACGGGCATACCGCGGCATCCCGTCGTCTTCCCGTCAACATCGCCCGCAAGGGGACGTTGCGGACTTTAAAAGAAGAGTTTTATTCTGAGATTTCTTTCTCTACTTTTTTGTTTCGCCAAAAATGTAGGCAAAAAAGGCGACCCAAAACGAAAACGGCCATGCTCGGACCGTTTCCCTGACTACTTGCCGGAAAAGTTTCCCGCATGGGAACGTTGCGACCTTCGAGAGAAGAGCTTTTTTCTGAGATTTCTTCCCTACTTTTTTGCTTCACCAAAAAAGTAGGCAAAAAAGGCGACCCGAAAACGAGGACAGCCGTTTTCGGTTGGTTCTTTGGGGCACTGTAGTGCATAGAGTTGAAGAGCAGCGGGGCCTTGTTCAGCGCCTTAGATCTGGCCTTTAAAGAATTGGTAACCGATGTTGACGATAAATCAAGGTTAAGCCTCGACCGGAGGATCTTTCATCCTTTAATCCTTTAATCCGTCTAATCCACGTCTCCCGGAAGGGCTTGTTGCGGCCGGTGAACAGCAGCCGAACTTTCAAACAGATTTCTTTATACTTCCTGCCCCTTGCCATAGCCGGTCGAACCCCGGCGTAGAAAATCGCCGGAGCTGACCGTTTTTCAGTTCGGTGATGAGCACCGATGCGTGAAGCGATGCAGCGAGTTCAATAGCCTTTCTCACAGGCAGCACGCTGCAAGCCTTGGTGAGCCAGTCGGCCATGGTGCCACTGGCAGCGACTACCGTTACATTTTTTTGGGTCGTCAACCCATACCCTGTTGAGGGGTCAACCAGGTGTGAATATTTTTTACCCTGGTGAAACAGGTACTGGTAAACATCTCCTGAAGTAGTTACGGCCATATCGTGCAAGGCCATTTTACGCGGAAGCACCGCCGTCCGGCTTTCGGGATAATTGATGGCTACCGTCCAATCCGTGGCGCCCGGCGGATGACCCAGGCAAACAATGTCGCCGCTGATATTAATGAGTGCATGGTTGATCTGCCGGGATTGCAGGTAGGCGGCGATTTTCGTTGCAATATAACCCTGGCCAATCCCGCCAAGGTCCAGCTGCATACCGGTCCGGAGCAGCCGGGCGGTATGTTGTTGCGTGTCGAGTTCCAGGTTGTTCATACCGGTCAGCCGAAGCTTTTCCCGAATTGCTGCCGGCGTCGGAAAAACTTTCGTCTTCCGGGCTGAACGCCACAGCCGGGTGACCGGCCCAAGGCTAATGTCGAAGCTGCCGCGACTGATCACCCATGCCCGGCGGGATTGTTCAAGAATATCGAAGAGCTCGGGTGAGCATAAAAAGGGATCGTTGTTCCTGCCGGCACGGGCACAAAGGCGGTTGAGTTCACTGCTGTCTTCATAATCACTGAGGATGGCGATAAGCGAATCGGTCAGGCGGAAGCAGGCATCTGCCACGGCATACGCGTGATCCGCATTGGTATCGCAAATGATGATGCTCATGGGCCCGCCCATCTTTACTGCGTTAAACGGGTAGCGACGTTCCTGGGCATTGCCCTCACAAAAGCGGACCATGCACAACAAAAACAAAATGTAAGGCCGAATCAATTATTTGAGCGTTTTAGCTGAATTCCGGTAAATTTAACGGATAAACCATGACGATATGCAACGCAGAAAATTCATGCAGCAGTCGCTGCTAGCCGGATCCGCTCTACTATCAACTGCTACGGTAGCGGCTGCCGGTGCACGCAAAGAAAACACCGCAGATAACCAGCCGTTTCACCTGAACTACGGAATCCATGATGGCACTTTCCGTAACCTCGCCGGGCCCGACTTCATCGATCAAATCAAATTCGCCCACAGCATGGGCTTTCGCGCTATCGAAGACAATGGCATGATGAGCCGGCCGCCAGAGATGCAAAAAAAAATTGGGGACACGCTGGCCAGCCTGGGCATGAGTATGGGTGTGTTTGTGATCACCTCGGATAACTGGCACTGGAAGACCAGCCTCGCTACCGGTAAGCAGGAATGGATCGATATAATGGTGAAAGATTGCAAGGAGGCCATTGAAGTGGCGAAGCGCTGCAATGCCACCTATATGACGGTTGTTCCCGGCAATTACGATCGCACCTTGCAGCACGATATCCAGACTGCCAATATCATCAAGGCCCTGCGGATTGCATCCGACATACTTGCGCCGCATGGCCTGGTCATGGTATTGGAAGCATTGAGCGATAACCCGGACTTATTCCTTCGGCATACTGATCAGACTTTTATGGTTTGCACGGCTGTCAACAGCCCGGCCTGTAAGTTCCTATTTGATATGTATCACATGCAACGCAATGAAGGAGACATCATCGCCAGTCTGGACCGGGTTTGGGATGAACTGGGCTATCTGCAGATTGGAGACAACCCGGGCAGGCATGAGCCGGGCACGGGTGAAATGAATTACCGGAATATTTTTAAACACATCTACGGGAAGGGTTACAAGCGTGTGCTCGGTATGGAACACGGGGCGGTTAACCCGGGAAAAGAGGGCGAGCTGGCCCTTATCAAGGCATACCGTTCGGCTGATGACTTTTTAAATGCATAGCGGTGTTTTTATGGGACGTTGCGGCATGTGAGAGCATCTCTTTCTCGAAAGTCTTCTTCCCTACTTTTGTGCTTCGCCAAAAAAGTACGCAAAAAAGGCGCCCCGAAAACGAAGACAGCCGTTTTCGGGTGGTTCGCTATTGATCATTCGTGCATGGAGGTGAAGGGCAGCGGGGCACCGTTCAGCGCCCCTGATCGAACTTCAGAAGATTTTTACGGTACTTTTATTTCTTTCTTTTATGTTCTTTTTTGCTTCGCCAAAAAAGAACGAAAAAAGCG
>JBBROE010000112.1:0-15183 GCA_038229695.1 Chitinophagales bacterium | reverse complement strand
TGCGTCGCACACCTGTACGGCAACAGGTTATGCAACCGCTTCACCCGGCTGTGCTGCAGGCGCAAATATACAGTCCAATAGCCCTGGCAGCGTATCTTTGCCGCATGATCACGTCGGGGAAAATGAATATCCGCCACCTGGAAGCGGATGCACTGGAAACGTACTTCACCACGCTGGGTGAAAAACCGTTCCGTGCCAGACAGGTACACGAATGGCTGTGGCAAAAGCAGGCCAAGTCATTTGCCGACATGACCAACCTGAGCAAGGAACTGCGCGTGAAAATGGCGGATCACTTCACGCTGCCCGCCCTGCAGACGGATCTTACCCAGGTGTCAGACGACGGTACCATCAAAAGCCGGTTTAAAACTTTTGACGGCCACCTGATTGAAGGGGTGCTCATCCCCGCCGATGACCGAAAGACGGCCTGCGTCTCTTCACAGATCGGCTGCTCCCTCAGCTGTAAGTTCTGTGCCACAGGCTATATGGCCAGAAAACGCAACCTCGAATTTGATGAAATCTTCGATGAAGTGTCCCTGCTCAACGAACAATCCGAAAAAGCTTACCAGAAAAAACTCAGTAACATTGTCTTTATGGGCATGGGTGAGCCCCTGCTGAATTACCGCAATGTGCTGAAGGCGATAGAAAAAATCACGGCTCCTGACGGCCTTGGAATGAGCCCGCGCCGCATCACCGTTTCCACCGCCGGCGTGGCAAAAATGATCCGGCAGCTGGGAGACGATAAGGTAAAATTTAAGCTGGCCCTGTCGCTGCATGCCGCTACCGATGAGAAACGCCATGAAATTATGCCCATCAATGACAGCAATGACATCCAGTCGCTGATCGGCGCACTCAACCACTACTACCAGCAGACCGGTAACCCGGTCACTTTCGAATATATCCTCTTCAAAGATTTTAATGACAGCCTTAAAGATGCCGATGAACTGATCCGGCTCTTCCGCAAGGTGCCGGCTGACCTCGTGAACATCATCGAATACAACCCGATCGACATGGCGGTGTACCGCAAACCGGAACCGGAAGTGGTGGAAAAATTCATGCAACACCTTGGCAAAAACCGGGTCAATGCCCGTTTACGCGTCAGCCGCGGGAAAGACATTGATGCCGCCTGCGGGCAACTCGCCAACAAAAACTAATGCCCGTTTCCTGTTTGCCGGCGGCAACCCTCCAGGCCGGGCTATCCATCCGTATAGGCGATGGTTGATACCAGGGCATTGGCCGACTGCCGCGAATCAAGGCGGGTATGCTGCACCACGATCGGCGTATCAGACGTGATTACGCTTGAATAATCTGTTTCTTTCGGTATGCGTTCCGGGTCACTAAGATTGTTGAACCGCAGGTGATAGGTGCGGTTAGCCCCCACCGTTAATTTAAACGGACCCGCCGGTTCGCGATCGGAGTAATAAATCATGATTTCCACGTGGGCATCCTGGTCGGATGCATTCAGAATACAAGCCGCTTCATGGCTGGTAAACGCTGGCGCCGGACCGGTACTCCATCCGGGGATATACCCTTCGGCGATTGCCCATTTCAATTTTCCTATCGGTTCTTTCATATCGGTCGATTTCGTTAACGTTTCCGGTTCTTAATCAGCCAAACCGTAGCCAGCCCGGCAACTACAGCTATCCCGAACACGGCGATGTTACGCCTGCGTTGTGGATTTTTTAGTTTCATGCCATCCACATATTTTTTTTCAGGCAGTACAGTTGCCGCATAGGAACTGTCTTCGCGCAGCGCCATCTGCAGGACCTGGGCCAGGTGCAGCCCCTTGCGGTTGGTTTGCTGTTCAATCTGCTCCCGGCAGCTGAAACCGTCTGCCACGATAATCGTTTCTTCACCGGCGTCGCGCACGGCGGGCAGCAACACCCTTTCTCCTGCTTTGATGGAGACGTCGTAATGCTTGCCTTTTTCATAGCCGAAATAGCCGGCCATGCCGCAACAACCCGAATCCAGCATCGTATAATCGAGTTTGATTTTCTTCATCAGGTCATGCTCGCAATGCATATGCATAATTGC
The DNA here is from genome assembly GCA_038229695.1 of Chitinophagales bacterium. Lineage (GTDB taxonomy): Bacteria > Bacteroidota > Bacteroidia > Chitinophagales > Chitinophagaceae > JACMLD01. Next base: position 13,152 of record JBBROE010000112.1, on the reverse strand, counting down.
TTTGTGATGGCAGTGCCCGTGTACCACGGCTTTCCTTTTCAAGGCAGGTATCGAAAAATCCGGGACCTTCTTCTCCAGGAATTCTGCCAGCGTAAAAACATTATCGCTGAGCCTTTTCGCATCCCGGCTATGCGGGAAAAGCCCCTTCAGTTCATCCCGGAATACGGCGACGCAGCTCGGTTCCAGTCCCACAATCGGTATGTCCAGTTCAATTTCATCACGGAGCGTGTCCATGATTTCCTGCAACATCCGTTTGGCCAGGGTGAGCATGCCAAAATCATATAAGGGCCGACCGCAGCACAATGATCTTTTGGGCGTTACCACCTCGAATCCCGCCGCTTCCAATACCTCCACTCCGGCAACGAGTGTCTCGGGTAAAAAATAATTATTAAAAGTGTCTGCCCATAGGATCACTTTTTCCCTGCCGAAGTTGTTTTTCAGCGGCCTGTTTCGAAACCAGTCTTTAAAACTTATCTCTGCAAATTCGGGCATTTTCCGCTGTGCTGCCACCCCGGCAACCGCCTTACTGATTTTGGAGAGTACCGGGGTCTGTAAAAAGAAATTCACCAGCCAGGGAATTTTATTTGCCAACCTGCTCCACCAGAAGATAAGGCCGAAAGCATAGGCCGTCCGGGGCCTGATGCGACCCGCATAATAGTGCGAAAGAAACTCCGATTTATAGGTGGCCATATCCACATTTACCGGGCAGTCGCCCTTGCAGCCTTTGCAGGCGAGGCAGAGGTCAAGCGACTCTTTTACTTTTTCATCGCGCCAGCCATCTTTTATTTCATTGCTCTGCAGCATTTCAAACAATACCCTCGCTCTTCCCCTGGTGCTGTCTTCCTCTTCCCGGGTCACCATATAACTGGGACACATGGTACCTCCCTCGTGCCGCCTGCATTTACCCACGCCCACGCAGCGCAGGGTGGCTTTCGAAAAATCGAAATTGTCGTCGGGGAACTGGAAATGCGTTTTAAGCTGCGGGGGGTTGTAGTTGTTGTTGATGCGTAAGTCAGCCAGCTGGCCATAGCTATCAATAATTTTGCCCGGGTTCATCCGCCACTGCGGATCCCAGATGCGTTTAAACTCGTGGAAGGCCTGCACCAGTTCATCCCCAAACATGATGTTCAACAGCGGGCCTCTCGATTGACCATCGCCGTGTTCACCGGATAGTGAACCGCCGTATTTCACCACGAGGTGGGAAGCCGCGACGGTGAATTCATGGTATTCTTCCAGGCCCTTCGCCGTAAACAGATCAAACTCTACCCGGCAATGGATACAGCCCTGGCCGAAATGCCCGTAGAGCGATGGGTTATACCCGTATTTGTTGAACAGCTCCCGCAACTCCCGGAGGTATTCGCCGACGTTCCCGGGATCTACTGCAGCATCCTCCCAACCAGGCACGCTCATCGGTTCGCCGGGCACCCAGGCTGTGGCACCAAGACCGGATTCCCGGATCTCCCACAACTTCTTTTCCTCCTGCTCGTCATCGTACATGTGTACCGAGGGACTGTTGTCTTTTTGCCGCAGTGCATCAATCATGTGCTGCGCCTGCGCATCAGAATCCGCCTTATCTTTTCCACCAAATTCAACCAACAGCCAGCCCTTCCCATCCGGCAAAAGCGGGATATCGCTTTCGTGAAATCCTTTTTTGCGCATATAGCCAATCAGCAGGTGATCGATACCTTCAACGGCTATCGGTTTAAATTTCAGTATTTCAGGAACGGCATGACCGGCAGCATAGATGTCTTCAAAACCCAGTACAACCAGCGATTTTACCTTTGGCGCCTCAATCAATTGTAGCGTCGCTTCGAGGATGGTAACGCAGGTGCTTTCTGACCCGACGAGCGCGCGGGCAATATTGAACCCGTTCTCCGGCAGCAGGTCCGGCAAATTATAACCAGATACGCGCCGGGGTATGTTGGGAAATTTTTCCCGTATGAGGCCGGCATATTTATCGCGCAGTTGCCGCAGGGACGCATAAATTTCCGCCTTCCGGCCTCCTGCGCGCTGGATTTGTTCGTATTCTTCATCGGATGTCGGCCCCACCTTCATCTTCAATCCATCATACGTAAGAATAATAAGCGATTCAGTGTTGTCGGAAGTCCTTGCCCCGCCGCCTTTTAATGCTGCCATCACCGAGTGGATGCCGCAGGAGTTATTGCCCAGCATACCTCCCAGTGTACAATGCGTATGGGTGGCCGGATCAGGGCCAAAGGTGAGCCCGCTTTGCCGCTGCGTGGCACCCCGCATTTCATCGAGCACTATGCCGGGCTGCACCGTCACCAGCCGGCGTTCCGCATCGATATGTAAGATGTTGTTGTAATACTTAGACATATCCATTACCACGGCCACATTGGTGCCCTGGCCGGCGAGACTGGTACCGCCGCCCCGGGATAGGACGGGCACGTTATACCGGTGGCAGGCTTTGATCGTTTGGATGATATCTTCGGCTGTCTTCGGCACTACCACGCCAAGGGGAATCTGCCGGTAGTTGGAAGCATCCGTCGAGTACAGGGCCTTGGATCCCCTGTCGAAACGTACTTCCCCGGCAATAGTCTGCTCCAGCATAGTTTGTAGTCCGGCCAGGTCCACACCGTCGGCATATTTTGTATTGAAGTGCGTATCGAATTCGCTATTGCCTTTTGTCAAACCGGCACCGGTTACAAAATCATCTTTTATAGCTGCCTTGCGCTGACCTGCCTGTTTTTCTTTCGTGTCACTCATGATCTGATTATTTTAAACTTTATACGGTTCGGCGTCGGCATGTTTAAAGCGGAGACCAATTCCGGGGGAGGATAAATCCGGGAAGAGCGCACCGCCCCGGGGAGCGGCTACCCCATCAAACAACATCGATTCTATCCTCACATGATCATAAAAATATTCTGCTGTGTAAAACGCCGGAACAGCGAGGGCTGCATGAAGGTGTTGTGCCGGCGCACAATGGGAAGAGAACGGCACCTGGCTGGCAAACGCCAGGCTGGCTACCTGCAGAAAACGGGTGATGCCCCCGCAGCGGGTGGCATCCGCCTGTAACACATCCACCGCTTCGGCCTGCAACATCTCCTTAAAATAGAATGGGCTGTATCCATATTCGCCGGCGGCCACCTGTACCGGCGGTGCAACATGGTTGCGGATGAAACGTAACCCGGCCAGGTCCGATGAAGCAACGGGCTCCTCGTACCAGCTGACCCGGCTTTCCGCAAACTGCCGCGCTTTTTCCAGGGCTTGTTTGACGGTATAGCCGCCATTGGCATCCACAAAAAGATCGGTTGTTTCCCCGATAGCCTCCCGCGCCTGTTTCACCCGTTCCTGGTCCTTGCCGGGGTCGCGGCCAATTTTCATTTTTACCTCTGCGATTCCCGCTTCGGCCCAACCCCCAAGCTGCTGCTGTAATTGTTTCTTATCGTAAGCCGTAAACCCGCCGCTTCCATACACACGCATACTTTTCCTTGCCATACCCAGTAATGTACAGAGGGGAAGCGCCAGTAATTTTGCTTTCAGATCCCAGAGTGCATTGTCGACGGCAGAGACCGCCATCATGGCTATGCCTGCCGGCCCATCATTGCGAACCGCTGCCACCAGCGCATTGTTCAAAGCGGGGATATCCATTGCCGGCATGCCGGTGATACAAGGTGCCAGCATTCCGTTGATCACCGATACTGCGGCAGGGCTGGTATAGCTGTATCCGATTCCCTGTTTTCCGCCCGCCTCCAATTCCACCAGCACAAGGGTGGTATTGTTCCATTTGATGGTGCCGTCGGATTCAGGCGTTTCCGTCGGTATGGTATACGCGGAAGCGATGAGGTTGCGAATAACGGGTTCTTCCTGGTCCACTTTTTTGGAACGCAATATGTGAGTTAATGCAGGGTTCATCGCTTTTTATTTTAGATCCGATATCTGTAAGGGGGAGTCAGCTAAACCCCGCGTGTAGTCTGCCTCGGCTATATAACAGCCACGACTAACCGATTACATCTTTCACCGTTTGCTTAATCATATCCCAGGAATCCGGGTCGCCTTTTAAAACTGCTGAAGAAAAACCTTTCATTTGTTTGAAGCTGATATGGGGCGGTAATGGAGGTACTGATGGATCGGTATAGACATTCAAAACCACGGGCCGTTGTGCCCGCATAACCTGATCAAGCGCCGCTTCTACGTTTTCCGGCTTATCGATCCTTATGCCATCCAGGCCGAGTAATCTTGCGTATTCCTCGTAAGCGAAATCGGGCACGTCCTGCGACGCTTCAAATTTTGGATCCCCCTCCATGATGCGTTGTTCCCAGGTGACCTGGTTAAGATCGCGGTTATTTAAGACGAGTATGATAAAGCGGGGGTCGCTCCATGTTTTCCAGTACTTGGAGACCGTAATCAATCCATTGATACCAAGCATCTGCATTGCACCATCGCCAATGAGGCCGATCGGCACACGGTCCGGGTAAGCAAACTTTGCCGCAATGGTATAGGGCATTCCGGGACACATCGTCGCAAGATTACCGGAGAGCGAAGCTTTCATCCCCCTTCTTATTTTTAAGTCTTTGGCAAACCAGGACGCGGTTGACCCCGAATCTGCCGAGATGATACAGTTGTCCGGAAGCCTTTTGGACAATTCCCAGAAAACATATTCCGGGTTGATGGGATCAGCCGAGTTATGGGCACGTTCCTCCATCAGGTTCCACCAGTCTTTGACGTTAGCTACAATGGTATCCTGCCAGTTCCGGTCAGTCTTCTTCTTCAGCAATGGGATAAGTGCGCGCAGCGTTTCCCTGCTGTCTCCCTGCAGGTTAATATCCATGGGGTACCGGATGCCGAGCATCTTTCCGTCGATGTCAATCTGGATGCCTTTCGCCTGCCCTTCCTTAGGCAGGTATTCTGAAAAGGAAAAGAGGATCCGATCATAAAAAGGGTATCGCAGTCCATCATCATATCCCAGCTGGGCTTCGTACCCAGCAAGCCAATCGAACCCGTTACGTAAGGAAGATCGTCCGGAAGCACATCTTTGCCCAACAACGCTTTGGCCACGCCGGCACCTAGCAGTTCAGCCACCTGCATCAATTCCTCTTCAGCACCTTTGGCGCCCGCGCCGGCCAGCATCGATACTTTTTTTCCGGCATTCAGCAGGTCGGCCGCGTATTGTAAGTCGTGTGCGGCAGGTACGATGACCGGCTTGCTGTAACCTGCGCTGGAATGAACCGTACCATGCTTACGGGCAGGTTCTTCATAGTCGAGATCCTGTACGTCGTTCGGAAAAATAATACAGGTGACCGTGCGCTGTGACTGGGCAATGCGGAAAGCCCGGTCCACCAGGTGCCTTGCCTGCTGCGGATCATTACATACATGAACGTAATCACCGGCCACATCTTTAAACAGGGAAATAAGATCCACTTCCTGCTGGTAGGAGCCACCAATGGCGGAGCGGGCCTGCTGGCCAACAATCGCCACCACGGGCTGGTGGTCCATTTTTGCATCGTACAAACCATTCAGCAGGTGTATCGCACCGGGACCTGACGTAGCCATGCAGACACCCGTTTCCCCGGTGTATTTTGCGTGGGCACAAGCCATAAATGCCGCCATCTCTTCATGCCTGACCTGGATAAAATCCATCTTGTCTTCTGCACGGCCGAGTGCACCCATGAAGCCGTTGATACCATCGCCGGGAAAGCCGAAAATCCGCTTCACCTTCCAGAGACGGATACGGTCAATAACGTAATCACTTACTTTCTTACTCATAAAAAAAGTTTTATGCTGGCAGGAGCTGCCAGCCTTTGCAGGTAGAGCGTTCTACTAAGGAATATGTGTGAAATTTTCACAAATACCCTGCCATGCCAGTTTTTAAACTGAAAGCGAATCCGCCGGGGTATAAGCGCCCGTGGATATTTAACCCCAGCTTGTTTGCCTCTAAGAAATAAATTGTTTCGAGCAAATTACACGGACACATAGCCGCACTGACTTCCTATGCGAGTATATTATGGCAATACCAGCGCGTGGCGGCGTTGAGATTGTCGGGATGAATTGCGGGGGGTTAAGTACCTTTGTGACATTTCCTTACTGTTGTAAAACAGCAACTTATTATGAGCAAAAATCAGCAGTTCCAAAAGTTTATCAGCTATAAAAGCAACGCCGCAAAAAAGGAACAATTCAAACAGGAAAAAAGGGCGGTCAAAAAAGAGCGGGCGGCAGCCATTGAAAAACGTTTCGAGGAGAAGCGGCAGGCTAAATCTCCCCCGGTGTCGGAAAAAGATCAACCCGTCCGCCATGGCCGCGGCAAAAAAGTTACCGGGTCGACAGCGTCAAAAAAAGCGACGGAGTTGCCGGTAAAACGGCCTGCGGATGTGGCGGCCAGCCTCCTGGCGCCCGCGTCGAAAAAACCAGTCGCAAGCAGTAAGCATCCCGTTCCGGTGCCGGGCGACGCGGCAGTGAAAGCTTCGCCGACCAGTTCAGCACAAATGCCCCTGAATAAATATGTAGCGCACAGCGGTGTCTGTTCGCGGCGGGATGCCGCTGACCTTATTCGCCGGGGTGATGTAAGCATCAATAACATCACCGTAACAGAACCCGGCACCAAAGTATCTGACAAGGATACGATCACCATAAAAGGGAAGAAGATTACGCCTTCTAAAAACCTGGTCTATATCTTACTCAACAAGCCGAAAGATTACATCACAACCCTGGACGACCCGGAAGGGCGCAAGACAGTGCTTGACCTCATCAAAAGGGCGACCCCGGAAAGGGTGTACCCGGTGGGCCGGCTCGACCGCAATACGTCTGGCGTGCTGCTGATCACCAACGATGGCGAATTGGCGCAGACTTTATCGCATCCCAGCAACCTCATCAAAAAAATATACGAAGTGCGCCTTGACAAACCGTTGACTAAATCAGATTTCGATAAACTGATGGTGGGGGTAACACTGGAAGACGGTTTTATCATGCCGGATGCCGCGGGATTCACCGATCCAAAAGATAAGACGATTATCGGCATTGAGATTCACAGTGGCAGGAACCGAATCGTACGGCGGATATTCGAGCACCTGGGTTACGATGTGCGCAACCTCGATCGGGTAACCTATGCCGGCCTTACCAAGAAAAATGTACAGCGGGGTAAATGGCGTTTCCTCACCGAAAAGGAAGTGCGCATCCTGCGGCATTTCAACCCGCAAACCAAGAAAGACAAAGTGAAAAAATCGGCTGTAGCTGCGGTGAAGCCGGCCAGACCGCTGAAAAAATAAGCACTAAATGGACGCAGAAGAAAGGAATGCAGCGCAGCGGCCGTTGTTTAGGGACATTGGCTCGATCACAATATTCGAAAATGACGACCTGATCGTGCTCAATAAACCTTCGGGGTTGCTGTCGATCCCGGACAGAACGCAATCGGCCCCTTCCCTGAAAGATTACCTGATAGAAAAGTTTGGGCGCATCTATACTGTTCACCGCCTCGACCGCGGCACCAGCGGGGTGATTGTATTTGCTAAAAACGAGGAAGCACACCGTTTTCTTTCCCTGCAGTTTGAAGAAAGGCAGACCAGGAAGATGTACCAGGGCCTGGTGATCGGTAAACCATCGCCGCCGTCCGCCACAATCGACGAACCTATTGCCGAGCATTTTGCCAAAAAAGGAGTGATGATGATTCATGCCGAAGGTAAAGCTGCGATTACCAGCTATGCCGTTGCGGAACAGTTCCGGAGTTATGCCTGGGTAGAGTTTTCCATTCTTACCGGACGCACCCATCAAATCAGGGTGCACATGAAACATGCGGGGAACCCGCTGGCCTGTGATGAACTGTATGGTGACGGGCTGCCAATAAAACTGTCCGCATTCAAAAAAAAATTCAACCTGGCGAAAGCGGACGATGAAGAACGACCGCTGCTGAGCCGGCTGGCGTTGCATGCCTCGTCTCTTACATTCCGGCTGAACGATACCGAAACGGCCACTTACGCAGCAGCATTACCCAAAGATCTCAGGGCATTGCTGAAGCAGTTACAGAAATGGAACAGCTGAGCGGTCCATCCAACGTACTAATGGCCTCCACGGGAAATTACGATTGAACGCCTCCCTGCCATAGCACCGCTTACCAGAGAGGTGGCTGGCGAAAGCTGGCTGTAGAACATTTCATTACCTGCTAAAACTGCTTATACACTACGCCCTCTTTCATCACGAATTTCACTCGGCCCATCGCCTCCAGATCAGCAACGGGGTCACCGTCAACTGCGATAATATCCGCAAATTTTCCTTTTTCAATCGTGCCAATCTTATCCTGCATGCCGAGTAGCTGAGACCCATTGACGGTGGCAGATTTCAGAGCTTCCATAACGGGCATACCGGCCTGGTGCATGTATATAAATTCCATCCAGTTTTTTCCATGCGCATATACGCCCGCGTCAGTACCGAACGCTATCTTCACGCCTGCCTTGTATGCCCTGCCGAAAGTCGCCTGTATTTTTGGGCCAATTGCCAGCGCTTTTCCGGCGATGATCGCGGGGAAATAACCTGGTCTCCTGGCCGAGTCGGATGCCGATATCCCGGCGATGATGGTCGGTACCAGCCAGGTGCCGTGCTGCTTACACAATTCCATGCCCTCTGCATCCATCAGGGTGCCATGTTCAATTGACGTAACGCCCGCCCGGACGGCCCGTTTAATCGCTTCTGCCCCGTGGGCATGTGCGGCGACGGACATGCCGTAATCAGCCGCTGTTTCCACGATAGCCCTGATTTCCGCTTCTGAAAATTGCGGGCCGCTGCCGTCTTTTTCGAGACTGAGAACGCCGCCCGACGCCGTTATTTTAATTACATCGGACCCCTCTTTATACCGCTGGCGAACGGCCTTGCGGCATTCATCGGGGCCATTGGCAACGCCTTCAACAGGACCGGGATCACCCATGATGCTTCTTTTATACCCGTTTGTCGGATCCGCGTGGCCACCGGTGGACGCAATGGTTTTACCCGCCGTGAATATGCGTGGACCCATTACCAGCCCGCGGTTGATCGCATTGCGCAACGCGATATTGACACCGGAGCCGCCAAGATCCCTGACGGTGGTGAAGCCTGCCATCAGCGTTACTTTTGCAATCCTGGCCGCCTCGAAAGCAATGTCCTCCGGGTTCTGCGTAAACCTGTTCAGCTGGGCGCCCCTGCCCGTCTCCTGTTCCATGTGCACATGGCAGTCAATCAGGCCGGGCATGACCGTCAACCGTTTTAAATTAATGATGCTGTCACCCGACGCGGCCGGCATAAAGCCTTTGCTTATCCCAATCACGTCGCGCCCTTCCACGAGGATCGACATGTCGGCCGATACCGTTCCTGAAGCCGGGTCGAGCAGGTGACCGCAATAAATGATCGTTCGCTGGGCGGAGAGCAGCTGCCCTGTGAAAAGGGCAAGCAGCAGGAGAAGGCAGTTCCTCATGGCAGTTGTTTAAAGCAATATACACATACCACCTGTAAAACACAAAGGGCCCGAAGGCCCTGTGTTAAATCATCATTCCAGAAAAACAATATTATTCCGCGTCCGGCTGGGGCGTGTAACGGAGGTAAGGCTTAATTACCCGCACACCTTTCGGAAATTTCTTAATTGCATCTTCGGTACTTATGGCGGGCACCACGATCACGTCTTCCCCATTTTTCCAATCGGCCGGCGTAGCTACGCTGTGGTTCGCCGTTAGTTGCAGGGAATCAATTACCCGCAGCACCTCGTTGAAATTACGGCCGGTGGAGGCAGGGTAGGTGATGCTCAGTTTTAGTTTTTTATCGGGCCCGATAATAAAAAGCGAACGGACGGTGGCTGTTGCTGACGCGTTGGGATGAATCATATCATACAGCTCAGCTACTTTACGATCTTCATCGGCAATGATCGGAAAATCGACATGGCAGTTCTGTGTTTCGTTGATGTCTTTGATCCAGCCGTCGTGTTTATCAAGCGGGTCTACACTTACTGCAATGGCTTTTACATGGCGTTTGCGGAATTCTTCCTGCAGGAGTGCCGTTTTCCCCAGCTCCGTGGTACAGACAGGTGTGTAGTCTGCCGGGTGAGAAAATAATACGCCCCAGCCATCGCCGAGATAGTCGTATAAATTAATTTCCCCGGCACTGCTCTTCGCGGTGAAATTGGGGACGGTATCGCCTAATCGTAAACTCATAACAAAAATTTTATTGGTTAAATCGGGTACAAATATAACCATTCCCTACTAATCAGATAGACTAATTTTTCGACTTCGTCCCGGCGCGGGTCAGCAAGCCTTTCCCAAACCGGTTCTTCACCTGGTCAATGGCTTTATAGAGGGCAGCTTTGGCAGGGTCACCAGCGAATAGATTAGTCTGGATGGCCCCCGAGGTGAGTTCGGTAAGGCGCACCCCCAGCAGCCTTACGGGTTGGCCTTTCCGGTAGAGCTGGCTGAATAACTCCTTTGCCCGCGCAATGAGTTCATCGTCATAGAACGTATACGGGATGGTCACTTGCCTGGAGGTGGTATCGAAGTCGGGGTAACGGATCTTGATGGCAATGCAACCGGCCATTTTATTTTCACCCCGCAGCTCAAAGGCTATTTTCTCGGTCATCCGGACGAGTTCCTGTTGCAGGAATGCCGGGTCGGTCACGTTTTCGTCGAATGTGTTTTCGGTGGAAATTGACTTGGCTTCCTGCCAGGGTTGCACGGCAGTTTCGTGGTGCCCGTTTGCCTTGCGCCATAGATCCAGGCCTGATGCCCCCAGGGTCTTTTCCAGGAAAACCGGGTTGGCGTCGCGCAGCTCGCGGATGGTTTCGATGCCGGCCTGGAGCAGGTTCCGGTAAGCCTGCGGACCTACTCCGGGAATTTTATTCACCGTGAACTGATCCAGGAAGACGGTTTCCGTACCGGGTTCAACGTAGCGGTAGCCATTGGGCTTGGCGGCATTGGTGGCCATCTTTGCGATCATCTTATTGGCGGCAAGACCGAACGAAAGGGGAAGTTTAACGGACTCCATAATTTGCGCGCGGAGCCCGATGGTCCATTCGAGCGGATTAAAGAACTTATCCATACCCGTTAGATCCAGGTAAAACTCATCGATAGAAGCCTTTTCGAAAACAGGGGCTGCGTCAGCAATCAGGGTGGTAACCAGCCGGCTGTAATGACTATAGGCATCGCGGCGGCCGGGCAGCACAATGGCGCCCGGGCACAGCCTAAGGGCAGTACTCATCGGCATGGCAGAATGAATTCCGAATTTCCTTGCCGCATAACTACAGGCGGCCACCACGCCGCGGCCGGTTCTTCCGCCCACCAGAACGGGCTTTCCGGCAAGGGTGGGATCATGGAGTACTTCCACGCTTACGAAGAAGGAATCCAGGTCAAAATGGGCTATCAGCCGGCGGGGAGCGGTCATCGGCAGCAAAGTTAACGCTAGTACAGGAATGTGCGTGGGGCAGGGTTACCGGTATATATCCAGCAGCCCGTCGGGCAGCACCACGTGTACCCTTTTCTTTCTCCTGTCGATCTTTTGGAGATTATCCTCGTGGAGCGGGATGAGGGCTTCATTTCCCAGGAGGTCGATCCTTGCCAGGAGCTGTTGCGGGTGTTCGATGATTTCCAGGATTTCACCGATGTCGTTGCCATTGTCGATGATATGATAGCCAAGCAGGGATCCTGTGGCGGTCTTTGCCGCATAGTGTTCAAAATCAGCTTCCGTCAGCCATACTTCTTTTTGCCTCAGGCCGGCGGCGGATTCCCGGTTATCGACGCCTTCCAGCTTCAGGTAAATTTCGTCGTTGCTTTTAATTTTGGCGGACTGGATAAAATAGGGCAGCATTTCGTCTTTCATCACTTCCACAAAAATGGCGTCCAGCCCTTTGAGCGCAGTTTTTTTGCCGAGCTTATGCTGGAGTATTAAATCCCCGCCAACGCCAAAACTGGCCACCAGTTTTCCTATGTTACGGTAACTAACCATACAGCTGGATTTGGGTGCTGCTCATTTCCGTTATCGCCAGCGGGCGGGAAAGTATAACGGAGAGGCAGAACCGGGAAAAAATGAAAAAAAATATCCCGGCAGGAGAACTGCCGGGATACGAAATATCGGGATTGACAAATTGCAGTTACTGGGCACCACCTTCTGCAGGCCTTCTTTCGGCAGGACGACGGTTACCTGCACCCTGTGGCCTTCTTCCGCCACGGGGATTAGCCCGCCTGTTTTCTTCCTGGCGTTTCAGGATCTGAGCTTCATGTTCTTTATGCCAAACTTCAAATTTTGACATGGCAGTCACATCGTCAAACAACCCCAGGGATACCCCGCGGAGCAGATGTTTCAGATATAATACGCCCTTGAAAGAAAGAATACGGCGAACGGTATCGGTAGGCTGTGCACCCTTGTGCAACCAGTCTAAAGCACGCTGACGATCTAACTGAATGGTGGAAGGAACGGTTAACGGATTGTACGTACCGATTTTGGAGATGAATTTACCATCTCTCGGAGCGCGGGCGTCTGCCACTACAATAAAGTAGAATGGCCTTTTTTTAGACCCATGGCGCTGGAGTCTCATTTTTACTGGCATTTTAAATAGACATTTAAATGCGTTAAGAAATAGGGTTAATCACACTGTTTAAAGAAACAGGGATTGCAAAATTAACCATCCCTGCTTATTTTCCAAATATAATAATAGAAAGACGCACCGTTAACTTTTTCTTCACCGGGTTGACCCGGCCAGCCCTTGTGCAATGCCTGCTCAGCGCCTTCCCGGGCCCGGCATGCGACCGCCCATGGGCATTTTATTCATCATTTTCATCATCTGTTTCATCTGCTCGAACTGCTTCATAAAGGCATTCACTTCATCCATCTGCTTTCCGCTCCCCTTTGCGATGCGTTTCCGCCTGGCCTGGTCGATTACGTCAGGATTTGACCGTTCAAAGGGCGTCATCGAATTGATCATCGCCTCAATTCCCTTGAACGAATCATCACTGATGTCTACGTCCTTGATAGCCTTGCCTACGCCGGGTATCATGCCCATCAGGTCTTTCAGGTTACCCATTTTCTTAATCTGGGCAAGCTGCTGTTTGAAATCCTCGAAATCAAACTGGTTTTTCCGGATTTTTTTCTCCAGTTTCCTGGCTTCCTCCTCGTTGTACTGGTCCTGTGCCCTTTCTACCAGCGAGGTAATATCCCCCATCCCCAGGATCCGCTGTGCCATACGATCGGGGTAGA
>JBBROE010000111.1:0-15193 GCA_038229695.1 Chitinophagales bacterium | reverse complement strand
GGCGCAGTGTTTCGCGTGGATTATCGCTGCGTCCTGATGTATAACAACACAATGGTAAATTGGTTGTGCAAAGCAATGCCCCGCACGGGTGTACGGGGCATCCTGCAAAAGTTGTGTTATTTACTTACTTGTTTTCTTTTTGTTGCTGTCCGCCCCGTTGCTGATGATTTTCTCTATTTCGGGGTTGTTGAGGGGCGGATTTCCCTTGTATTGCGCTTCCAGGCCATTCAGCATCTGGATCATCTGCTGGGTAGTCTGTTCCTCCTGCTGCATGCTTTGTTGTTTGTTGTCGGGAAGCTGCTGGTAATACTTTACCTGTTGTTCCAGGTCGCGGTGCAGTTCCTGGGACACATGATCGGCCAGTTTAGTATAGCTTGCTTTGTAGCAGGCTTCCAGGAAACGCAGCGTGAAGTAGTCGTGCTGGTTGTGGCTGCTGACCATGGCATACGGCATATTCGATTCCAATATACTCTTGTCGGCCATATCCAGCAATTTAACGGCTTCTGGTTTGTTGCCGGCATCGGCCAGTCCGGCTGCACCATCCGCATAGGCAGAACGGATGCTGTTGAGGTGAACCCGGTTTTGTTCGTCAAAATAAACGCCTTTTATATTGGCGCTGCCAAAGGCAAATTTATGTTCCAGTTTATCCACTACCCACTCGAGGTTTATACCGGTGTTGTTTTTTACCGGAACAAGGCGGTAGGTGAGACCATCCTTGCGCAGGTAATTGGATAATCCAAGATCCTGGCCGGTGTTTGGCGCGGTAAAATAAATGGGGCGTTTCCATTTGTTGGCGGCGATGATATTGAGGATGGCCAGGTCATTCTTGAATAGGATGGTTTTGTTCTTGGGCAGTTCAAAATCAATTTCTGATGCCACGGTATCGCCGGACGCCACGGTTTTATTGGCCCGCACCAGGTTTTGATCCACGGACAGTTTCAGCCGCCGGGTGGGGAGGTAGGAAATAGCTTCCCCGCCCTGTGTCTGCACTTTATTATTGGGGTCATCGCTGCCAACAAAATCTTTCATGATGGTATAGGCATCATAATAATTCTCCTGGCTCAGGTTCGGGTTAGGCTGGATGGCCACGTAGTTGCGGTTATTACCCTGTATTTTTTCCGTATCCCAGATGACGTCGATGGAGTCGCTGCTGTTCACTTTATAGCGCAGCTGGTTGATGTACCAGTCGATACCCAGCAGGCTATTGTTGATGACCCGGATATCGGGCCGGATGCCTTCCACTTCCTGGGCGTACCAGAGCGGGTAGGTATCATTATCGCCGTAGGTGAAAAGGATGGCATTCGGGGCACAGCTTTCGAGGTAATCTTTGGCAAGGTCACGGGCCAGTACTTTCTTGCTGCGGTCGTGATCATTCCATTCCTGCTGGGCCATCAGTACCGGTACGGCCAGCATACAGGCGGCGAAGGCCACCGCTCCGGCGATACCTGCGCTCAGCCTGGGCTGCAGCCATTCTTTGATCTGCAGTACACCCAGTCCTATCCAGATGGCAAAAGCATAAAATGAGCCGACATAGGCATAATCCCGTTCCCTGGGCTGGTTGCCCGCCTGGTTCAGGTACAATACGATAGCGATACCGGTGAAAAAGAACAGTAAGCCCGCCACCAGGAAATCTTTCCGGTTGCTGAAATAATGAAAGACCATACCGATGATGCCGAGGATGAAGGGCAAACCGAATAAGGTATTGTGTGCTTTATTGTGCCGGATGCTTTCCGGCATATTGTCCTGGTCGCCGAGGCCGAGAATTTTGCTGTCGAAGAACGGGATGCCGGTGAGCCAGTTGCCGTCGCGGGGATTACCCTGTGCAAAACCCTGGATATCGTTTTGTTTGCCGGCGAAATTCCACATGAAATAGCGGCCGTACATCCAGGACAGCTGGTAGCGAAAGAAGAAATTGATGTTGTCTCCAAAACCGGGTTTTTCGCCATCGGCCAGGCCGAGGTAATCCTTATAAAAATTGGCGTGCCCCTGGTCGTTGCTGGCATCCAATACGCGGGGGAAAAACATCATATCATCGGCGCTGTATACCGGTTTCTGATCGCGGCCCATCTCAATATAGCGGTCCTGTGCTTTGGTATATTTCATGTCGGTCTCCGCATAGTTTTCCGGCTGCGCCGTGAACACCTGGCCATAAACCAGCGGAAAGTCGCCGTACTGGTCGCGGCCCAGGTAGCCCACCAGGGAATTGGGGTTGTCGACATTGTACATATCCACCGACGGGTTGGCGTTGGAGCGTATCATGGTGGTGATGTAGGTGGAATAACCCATCAGCATGAAAACGGCGCACCACAAGCCGAGGGTAAGAAAGGACCAGTTTCTTTTAGCAGCTGTGCGAAGCCCGAAAAAAATCAGGACGCCCAGCAGGGCAAAGAAAAAGATAAAGCCGCTGAAGAAGGGCAGGTGGAGGTCGTTTACAAACCAGATGTCGAATTTGCCGGCGCCTGCCACCGTGTACTGGATCATCACTTTCTGCATGAAACCGGTGATGGCACAGCCGATCAGGAAGGCCCAGATGGTGCCCCACAGCGTAGTTTTATAGCGTTTGAAATAATAGACCATGACGATGGCCGGGATAGTGAGGATGCCGAGCAGGTGAACGCCGATCGACAGGCCCATCAGGAAGAAGATGAAGACAATCCATTTGTCGGCCCCGGGGTTGTCGGCAGCATGTTCCCATTTAAGTATGGCCCAGAATACGAGGGCAGTGAACAAAGATGACATCCCATATACTTCGCCTTCAACGGCGCTGAACCAGAATGAATCAGAAAAGCTGTAGGCGAGCGCACCGACGGCACCGGCAGCCATGATGGAAAACAGCTGGTCACGGGTAGGTTCCGCAAGGCTGTTGCCGAGTACGATCTTGCGCGCGAAATGCGTGATGGTCCAGAATAAAAATAAAATGGTGAATCCGCTGGACAGGGCCGTCATAAAGTTTACTGAGCGGGCGGCACTTTCCGGTCCGTTTCCAAAGATGAAAGAGAACGTCACGATGAACAGGCGGCCAAGCATGACGAACAGGGGAGCTCCGGGCGGGTGGGGAATCTGCATCTTGAACGTACTGGAGATAAACTCTCCGCAGTCCCAGAAGCTGCCACTGGCTTCCATGGTCATTACATACACGGTACAGGCGATGGCACAGATTATCCAGCCTGTAATGTTGTTTACTCGTTTGAAGGTCATCATGTAGTGGTTTGAAAAAGTCGGGCAAATATAACGGTCTGGCCCGTAAGAATGGTATGCACGATAGTTTTTAACGGAAGATTTTGGCAGCCAGGCAGTTCGGGATCGGAATGGCGCATGCTACCGGGTAGCTGCGAGGGGAAAGGTTACGTAAAGCGGGGCGGCGCTTCTATTCAAAGAATATCTTCACCACGTTGTAAAAAAGCCGGTTTTGGAGGTAGGGATTGTTCGGTTCCTCCCGGTACCCCATCAAACCAAAGAGCAGGCCTGCTGCATTACCTTTATTGATGGCTATTTCCAGGTAGCCGGCTGCATTGAACAGGGCCAGCTTTTCCCCTTCCGGCACGTCGGAATAGCGTTCGGAGATCACTTCGATATGATGGTCATGCCGCCGGGTTTCGATCCTGAATTTGCGGCCGGCGCGCTGTGCTTCAAATTCCGCGAGGGTGATGTTGATGATCACGTTTTCGAAATTATCGATGAACAGGATTTGGCCTTCGATGCTGTCGGGAGTAAGAAATGGCCGGATGGGATTTTTTTCGAGGAGCGCATAGTCGGCCGTGCCAATGCTTTGCAGGGGTTTCCCTTCCACCAGTGCCTGTATCGCTCTACCCATAACATCGATGCAGTACAGGGTATTTTTCAGGCGGCTCTGATCGGCAGGCAGGCCGATGACGAGGTCAGGTTTGCCTTCGGCGATCATGGTGAGCAGGCCATTGTCGGCACAGAGAATGTACTGGTCCTGGTGGAAGGCGAGCAGCAGGTTATTGGTGAGCTGGTCGAACAGGTTCACCAGTACGATGTGAAAGGTAAACGGGGGAAAGTTCCGGATGGCATTGCGGCAGATGTAGGCCGACTGCGTATAATTAAACGGGGGAAGCTGGTGGGTGATGTCGGCAAAAGTAAAAGCCGGGTTAATCTGCCACAGTCGTCCTTTCGCTGCCCCGGGCAGGTAGTCCTGCAATCCAATATCTGACGTAAGGGTGACTAAGGGCATTGCAATAAAAGGAATTAAAAGTACCGGGTGAACATATAAGCCGGTGCTCCGGCCATCAAACGCCTGTTTCCGGACGCATTACGCGGGCCGGTTATTTCACCAGTTTGCCGTCTTTAAAGAAAAACCGGTGTGCCAGCTTATCGGCCAGGCCCGGGAAAAATTTATTCATGAATACCGTGCGTTTACCCGTAAACGTTAGCACCAGCGAGCGCTTCTTTTTTTCTATGGCCCGGAGAATGTTGCGGGCGCAGTCCTGCGCGCTCATCATCTTATCTTCATCCATGGGGGTTTCCCCGTGGGATTTTCCTTCTTCGTCCAGGGCGGCGTTGCGAATGTTAGAGGTCGTGAATCCCGGTGCCACCCACATCACATGCACTTCTTTTTCCAGGAGTTCTGTGCGCAGTGCTTCCAGCCATCCCTGCAGGGCAAATTTAGAAGCCGAGTAGCCGCTCCGGCCGGGAAGCCCACGGTAACCTGCAATGGAGGACACGCCCACGATGACACCTTTTCTTTCGAGCAGGCTGGGAAGCGCGAATTTGGTGCAGTACACACTGCCATAAAAGTTGATGTCCATCACTTTTCGGATAACGTCCACATCCAGTTCGCTCACCAGCGCCCGCATGGATACCCCGGCGTTATTGATGAGGATGTCGATTCCCCCGAACGTCTCGATGGTGGAACGGATAAACCGTTCACAATCCTGTTCCTGGCTTACATCGCAGGCGACCGCGTGCAGCAGCACCTGGGTGTACTCCATCTGCAGGGCGTATATTTTATCGTGATTCCGCGCACAGGTTGCTACCCGGGCACCGGCCTGGATCATGGCATCTACCAGCGCTTTTCCAATTCCATCTGTTCCGCCGGTGATAGCAACGACCTTGTTGCTGAAAAAAGAAGACATAAAAAAAAGGGTGATTTTTTACAAACCTAACTTAATTCACGCGCTCTGCAAAGGAAGGCATTAACCGGGGGACAACTTTAAGAATAGGGTCGCATTCCGGTGCATGCGGAACCTTTCGTGAGGGAATTGAGGTCCGGTATTATTTTGCTGTTTTGCCAACAACCTTTACCCGGCCCGGCTGTTAAATTCCGCATGAAGGTCCTTATCACCGGTGCCAACGGCTATATTGGCCGGCGGCTTACGGCAGCACTGCTCGACCAGGGGCACGAACTCGTGTGCTGCGTTCGGGATAAAGGTCGTTTTGAACAGGATCAAGACAATGAGCGGCTGGTGGTATGGGAAGCCGATTTTCTTGATACCGGCAGAACTTCCGCCTTTCCACCCGATATTGAAGCCGCTTATTTCCTGGTACATTCCATGAAAGAGGGCGCTTCTTTCGAGGAGACCGAAAAAAAAGTGGCGCATGGCTTCCTGGAATTGCTGTCGGCCACCCGTTGCAGGCAGGTTATCTACCTCAGTGGCATTGTGAATGAGCAACAACTGTCTCCCCACCTGTCATCCCGACTGGCCGTAGAGCAGATCCTGCGTTCCGGGAAGGTACCTGCTACCGTGCTCCGGGCCGGTATCATCGTCGGTTCCGGCAGTTCTTCTTTTGAAATCATCCGCGACCTGGTTGAGAAACTACCGGTGATGGTTACCCCAAAATGGGTGAATACCTTATGCCAGCCGATTGCCATCCGGAATGTTATTGGTTTCCTGACCGGTGTGCTCGGGGAAGAAAATTATTACGACAGGGATTTCGATATTGGCGGACCAGAAGTGCTCAGCTACAAACAAATGATGCTTCAGTTCGCAGCTGCGCGGATGCTGAAAAGAAAGATCTGGACAGTGCCGGTGATGACGCCTAAATTGTCCAGCTATTGGTTGTATTTCGTCACTTCCACCAGTTATTCACTGGCGCAGCACCTGGTGGACAGTATGAAGGTGAATGTTGTTTGCCGGCCCAATAACCTTGCCCCGGAACTGGGTATTTCATTGTTAACCTATCGCCAGGCCGTGGAAATGGCGTTCCAGAAAATTGAGCAGAATGCCGTGGTCAGCAGCTGGAAAGATGCCTTCAGCGCGTTTAATACCAGCCCGGCTATAACCGGTAACATTACCGTACCGGTGTACGGCTGTTTCAAAGATGTGAAGCGGGCGGAAGTTACCCATAAAGAAAGCGTTGCGGTAAACAGTATCTGGCGGATTGGCGGTGAAACCGGATGGTACTACGGCAATGCGCTGTGGAAGGCGAGGGGGTTCCTGGATAAGGCTTTTGGCGGGGTAGGTCTCCGCAGGGGCCGTACCAGTCCTGCGTCCCTTCATTCGGGTGATACGCTGGATTTCTGGCGCGTGCTGGTGGCCGACAAACCAGCCGGCCGGCTGCTGCTGTATGCGGAAATGAAGTTGCCGGGTGAAGCATGGCTTGAATTCAAACTAAAACGATTGAAAGAGAAAACATGGCTGGTGCAGACCGCTACCTTTCGCCCGCGGGGGCTGTGGGGACGTCTGTACTGGTACAGCATGCTTCCCTTTCATCATTTCATTTTCAGGGGTATGATAAAAAATATAGTGGCCGCACAACCTGCTTAGGCGGACCGGAAGCAGGATGATTAATTGCTTAGTCTTTCTTCAAAAACTTGCCCTGTTCGTCAAATATGAGGTCTTTGCCATTGACTTCGGCTTCGTACATCGTTTTACCGGCCGCATCAGTCACTTTTCCGGCTTCAGCAATTTTTGCACCGTTGTAATGTTCCTTTACGTATTTCGCGATGGCTGGCATCAGCTGGCTAACCGGCATGGCATCTACGATTTCGATAAAGGTACCGGCCGGGGTAAACATCACGGAATGATCTTCGCCTGATTTGCCGCCCCAGTTGGCTTCATAATTTCCCTTTTCTTTTTCCCAGCTCACATTTTTTGCCGCAGCATATTTCGTGGCGAGGGCTGTTTTTACTACCGCGGGAACATCTTTCGCTTTAAGGTCCTGTGCATTTCCGGCTGCAGAAAATAATATCAGGGACAAGACGGGTAAATAGAATTTCTTTGTCATGACAATAGTTTTAATGAGTTGTAAAAGTACTGCCCAATACTGAAGACTTTTTGTAGCGCATGGGGGATGCTGCTGAAGAAGAAGAACTTTAACAGTCAGCGAAAGAGAAAGTCGATGAGGGGGTGCAATCATTGCGGTCAAAGCGACCAGGTACAGCGGGTCAAAGGCTGTTCATATTCTTGTGGTTGTTCACATCGGTTATAAAGTAATGCTTCAGCGCCTGGAGTTTATCGGTATTGATCAGGTCTACCCCGCAATCCCTCAGGAAATTCCAAACCAATACATTGTCGGGTGAATCCCACAGCCTCACTTTAGCGCCTGATAAATGCGCCCGGTTCACCAAATCCTCCAGCCTTTCCCGTTCTCCCTCCGGTACCATGCCTTTGCCTTTCCATTTGATCAGGCGGGAATATTTACAGCTCGCCGTATTATACACTTCGGCACAATCCTCTTCCGGATCTATTTTCCGCAGGTCGGCATCGGCAAATACATAGCGGGACGCTTCGGATTCCATCATATTGAGTGGTCGATGCCCTGTGAGCACGAGCGTCAGGTTGCGGATGGTTACTTTTCCCTGGTCGCAGGTGGACAGGAGATCTTTATATGTATGCAATACTTTTTTCAGCGCCGTATAGGTTCTTTCGCCCTTCGATTTAATATCAATCATCAGCACGATGGTGTCTAGGGAAGTCTGTGCCCGGTTATGACTATCGGAAAGCCTGGTGAGGAGGGGCTGCAGGTATAATCCTTCAATGGTTTTTTTATGCCGCAGCTTGAATATTGGCGGGCGGTGCATGACCAGCAGGCGCGAATGCCTGAGGTAGATATCGGCTTCTATGTTGGTGAAACCGTTGTCCAGCGCATCAAAGAGAGGGCGTTTATGCCAGTAGTCGTTGTGCGCATAGGCGTGGGGCAGCGGGATAACCTGGGCAGATGCCATAGCGGAAGAAAATAAAACGGCGGCAATAAGAAAAACAACCTGTTTTCTCAGCAAACGGATTTTAATCATAACAGTCTTGAAGCAGTTGAAAGCAGAATAAATATAGGTAACTAAATCCTATACTGCAACGCCGGAAAATAATAAAAAGTACGTTTCCGGCGAATGATTCCGGGTCATTAACAAGCTGATCATAAATTAATCACAGATCGGCCCAGAGGAAGTTTAAACATTGTTTAGGCAGGGGTGCAGGCCAGCCTGTAAATGCGGTGCAGGGTGCGCAGGTGCCGCCGGCCATGTTCAGGGATGCAGGAGCGCAATGGCCATTTGGTCGAGGTGGTGCTGGTTATGGGTGGCGATTTTTTCGATCTCGTCCCGGAGCGTTCGCGAGCCGGTCTGGCTGTGTACAAAACGGTAATTACCGGACACCGCATAAAATGTTTCGGCGAGATAAATCGCCGTGTCCCGCTGGGCGAGGTAAAGATTGCGCGCCAGGTCAAGCGGGTAGGTATTGTAATGGAGGGCCGTGTTCCATTTATCCTGGTCAAAAGCCCAGACTACCAGTTCGCCTTCTGCCAGTACTTTTTTCACGCGGTAGAGCAGGACGGTCTCCGCATCGGCAAGGTGGACCAGCAGTTGCCTGATCGTCCATTTGTGGTGCCCGTAACTGCGCGACAAATCAGGTTCAGGCAGGCTGAAGCATTTCATGGTCTCTTCCCGCGTGCGGACCAGTTCACCGACGATATTCATGCAGACTTTTCACGAAAGGTACTGAGAACCGGTTTATCGCGGCATGTTTACCAGTGGGAGACGCCGTTGAAAGGCCATCTTGAACTCACGCAGTGGCCCACCGCCCAAAGGTATTCTCCAGTATGATTTATCTGTCATACGTCCTTCGTGGCTGATGCGACAGCCTCATCCCCACATGTATTGACAGGTCATTGATAAGTAGAAATAGGAGCTGACCGGCAGCAGTACATGGCCAGGCATCGTTGTGTCACTCCCTTGTACCGCAGCACGTGAGTGAGCAGCAAAAAGTCCCTTCCCATTTGTATGTTGGTGCATTTATTTGTGCTGTAACATCGCCACTGCGGCTTCATTATTTTGCTGCACCGCATGATCCAGCGCCGTGAGGCCGCGTGCATCACACAGGTCTTTATTGGCACCTGAGGATAATAAGAGGCTAAGCACATCGTTCCGCCCAAACAAGGCGGCAAACATCAGCGCTGAGCCGCCATTGCCATGTTGAAGATCGGGATCTGCACCATATTCTATCAGCAGGGCTGCAATGGGGGCGTAACCTTTGAACGCGGTCCCCATTAAGGCGGTATTGCCGCCATGGTCCCTGGCGTTCACATTAGCTCCATGATCCAATAACAATTTTGCAGTGTCCAGCTGGTTGTTATAACAGGCGATGAGGAGGGCAGTATACCCTTTTTCGTCCTGTGTATCGAGGTTCGCCCCCTGCCGGATAAGTTCCTGTAAAACCTCCAGTTCTCCTTTACGGGCTGCCGGTATCAGCAATTGATTTACGGGGATCAGCTGAGCAGTGATTGTCATAAAATGGATGGGTGGTATTACGTTTTACATTGTTGTTCGTCAGCAATTATGCGGGTACTTTACGGACTTTTTCCCTGTCCCAAAAACGATGCTGTCCAATAGCCGCGATAAAATCGGTCACCAGCTTTTTACCCTCTCCCAACAGGATGCCGTCTTCTATTTTCTTTTCCTGCAATGTTTTGCTGAAATAGGTTTGCTCCAGCAGGGGAAGGGCACTGGGGGCAGCAGCTATCGCCTTACAATGCCGGTATGCCTCGTTTACAAAGTGAATGGCATCCGGTTCCGCGGCCAGGTTGGCCGCGTTCATGTCGCCACCAGCAATGTATACGGCATCATACAATACGGATGCGGCGGTTAGAAAACTCTTATCGACCGGCAGTTCAGCATCGTTCTCTGCTGTAACAACGCCCAGCTTTGGGGCGATGATATGGGTGACCGCACCTGCTGCCTCCAGGGCTTTTTTCATGGTGGTTAAGGAAGCGGCGTCCACCCCGTCTGCGGCGAGCATGGCGATTTTGCGCGTTTGGATCGTATTCGATTTCGGGTTGGCCATGCTGAGCGCTTCGGACACCTGCAGGCTGCTTTGCACTTTTACCGGCTGGAACTTTTTGGGATCCCCGTCTGCAGGAATGCTGTGGTTGAGGGGGTCTTCAGGTTTTTTTGGAACCGGAAGGCCCAGGTTATACGCCACTGCGGTGGCCAGTGACTTGTCGATTTGGACCAGTATGCCCAGCATGCGCTGCCGTATGGCTTTGGTGTCCACCTTACCCAGTTCGAATGACAAGGCATCGATCAAATGATTTTTTTCCGGGTCCGACTGGCTGTTAAAAAACAGCCTTGCCTGGCTGAAATGATCGAAGAAGCTCTTGCTCCGCTCGCGCACTTTTTTGGCGTCAATCTTTTCAGGATAGGAACTGAATCCACCTTCGGCCAGCTTTGCCTGCAACGGAAAATTATTGCCCAGGCTGTTGGGGGAATAGCTTACCTGGCCGCTGTTGATTTGCTGGCGCATGTGGCCGTCGCGCTGGTTGTTATGAACCGTATTGAGGGAACGGTTGATGGGGATCTCGTGAAAGTTCGGTCCGCCCAGCCGGATCAGTTGGGTATCCGTATAGGAAAACAGGCGACCTTGTAACAACGGATCGTTGGTAAAATCGATACCGGGCACTACATGGCCAAGATGAAACGCGACCTGTTCCGTCTCCGCAAAAAAGTTATCCGGGTTGCGGTTGAGGGTCATTTTTCCGATGCGCTGCACGGGCACGAGTTCTTCCGGTACCAGCTTCGTGGGGTCGAGTAAGTCGAATTCGTATTTCAGTTCATCTTTTTCGGGGATTACCTGGATGCCGAGTTCCCATTCCGGAAAGGCCCCGCTTTCAATCGCTTCGTAAAGATCGCGCCGGTGAAAATCGGGATCTTTTCCCGAGAGTTTTTGCGCTTCATCCCAGGTAACGGAATGCACGCCGAGTAAAGGTTTCCAGTGAAATTTCACAAAGCAGGATTCCCCTTTCTCATTGACCAGCCGGAACGTATGCACGCCGAAGCCTTCCATCATCCGTAAACTACGGGGGATAGCCCGGTCACTCATTACCCACATCACCATATGAGCCGATTCCGGCATCAGCGAAATGAAATCCCAGAATGTATCGTGCGCCGAAGCCGCCTGCGGAATTTCGTTGTGTGGTTCGGGCTTTACCGCATGAATCAAATCCGGGAATTTGATCGCGTCCTGGATAAAAAACACCGGCATGTTGTTGCCCACCAGGTCAAAGTTGCCCTCCTGGGTATAAAATTTAACCGCAAAGCCCCGGACGTCCCGGGCCATATCGGAGGAACCGCGGGAACCGGCTACCGTGGAGAAACGCACAAATACTGGGGTCTCGATGGAAGTATCATTCAAAAAGGCCGCCTTCGTCAATGCGGGGATGGGTTGATAACAGGTAAAGACGCCATGGGCGCCGGAACCGCGGGCATGCACCACCCGTTCCGGGATGCGTTCATGATCAAAATGGGTAATTTTCTCCCGCATGATAAAGTCTTCCAGTAAACTGGGGCCACGGTTACCTGCTTTCAGGGTGTTTTGATCATCATTAATTTTAAGCCCCTGGTTGGTGGAGAGAAAGGTCTTGTCCGCGTATTCCGTATGCTCCTTTAAGGAGGCTTTCTTGCTGCTGGCCCTGGCGGGCCCATCATTTTTTTTCCGGGTAGACATGTGCTGGCAATTTTTGTTTGGCAAACGAAGGAATGAATATCCTGCATAAGAAACGTGCCATTTTACAGGACCGCCCGTTTACCGTTGGCCGCGGTATGGTGACGGGTAAAAAGCAGGGTTAGTAAACACCGGTGAGTAGCCATCATAGCCAACAGCTGTTGTTCACGCGGACCCCGGTACCAGGCCGGCCGGCAAAGTATTCCGCATATGTTGCGGTAACTGTTGGCAGCAGTGGCAACCCAGTTGGTTTGGATACGTGTGCAGTAAAGCTGGTGGTGAGGCGACGCGTGATTGAACCGTACCGGTGCGGTGTGCAGTTGGCGTGTGGGATGCAGGTATGATTGCTGACCCAAAAAATCCTCAGCCTTAAAAGCGTTTATATGATACCGGTAAATTGTGGAGGTAAGCGCGCCTGAACAGGGAAGGCAGTCGCCCAGGGTCTGTGTGATGGCGTGCGTACCTGTGCCAGCTGTGTCGTAATTCCAGTGGGACCACTGCTCTGTTCTTGTTGTCTGGGTAAAAAATGGTATATTCTGGCTGGATTTCGCCCGGGTCCCCACAGGCAATGCTTCACCTAAACAACAGAAGATGGCGGCCACCAGCATAGACGAGGTGCTTATCAGCTTGCAGGGTGTCATCGATACCAGTTTGCAGGAAAATAACCGGGGAGGCTACTTCGCGGCATTATATTACCGGGTGACCGCCAGGGTAAAGGAGGGCCTTGTCAACAACGAATTTGATGACGGGGTGTTGATGGAGCAGCTCGATGTGGTTTTCGCCAATCGTTTTATTGAAGCGTGGGAAGGCTGGCGGCAACAGCAGTTGGTATCAGGGCCATGGGCCACTGCATTTGGCGCTTGCCGGAAATCTTCGCTCATCGTGGTGCAGCACCTGTTGCTGGGTATCAATGCACATATCAATTTTGATTTGGGGATCGCCGCCCTGGAAGCGGCCGGCGAGGCTGGCCTGCCGGCTATCCGGAAGGATTATAACCAGATCAATGCTATCCTGGCCTCGATGACTTATGACATGATTAGCGGGGTCAACCGGGTCTCGCCGCTGTTCTCGCTGATAGGCTGGCATGCGACTAATTTTGAATCCATCCTTACGCAGTTCAGCATCGAAAATGCGCGGGACGGGGCATGGTGCTTTGCTGAAGCGCTGAGCCTGGCGACGGGAACGGCATATGGGCAAGTCGTCAATAACCGCGAAGCCAGCATCACGCGGCTGGCGGAACAATTGTGTAAGCCGGCCCCGGTAATTCGCGTAACGCTCTTTATCATTAATGTATTTGAATGGAAAAGCCCCCGCCGTATCACCAGGGCGATGTATGCTTACGGGAAAAAATATATTTCCTTTGCAACACCCCTTCAGCGGGCACTGCCCGGCGCGCACTGAGCCTTTTCCTTCTAACAAGTTTACAGTCCCGTGTAATGAATGGATGGGAGACCTGGGCATTGCCGAAGAGGCAAATTTAATCCACCCCCGGGTGAAGAAAGTAGTTGTCTTCATTTGCGTGGTCCCGCTGGGAGAACAATTTCAAACAAAACAAATTGATAGTCAAAATTTTATGCCGTTAGTACTTACAAATACGCTCGAATTAGGACCTGCTAATGAGAGGTGACTTTTAGGTTTGTCGTTGTGAAGGTATTGAAATTATAACCCACGGTTAGTGCAGTGATATTGAAGTTGATGTCATTTAGCCTGGTGGCAAATGGAAGAACTTGGTCATAGGTTTTGTATTGTGGCCTCGAATAGCTTAAACTACCTGAAAACCAGCTGAATTTGAACGAAATCCAGGCCGGGTTGTTAACCTCTATTGTGTCAACAACAGCCTGTAAGCTATCTGTAAGCTGCTTTGCGATATCGCCTGTACGTCCTCCAAATCATAAAGTGCTGCCCTGTCGTTAAGGCCGTATGCAGCCAATTTTGTCATAGCAGTATAAAGGCTATCCCTGGCGGCAATTAATTTGGTTGAGTTGGAATCTGTTGGACTTTTTTTTTGAAGGTCAACAAGACTGTCCACCCTGGTTTTGACAGAAACATAGGCTATTGAATCCTTTTTGTAGTTGACATCGTATTTGATTAGCAATGCCGAGTTGTAAGCTTGAATAGCGTAAACCTTTTTATCATTATGATTTTGGGCAGCATTCGCATTATATTCAATCAAGCTCTTGCCAGTATTTAGGAAGCTGATGTCCGTATAAAAAGTAGTATTGCCGCTAACATTGCTTGCTGAAAATAGATTGGCGATATTATTTGCAAAATCGGCTTTCACGCCCAGGCTGTATATAGCATAGGTCCGTTTGTGTGAAATATTACCTTCAAGCGGGGTAGAATTGGTTGTTGGAACCAGTGAAATAGAATTACCGTTAGGTAGACCAACGGTTGAAGTACTCAGATAGGAAAAATATTTGTTGATAAACATATCAAAATGAGGTTTGCTCATCAGCTGGTAACCACCGCTTAAGGTTCTCGAATTAAAATGATTTAACAGACTGTCTGAATAGTGGCCAACCACTTGTAAGATTAAAGTGTCATCAGTGGCTTTAGGTGGCAAAGGCCTGTAGGTAACAACTAAGACTTCGTCGGGCCTGCAGGGCCCACGATGAAGTCTTAGTTGTTGCACGCCGTTATTTGCTAATCAACTTTGCAAGTGTCCGCCAAACTTGCAGGCTGAGTTATTGTAAACTTTTGTCTAGCTATTTTAAAACGTCTCTATCAAAAATCCAAATGTTATGATGATTGTCGGTATTGCTAACCAAAACTTCGTCAGCTATGAATTCATTTTTATCTTTACCAAATTTATAGATTACTTTATCCAAAAAGTTTTCCTTCCAAAGTGTTATATGCAAACCATCTTTTCCCCGTTCCAGTTTTCCTTCTAATACACTTAGAACTTTTCTAGTCTTACCGTCAGCCAACATTTTTATAACTATCGTATCTTGTTGGTTACCGAATATGTGATGTATAGTTAGTGAAAAATCATCTCCCTTTTCCGTAATTATAAAAATCGAACTAGTCATTCCGTCTGGTCGTGATTCTATTTTACTTTTTCCATTATTTAGCACCCATGTCCCGCTGTAGTTAGGTGTCTGTGCAAAAGTGCGCAATTGAACGCAAAACGCTACAACTATGGTCAGTAAAGTCTTCTTATAGCTCATTTGTCTAAAACTTTAATTAGCAAAGCATATAACACTCCCCTAAAATCAGACCACGGGCTTAGTTAAAAATATTATTTAATTTAACAAGCTCAAATGAAAAAGCAAACACGAAGAAAATTCAATCCCGCCTTT
>JBBROE010000110.1:0-15345 GCA_038229695.1 Chitinophagales bacterium | reverse complement strand
ATGCCGGTATGAATCCGCGGTTGCCTGGCAAACCTGAGGGCCGCCGCGGCTTCTTCGATATCTTTTTCCACCGCGCGGCTGAGCCCGCATACTGTCGCTTTTTTAATAATTTTTGAAATCTCCGTTACCGATTCAAAATCTCCGGGGCTGGAAATCGGGAACCCGGCTTCAATGATATCCACGCCCATATCTTCCAGCTGGAGCGCCAGCTCTATTTTCTCTTTTGTGTTGAGCTTACAACCAGGGACCTGTTCACCGTCCCGGAGCGTGGTATCGAAAATAAAAACCTTGTTACTGCTCATAAAAAAGCTTGGATAAGGAATAAATTTGTCGGCAGGAAGAGTTGCCGTTGCTTGCTATATTTACTTTATCAACATCCTCTCCGCTAAAATTAGACCAGCCCGGGCGTCAATGGAAACCTAAATTGGACTGATTTTACACTGTGTAAGGGAGGTAATTTTCACTAAAAGCCTTACCAGGCAAGGCTTTTGACATTATTTATTACGATGCCCAACCGTTCTGCAGATGCTTTGTTTCAACTTGTTAAATCGCTGGAAAAGAGCGAAAAACGCAATTTTAAGCTCTATGTGAGCCGGAACAGCGGCGGGGAAGACCTGAAAGTGGTGCAGCTGTTTGATGCGCTGGACAAAATGGAGGTGTACGACGAGGAGCAGCTATTGCAAAAAGCCAGGTCAATCAAGAAGCAGCAGCTGTCTAACAGCAAGGCCCACCTGTACCGGCAAATACTGGCCAGCCTCCGGCTCATCAAACAGGAAGACAACATCGATATCCAGCTGCATGAACAAATGGATCACGCCCGGATCCTCTATAATAAGGGGCTTTATCTCCAGAGCCTTAAGGTGCTCGACCGTATGAAAGAAACTGCCCGGGAAAACCACCAGTTCACCTACCTGCAGCAGGTGATTTTTTTTGAAAAAAAGATTGAAGCGCTGCACATTACCCGCAGTATGCAGGACCGGGCGGAAGGACTGGCCACGGAGGCCGATGAGGTGACGGACCGGCTCATGCAAATCAGCAAGCTCTCCAACCTTTCTCTGCTGCTCTACAGCTGGTATATCCGCAATGGCCATGCCCGCAACAAAAACGACGAGGCGGCGGTACAGAAATTTTTTGACGACCACTACCCCAGCCACGCCAAGTCCCCGCATGGATTTTATGAAAAACTATACCTCTACCAGAGCTATTCCTGGCATGGATTTATCCGCCAGGATTTTCTCATGTATTACCGGTACACGCAGAAGTGGGTGGACCTTTTCACCGCTTATCCTTTCATGACAGACATCGAAACCTCCCATTACATCAAGGGGCTGCATAACCTGCTGGGCGCGCATTTCGACCTCCAGAACTATGATAAATTCAATGTAACGCTGCAGCAGTTCGAAACATTTTCACAAGCTCCGATTGTGCAGGAGAATGAGAATAACAAAATCCAATGCTTTGTCTACCTCAGTACGGCACTCATCAACAAGCATTTTATAGAGGGTACTTTCACGGAGGGGGTGGCCCTCGTGCCCGGTATCATTGCAAAGTTGAAAACTTATGAAATCTACCTCGACCGCCACCGCATCCTGGTGTTTTACTATAAAATCGCCTGCCTGTATTTTGGCAGCGGGGATGACGAGAAAGCGATTGATTACCTCAATAAAATCATCAACTGGAAAGTAGATTTGCGTACAGACCTGCAGTGTTATTCCCGGCTGTTGCACCTGATTGCTCATTACGAGCTGGGCAACTATGACCTCCTGGAATACCTGACCAAATCCGTGTACCGGTTCATGGCGAAAATGGACAACCTGAGCGTGGTAGAAGAAGAAATGTTTAAATTTTTACGGCACTCCTTCAGGCTCCGCCCGGGGGAACTGAGCACCGCCTTCGAACAATTGCTGAACATCGTGAGGAAATACGAACGCAATCGTTTTGAGACCAGGGCATTCGCATACCTGGACATCATCTCCTGGCTGGAAAGCAAGATACGCCGGGTAGCGGTGCAGGACATTATCCGCGAGCGCTACCTGGAGCGGCAACAAGTAAAAAAACACGGGTAATCCCCATTGTCGGACTGAACTGCTGCCAGGGCGCCCCGCATGTATGTTGAGCCGATGGCTGGATAACAGCAGCCCACCAGTTAGGAGATCGCTTATTTTACCTGTCGTTGCATTATTGCCGCCGATTTGCGGTTAATCAGTTTTTGGCTGGTAGCTTAGGACAATTTTCCCGCCCGGGTATAATTTTGCCTGTGTAGGGGTAAATTTCCGCACGTGCTCAAATGAATTAAAAATAGTCATCCCGGTACTAATCGCTGTGGGATTTACAATGAGATGGTATTCGTCAATGAGGCCTTCTTTTACCAGTGCTGAAACAAACCCTGCACCGCCAAAAACAAGGATGTCATAACCGCTTTGATTTTTTAAGCTGGCTATTTCTGCGGTAAGACTCCCCGTTGATAAGGTGGTGTTGTTCCAGGGTGATTTTTCGAGCGTTTTGGTGAAAACGACTTCTGAAATACCGGCAATTCTTTTTGCAAATGGATGAGCCGGATTGGTGATTGCGGTGTCGTCCCAGTACGGTATCAGGTCTTTTGCCGTTTTTCTGCCCAGTAAAAGCGTGTCCGAGCTGTCAAGAAGTGAACTCATAAAGCCTATCAGTTCGTCGTCCGGGTTCCAGGTCATCCAATCATTTTTTCCATCTGATTGGGCAACGTAGCCGTTGATGGTCATCTGCATTTGTAATTTCACTTTTCTCTTCGTCATTTCAATTTTACATAAAAATAGAGGGCTACATCACATTTTATGGGGGGTGACTCTACAATTCTATGGGAGTTTTGCGACATTGGTTAGTTTATTCCTGCCAGGATTTCAGGTACAGCGTGTCTTGTACAAGGATTGTCAACGCCCATGGTTATAAAAAAGGGACCGCCGATGGCAGTCCCTGTACATCTCAGCCCTTTTTATTCAGATATAGCGGTTGATGATATTTTCGAGGTATTCCTGTTTTCCGCTGTTGACTTTTGGTTCACCCTGTTCTGCCGCAAAATTGCGCAGGTCTTCCAGGGAAAGCTTACCCTCTTCAAAGGCCTTGCCCTTGCCGCTGTCGAATGAAGCATAGCGCTCCTTCCGGATCTTTGTATAATCCGATTGATGCAATATTTTATCGGCCACCAGCAGCGCCCGGGCAAAGGTGTCCATTCCGCCCACATGCGCATAAAACAGGTCTTCCATATCGGTGGAATTGCGCCGGCGCTTGGCATCGAAATTAATGCCCCCGCCTTGTACACCGCCCGATTCCAGTACCACCAGCATTGCCTCGGCCAGTTCGTTGATATTATTGGGAAACTGGTCGGTATCCCAGCCATTCTGGTAATCGCCCCGGTTGGCATCCATCGATCCCAGCATATTGGCATCGGCGGCTACCTGCAGTTCATGCTGGAACGTGTGCCCGGCGAGCGTGGCATGATTCACCTCGATGTTAATTTTGAAGTCGTTCAGCAGGCCGAACTGTCTCAGGAAACCAATGACGGTGGCACAGTCGTAGTCGTACTGGTGCTTGCTCGGTTCACAGGGCTTTGGCTCGATAAAGAAATGGCCTTTGAATCCATTTTTGCGCGCGTACTCAACCGCTTTTTTCAGGAAGACGGCAAAATGCTCCTGCTCTCTTTTCATATCGGTATTCAGGAGAGTCATGTAACCTTCCCGACCTCCCCAAAATACGTAATTTTCTCCTTTAAGCGCGATGGTGGCGTCAAGCGCAGCTTTCACCTGCGCGGCACCGTGAGCCAGCACGTGGAAGTCGGGATTGGTGCCGGCACCATTCATATACCGGCGGTTGGAAAACAGGTTAGCGGTGCCCCACAGCAGTTTTACGCCGCTGTCCTTTTGTTTCTGCTGTGCATAATCAACCAGCGCCTGCAGCCGTTTTTCGTTGTCGGCCACATCGTTGGTATAATCCACAACATCCACATCGTGGAAACAGTAAAATGGAAGTGACATCTTGGTGAAAAACTCGAAGGCGGCATCCATTTTATCTTTTGCTTTCGCCACTGCATCGCTCTTTTCGTTCCATGGATACAGGTGAGTGGGTTCGCCAAAAGGGTCAGCGCCATTGCCGACGAAGGAGTGCCAGTAGGCTCCTGAAAAACGAAGGTGGTCTTTCATCGATTTGCCGGCCACCATTTTGTTTTCATCGTACCACCGGAAAGCCAGGGGGTTATCGGATTCCGGGCCTTCATATTTAACCTGGCCAACGCCTTTAAAAAATTCTTTGTCGCCTGTAACTACTGCCATAAATGTATAATTTGAGTCATAAATAAATTCTGGCTGTGTCTCTACGCCATGCGTAAAGCGTTTGTTCCTGACCGCTAGTTAACGGCCCAATTCCTGTAACAGGTTAGCCTTCCAGGCCTGGTACAGCGGTTCATAGGTAAGCGAGGCTTTGGGTTCAATAACCTGCAAGGGCAGCGTGTGGTGAAATGCTTCCCTGGCCGAGGCATACATGCCAGCCCCGATGCCTGCCCCGATTGCGGCCCCTGCGCTGCCATCATTTTCGTAGAGTTCCACGGGCGTCTGGGTCACATCCACAAATGCCTGGGCGAATACTGGGCTTAGAAATAGATTATTCCGGCCGGCCCTGATGATGGTTGGATGCATGCCGTTTTCGCGCATGATGTCAAGCCCGTACCGGAAAGAAAAAGCGATGCCTTCCTGTGCAGCGCGGATAAGATGGGCCTGCGTATGAAGATTGAGATCAATTCCCCGGAACCCGGCCCCGATGATCCGGTTGCCCAGCATCCGTTCTGCGCCATTTCCGAAGGGAAGCACCGAAAGACCTTCGGACCCCGGTGGGATAAGGGATGCTGCAGCATTCATTGCCTGGTAATCCGCCGCCGGCGAGAAAATATGCTTTACCCAGCGGTTAAGTATGCCTGTGCCGTTGATACAAAGCAGTACACCGGTCCTGGTATGGGTGGGCGTATAATTGACATGGGCAAAGGTATTGATCCGGCTTTGGGGATCATAGGTCAGCCCGTCGCTAACGCCGTAGATCACGCCCGATGTGCCCGCCGTTGCGGCCACTTCACCGGGTTCCATTACGTTTAGCGAAAGCGCATTATTGGGCTGATCCCCGGCCTTATAAGAAACGGGAATACCGGTTTTCAGTGACAGCATGGCGCCTGCCTCCGCTGTAACGTTACCATGGTTGGAAAACACGGGTTGTATTTCGGGAAACAAGCCGCGGGAAAAACCGAAGTGCTGACAAATATCTTCCGAGATTTCGTTTTTTCGAAAATCCCAGAAGATTCCCTCGGACAGGGCGGATATGCTGGTCGTGATGCGACCGGTAAATTTCATCGCGATAAAATCACCAGGTAACATGATCTTATCGGTCTGGTCAAATATTGCGGGTTCATTTTCCTTTACCCAGCCCAGTTTCGCGGCCGTAAAGTTACCGGGAGAGTTGAGGAGCGTGGAAAGAACCACTTCCCTGCCAATGGTCTCAGCCGCGTGTTCCCCGGTGGCCACCGCCCGGCTGTCGCACCAGATGATGGCATCTCTTAACACCTGCTGGTTTTTATTTACCATTACCAGGCCGTGCATCTGGTACCCGATGCCGATGGCGCCGATATCGTGCGGGTCATACTTCCGGCTGGCGTGCGCAGCAAGGATCGCCTGCTGCACATGCTGCCACCACATATCGGGTGACTGCTCTGCCCATCCGGGGCGGCGTGCGGTAACGGGGGTTTCCGTATCCCCGGGATAACGGGCCGAAGTGATGACCAAACCGGTCTGGGCATCCGAAACGGAAACTTTAATGGAGGATGTACCGATGTCGATTCCCAGGAGAAGCATATGGAAAGCAATATTTGTGGGAAAATATCTTCTGTGGTAAAATTAAGCCCAGGGGCAGGTCTTTGCTTCAATTTTATGTTTGAATTCTGATACTATCTTACAAATTATGGTAAATTTCCACCCTCATAACGGTGAAAATAGTTTATGAAACCCATTATTGAAAAGCTTCCGCTTACGGAAGACACCTCGTTCCTGGTAAAGAATTTCGTTACACCGGTTTTTGAAGTGCCCTGGCACCAGCATACCGAGTACGAACTGATCCTTTTTACCCGGGGCGAGGGGTCTTGTTATATTGGTAATTACGTGGGCGATTTCAAATGCGGTGATATTTTCTTTCTCGGCAGGAACCTGCCGCACACTTTCCAGAAAACGGATCGGGATGCGATAACCGGTGCGCTGGTAGTGCAATTTAGGGAAGATTTCTGGGGTAGTTCCTTTCTGGATCTGCCTGAAACGAGGGAGATCAGGAAGTTGTTCGACAGGGCGGCATTCGGTATCCGGCTCCCCGAAGAGGTAAAAGCAGCGCTCACCCCGGTAATGCGCCAACTGGAAATCGCCTCCGGTTTTGAGCGGATACTTCAGCTGGGACGTTGCCTCCAGCTTCTCGCTGCGCGCGATGATTACGGGATGTTGTCCACCCAGGATATCCAGGCAGCGGGATTTCGGAAGGAACGGATTGATAAAATTTTCCAGTTCACTATCGGGCGATTCCAGTCGGCGATCAGGCTGGCAGATGCTGCCGGGCACGTGTCGATGAGCGTGCCTGCCTTCTGCACCTACTTCAGGCGCTGTACTAAGAAAACGTATATTGATTTTTTGAATGAAGTGAGGGTCGGCTATGCCTGCCGGCAGCTGATGGAAACACAGCTTGCCGTGGCAAACATCTGTTATGACAGTGGGTTTAATACCCTCGCGAATTTCAACCGGCAGTTTTTAAAAATAAAATCGGTCACGCCATCGGCCTACCGCAGCAATTTCAAGGACCGGGCGGCCGTATAGACCGGCTCAGTTTTCAGGGATGGTGATCAATTTATGTTTTACGGCGTACATCACCAGTCCAACCCTTGTCTTCACCTGGAAGCGCTCGCACAGGGCTGCTTTGTAGGTGTCCACCATGCGGGAGCTGACGTTCATACGCCCGGCAATTTCCTTGTAGGTGAGTTCAGAAGATACCAGCTGCAGGAATAGTCTTTCCTTATCATTCAGTACAATCTCCTTTTTCTCCTCATCCATATGCTGCTGCAGGCCCGAAATTACTTTCCCTGATATCACTTCAGGCAGGTAAAAATCATTTTTCATGACGGCATCAAAAGCCAGCTTCAGCTCTTCGGGTTCCATGGTTTTCAGGATAAACCCTTTGGCCCCGAGCTTGAGCATTTTTATAATCACCTCTTCGCTGCTGAGCATGGACAGCGCGAGCACCTTGGTGAGCGGGTAATGGCGGTGCAGCCAGGCAGTAGTTTCAAACCCATTGCCATCGGGCATATTAATATCCATCAGCACGATGTCAGGAAGCCCGGTTTCGACGATCTGCTTTTTCAGAGCGGTCCCGCTGTCTGCCTCGAAAAAAACGGCATACCCTTCAAATGAATTGATGAGTCGCACGATGGCCTTTCTCACCAGTACATGGTCGTCGGCGATAGCTATCCTGTATTTACGTGGCATCAGGTATGGGGCGTTGAAGGGTTAAGCAGACTGACCAATTTGAACGAAGGCAGGGATTTCAATGGTTGTCCGGGTGCCGCGGCCGGGCTCGCTTTTGACAGATAACTGGCCGCCGATCAGTTTTGCACGGTTAACCATACTTGTTAGTCCAATACCACGACTGGCAGCCGGCCGTTGAAGGGCTTCTTTCACATCGAATCCAACTCCATCGTCGGTGAAGGTAAAAATTATCGCGTTGTCTTTACAATTGAGTTCGGTACGGATAAGAGATGCCCGGGAGTGCTTGATGATATTATTGAGTATTTCCTGGACGATCCGGAAAAGGAAAATCTCATTGCCCGGATCCAGCTTAAATGCTTCGTCGTGGTAAATGAATGCGGTATTGAACAATTTGGTCTTTTCTATTTTCTCCAGTTCATGTTTCACGGCTTCAATGATACCAATTTTTACTATCCGGTCCGGATGCAGGCTGCGCGACAGGTCGGAGATGCCGGTAATAATGTGGTTCACCATCAGCTTGCTGTCCCGCAGTTGTTCTGCCTGATCCTCTTCCTGGAGGGTGATCGCTGAGAGCGTAAGTTTGAGGACGGACAGTTCCTGGCCGATATTATCGTGAATCTCCTCGGAAAGATTCTTAAAAATATTTTCCTGAATTTCAAGGCGTGCATGCAACAATTCCTGCTGGTGCTGGAACTGCTTTCTCCTGTAACCGACCAGCAGGGTAATGATAAAACCGACCAGCAGCAGTGCCAGGAAAATTCCTGCAACTATGACCGATACAATTTCCGGGGACTGATTCTGCATATAAATCCAATGATGAATAAGGAATATAAAATGATGTTCAGGAAATCCGAAATCTTCAGCAGCAAAGGCGTATAAAATTTCATTTTCGCCGTAATAAAATTTTCCAGGCCATACAGGGCAATCGTGCAGGTATAATTAAACATTAGCCCGCACACAATCCAGAAATACGTGTTGCGGGTGAGACTGGTAGTTTCCGGAACACGAAACAGGGTATAAAAATACTGGAGCGAAAGTAATGCAACGAGTAAGCATCCAAGCACATAGGTATAGGAATGAAAAGCGTCTGGTCCCTGTATGAACAGCATGTTTACGATGTCGACCACGATGTACCCGATGCCGCAAAAAAGGGCCAGCCGTTTAAACTTTTTTCCAGGGGTTATAAACCAGAAAAAGAACTGGTAAAAAACGAATTCAAAAAAAGTAAACCAGTTGTAAAGGTTGATGGTATTCTCATTCAACCGCGACATCCTGCTGCCAGTATACTCGACCATTACGCTGAGCAGTAAAAAAAACGGGAAGCAGTACAGGATAAGCGTTCTGTTTTCCTGTACCACGACCAGCCCGGCGATACTGGCCAGAAAGCTCAGAAAAATTATAATAACGTAGAGGGGCATAACGGCGCAGGCGGCGCTGTAAAAATACAAAAAAACCCCGCGAAAGCGGGGCTTTATTAATCTGTTGTGCCACGGGAGTAACTCAGATGATAATCATGCCTTCGTCCTTGCGATCAATGAGGATGCCCATATTATCCCAATCGAATCCGGTATCATTTCCAGTACCCGGGCCGGTGCAGGCCGGTGGGCAGATTCTGCCTGCGTTATAAGCCAGTATTTCAGCCCGATCACCCTGCTGCACATAAATACTCTTATCAATCGTCGAACCGTTTTCCAGCGCTTTCGTTTTAGAGGCCACCAGCACGATTGTCTGGCGTTCTTCGTAACGCAGTTCCTTTGCCGTTTCAGGTGTATACACGCCAAAATACATTTTCACCCCATCCGCGCCGTTTGCTTTCGCAGCAGCCAGAAAGGCCTCCAGTTCTTCTACACTGTACCAGACGCTCAGGGAATCTTCTTTCTGGATATGTTTCGAATTGTTAACCCAGCGCTCTTTCTTGTACGTGGAAAGGAGGGATTCTACGTGACTGCTGGTAACGAATTTTCCGGCTTTCTGTGCTGTTGCTACACAAGTTTGCGTGTTTTCCATGGTTGATGAATTTTTGGTGGAGTGAATGTTGATACTCAAAACTAAACGGAAACCACCAAAATATAACGGGCTAACATCATCAAATCAATAATTTACATATTATGATTATATATAATTAGATAAAGCACAAAGGGTTGATCTTTTTTCGAAGCAAATTACTGCAGGAAATAGATACGGAACTGCGCCAAAAACATTTTTGAACTTCGTATTTACGAAGCGGGAACAGCTGATTGAAGGGCGTAAGCAACGCCATTTGAGCGGTTAATGGTTTCCATCGTCTCGGCCAGCAGCAGGCTCATATCCAAGGGCATTATGCCGCTTTCCATGAATCCGTTTGACAGGCAGTGCTGCACTTCCTGAATCTGAAATTCAAACCCGTTGTCACCATACGGCAGGGAAAAAGTTTCGCTGATTTCATCCTGGCGGCGAACAGACAGCATGCTTCCTTTATACCAGGGACGCTCCAGCCGGATGGCTCCGGTTGTTCCGGTAATTTCAGCTGTGATAGAAGTCGACATCACGATCGAACTCTGTATACTGGCAGTCTTACCGCCGGCATAATAAAGCAATGCTTCAGTAGTTACATCAGCGCCGGAGGACGCCAGCTGCGCCACTGTCTTAACTGCATCCGGTCGGCCAAGCAGCAGCAGTGCAAGGTAAAGGGGGTACACCCCAACATCCAGCAACGAACCTCCCCCCAGGCTTAGATCATAGAGCCGGCTATGATCATCGGCCACACCGGCGAATCCAAAATCTGCCCTTACGCTTTTCACTTCTCCGATGGTGCCGGCAGCGACCAGCTCCACTACTTTTCGGATCGACGGCAGGAAGCCTGTCCACATGGCTTCCATCAAAAAAATCCGGCTTTCGCGTGCCCTACTGACCATCTCCTGTGTACTGGCAAAAGATACCGACATGGGCTTTTCCACTAATACCGGTTTTCCACACCCAATACATAAAAGCGTATGCACATGATGGTAAGTATGTGGGGTAGCAATATAGATTGCATCAATGTCCGGGTCTTCCGCAAGGGACGCATAATTTCCAAAGGCCTTGTCCGCGCCGAATTCGCTTGCGAAAGACCGGGCTCTTTCGAGGTCCCGAGAGGCCACGGCGGCCAGCCGCGCATCCGGAACCAGGGCGATGGCCTTAGCAAATTTTTGAGCAATATGACCGGGACCGATGATGCCCCAGGAGAAAATTTTTGCCATCAGTAATTTAATTTTATATCCTTTATTTTAACGGGAAGCCAGACCTGCATGGCATTACTGCCGCGGTTGCACCAGGTGTAATACGGTATGGCGGTCACCGGCTGTTCTTTTGTGTGGATCGAAAGCGAATCTGCGCCGAGGGTAAAAACGGGTACCGTCGTGCGAAGAGCAATCACTTTTTCA
This sequence comes from Chitinophagales bacterium, assembly GCA_038229695.1. GTDB lineage: Bacteria > Bacteroidota > Bacteroidia > Chitinophagales > Chitinophagaceae > JACMLD01. Next base: position 4,415 of record JBBROE010000110.1, on the reverse strand, counting down.
TCCAGTACCTGGTAAGGCAGCGCCACAACTTTTGCCGTATCGGGCAACAGCAGGTTCCAGGCCTGTCCCTGGTTGTCTGCCCCTTCCACGCAATACACGATCGGCCCGCGCTGGAGGGCCACCCGGTCATTATCCTGCTTCAGTTCGCCACGGCTGCTGACGCGCACTACCGGCATGGGGTAGTTGATTTGTACGACATCGCCTTTTTTCCAGTCACGGCTGATGACCGCATAGCCGAATTCATCGGGTTGTACCGCAAGGGGCTTACCATTTACCCGGCAGGTGAACTGTTCACCGGCCGGGCTGAAACGGTACAAGGCTCCGGGCGACCCGGTTTCTCTGGCCCAGCCCGGCACGCGGATATGGAGCTCGAAATTTTGTTTATGGGCCGGATCAAGTGTCAGTACCACTTTGCCGTTCCAGGGGTAGGCAGTTTCCATAGTCACCGCTACCTCTCCTTTTTCAAGTGCAATGCGGGTATTACTGCCCACAAATAAATTGACCCAAATAGCTTTATCCGACCTGGCATAAATGTAATTGCCAAGCGACTCCACCAGCCTGGCAATATTGGCCGGGCAGCAGGCTGTACCGAACCATTCGCGCCTTGCCTGCTTGCCGGTAGACGCCAACGGGTTACCGTAGAAAAAATGGTCGCCGGAAAGACTTAATCCGTCAAGCGCCCCGTTGTATAAACTTCTTTCAAGTACATCGATGTATTTAGCATCGCCGGTCAGTGCGTTCATGCGCTGGTTCCAGAACACCATGCCCACCGAAGCGCAGGTTTCACAATAGGCCTGTTCATTAGGCAGATCATAATCGTGGGTAAATCCCTCGTTGCTGCCTGCTGACCCGATGCCGCCGGTCACATACATGTTCCTCCCCACCACGTCCTGCCAGACTGCTTTCATAGCATCTACATAACCCTGGTCTGCCGTCAGGGCCGCCACATCAGCCGCGCCGGTATAGAGGTACATGGCCCGAACGGCGTGACCGGTTATTTCTTTTTGTTCACGCACCGGCAATACGTCCTGCGCATAGGCTGTATCTTTCCAATCCGTCCATGTGTAGCCTTTTGCCAGGCCATGCCCGCGTTCTTCCAGCAGCCAGTGCGCGAGGTCCAGGTATTTTTTATTTTTAGTGACGGAATACAATTTCACCAGCGCAAGTTCAAGTTCCTGGTGGCCTGTTACCCAATCTCTTTTTCCGGGACCAAAAACGGAATCAAAATAATCGGCCCATTTAATAACAGCATCCAGCAATTTTCTTTTCCCGGTCGCTTCATAATAGGCGACAGCAGCTTCAATCATGTGCCCTGCGTTATAGTCCTCATGCATGCTCATATCAGTCCACCGTTTATCCAGTCCTTTCAGTGTAAAATAGGTATTGAGGTATCCGTCGGGCAGTTGCGCGGCAACTATTTTGTTGATCCATTCGTCACATTTCGCTTCCATCGATGCACTGGGATTACTTTTCAGGGAATAGGCCATGGCCTCCAATGCTTTGAACACATCACTGTCGTCGTAGAAGATGCCCTCATGCGCTTCCCCTTTTCCACGCGCCACTTTTTCAAAATTACGGATGCGGGGAGTGGCGGTCTCGGTCTGGTAAATACAGGCTGCGAGCGTTACATGGGCAACTTTGTCAATCTTCGGTTTCCAAAAGGCATCCGTAATATTTACCTGGGAAAAATTGACTGGTTCAAACTGTAAGAAATTTCCCTGTGCCCGCACCGGGCCAGACGCCACTGTAGCCAGCAGGGCCAAAACCACCGTATTTTTCAGCATTATTTTCATACCATTATTATTTCCTGGTTCATCGGCAAATTACCTAAATCATCGGGACGCCGGGTATCGTTACGCGGGCTTCCTGGCCTCCTGTCTCAGCCTGTTTTGATGCGCAGAATGCTAAAAGAATAGGGTGCACATTGATACGAAATGGTCTTTCCCGTAATAGGCATCGTGGTGGAGACCGGACTCACCTTTTCCGGCATCGCGAAAGAATTTTCGCTGGCGGGATCATCACTGTGCAGGGTGGTAACGGCCATGGTTTTACTGATTTTGTTTACCCCAAGAAGTTCGATACTGCCTGTTTTGGGCTTTGCCGATGCATTCACGAGTTTGATAATTATTTCTCCAGTTTTTTCATTGACCGATGCTACCCCGTACAGGCTGTCCGGGCCGCCTTCCAGGGGTTGATGGTCAGCCGTCAGCGGCAACACGCGGGTTCCCTGGTTGAGGGAGAACAGCTGTTGCACATAATAATCCGGCGTGGCATAGGTGGCGAGGTTGTTCACCCAGATAAGGTCAGGTGTCCATTGCCATCCGTCGATATGAGCAAACAGCGGGGCGTAGGAAGCCAGGCTCACCACATCGGCATTGCGTTCAAGTCCGGTCATAAAAGCAGCTTCTGAAAGTGCAGTCAGCCAGTTGTTCCGGTTCGCCGTGCTAACCGTATGATCGCTTTGCGCGGCATATTCCCCGCAAAATACTTTTGATCCGTTCCGCGGGTAATTGTCGTACCGGCCCGCATTGCTGAAAAACCATTCTGGCCGGCGGTAATAATGTTCGTCAATCAGGTCGGCATGCATCGAACGCAATTCACTGTTCAGGTAATTAAAGCGTTCCCCATCGGGGTCAGTACCTGAACTGTTGACGAGCTTTAAACCAGGATATTTTTCCTTAAGTGCTTTGGTGAAGATTTTGAGTCGTTCTACGTACTGCGGGCCCCAGTTCTCATTCCCAATACCGAGCAGGGTAAGGTGGAACGAGCCTGGATGACCCATCGCTGACCTTATCTTACCCCATTTCGTGGTAGTATCTCCGTTAGCAAACTCCACCAGGTCAAGCGCATCCTGCACATAGGGTTCGAGATCGGCTAACGGCACCGACTCTGCAGCATTAAACTGGCACGACATCCCGCAATTGAGGATGGGCAGCGGCCTTGCGCCGATATCTTCCGCCAACTGGAAATATTCATAAAAACCCAGCCCGAAAGTCTGGAAATAATCCGGTGCCGGGCGGTTCGCAAATTCATTGTTCCATCGGTTGATAATCAGCTGGCGATCCGCTGCCGGACCCAGTGTCTTCTTCCACTGGTAGCGCTGGGCCAGATCAAATCCCTCCACGATGCAGCCACCCGGGAAACGGATAAAGCCCGGTCTCATATCGGCGAGGCGTTGCACCATATCTGCCCGCATTCCTCCCGGCCTGTTTTTCCAGGTATCGCCGGGAAAAAGGGAAATCATATCGAGATCCAGCTGCCCGTCCCCTTCGAACCAAAGATTCAGCGAAGCTTTCATAGCAGTGGCACCGGCGGTAAAACTCACGGTTTGTTGCTGCCACGCGGCCCCGGTAAAAGACGCCGTAGTTTTTGCCGTTCCAAGACGGTTACCGGCGCTGTCAATCAACTCCGCATAGACAACTGTTCCTGCCGAAGGGGTCCGGTATAAAAAAGACAGATCGTACCGCACACCACTTTTTATACCCATGCCGCGAAAGCCTTCGTTATTCAGCCCGAAACTCCCTTTCGAATTATGATGCATGGTCAACCGCAGGAAGCGGGGATTGGCAACATAGCTGTTCCCCCGGTTGAGCACCATTACGTCTCCCTCCGTCACCGGCTTACCGAGGATTTTCCAGCCCATCAGCGGGCGGTGAAATTCGAAAGAGCGGTTTTTCACCAACTCGGCATAAAGGCCGCCATCCGTGCCAAGGTTTATGTCTTCAAAAAAAACACCCCACATACCCGGTTCTATGGCAGCAGCCGGTGCGTCGGCATGAACCACGAGCTTCTGCTGGCCGGAGGCCGTAGTGCTGTCCGCCAGCCATACCGACAGTACGAGCAAACACAGCCAGGAGAACTTTTGCATGACGAGTTTTTTGTGGCGATGATAAAATCTGCCGTTTTATTTTAATTCGAGCACGACTACGGATGCCGGCGGCATTTTTACCTGTACAAATTTTCCCTTGAGGCTCGCGCCGCTGAATGATGTGGGTTTGATTTTCCCCGGTTCTTCGAAGGTATTGTGATCCTGCAGGTGATCGGACACCAGGATCCTTCCGCTAACCTGGCTGGCCGAAGCGCTTCCGAGGTTGAGCGTAACGGTATTCGTGCGATTGGGATCGATGTTTACAAGTGAAATATGCAGGAGACCCATCTTATCCTGCGATGCTGAAACGGACAGGGCCGGCAGCGAATCATTGCCGAGTACGTAGGCGGGTCCGCTTACTGAAACCGGCACCAGTGTGGCGTCCTGGTGTACATTGTACATTTCCATGACGTGGTAGGTGGGCGTCAGGATCATTTTTTCCTGGTTGGTGAGGATCACCGCCTGTAGTACGTTGACGCACTGCGCCAGGTTCGCAATCCGAACCCGGTCTGCATGGTTATTAAAAATATTCAGCGTCGCGCCTGCT
>JBBROE010000109.1:0-15374 GCA_038229695.1 Chitinophagales bacterium | reverse complement strand
TTTTTTCGTCGGCAAGTTCCTGGAGGTCGCGCCTGACGGTATCTTCCGAAACTTGCATGGCCTCGCTGAGGTTGGAAGAAAGTACCTTATTGTGCAGGTTTACCTGGTGTAATATAAAAGCCTGTCGTTCCTGTTTAAGCATTCGTAGTTGATTATTCAGTAAACATCAACGGGATACCGTCAATGCTCAGCGTGGCTGCGGTTTTCCGGGATGATGGATAAGGTGGTAAGGGACTGGGATGAAAGGCCATGCGCCGGTACTGAAGGTATGCCTCCAACTGCTGGCGGACCGGAATCAGGTTCCGTTAACAATATTACTGAAAAACCGCAGAAAGCAGCAAATAAAAATAGATTCCGGCACAATTGCACCAATATTGCTGCGGGATTGCTGAATGAGGCAAAAAAAATCCGGCTGTTGCCGGAATGCGTGTCTACCTGGAATGCGTTTACTGAAGGGTGAACCGGATGGTGATGGCCAGCGCATCGGGGATGAAATTGATAGCGGGAATAATATCGAGTTCCGGTTTCCAGTCGAGCGACAGGTTGAGCGGAACGTTTTGGAATTTATAGTCGAGTCCCACTACGCCGGTAGGGCCGAAGAACGTCTGCCCGTTGCCGAACCCGACATAGCCTCCGCCGCCGTAATACCATTTCAACCCGGGTGTGGCATTGAGTGGAGTATGTATTTCATACAATCCGCCGATCCCAAAATGGCTGCCACCGAAAGACACCAGGGCATCGACTGCATTGTTTTCATTTAGAAAATATTTCACCGACAATGAATTGCTGAGGGTGGGTGAGGGCGTACTCAGCCGCAACCCGAGACCGAGTTTATAATCCTGTGCATCGGCGGTGCTGATGGCAAAAACAGACAGCAGCATAAAGATGGCGGACTTAACGCTCATGATAAATGTTTAGGGATTGACCGAAAAAATAGTGCCGGGTAAAAGCACCTTGCGATAAATTGCTGTTAAAGCACAACGGCGTCGACTTGGGTTATTACTCTTTTACCGAAGCCTTCGGCGTGGGGGCATGACCGGTATCTGCAGGAGGATTCTCAAATAATTCAAACCGGGATTTTGGCCGGCGGTTATCCTGCCATTTAAAATTACGCAGCGTTTTCTTATCCTCGGGGGTCTGGTGAAAGGGGTACATGGTGCCACTTACATCCCGGGTAAAAATCACTTTTTTCAACTCTTTATCGAGGAAGCGCATGTCAATCATATCTCCGCTGGCATTGTTTACGCCTACAATGGCGTTGCTTTCATCCTTGGCGTAATAGATACTCTGTGCCGGGTTGCCTTTGGCCCTCATGTAGTCGATCTCCCCATCCCTGAAATAGCCGTTGACAGTTTTTCCGCTGATCTGGTTGTACATGTTTTCCCCGCTTTTGTTAATGACGAAGCCGTTGTCAAAGGCATACATCCTGTCCGCTTTTTTATTTTTTGTAAACAGGTAAATGGTATCGCCGGTCACCTGGCTGCCTCCTGCCCAGAGGATGGGGTCGGTGAATAGTCGGAAGACAGAATCCCTGCCTGAATAAAAAAGACTGTCGCAAACGGCCTGCAGCGAGTCAGAGAAAATGCGAACGTGGTGATAGCACTGGATATAACGGATGGCAGAACTGTCGGCACTGCTGTCCGACACGGAAATAAGGGTCCGCCCTTTTACGGTATCTTTTTCGATATCATGATATGCTGAATCGCGGAGATCATGCATGTGCGCGGAAAACAAGGTATCCGCCGAGACAAATATGGAATCTTTGTCCTGCTGGATAATCAGCAGCGGGTGTTGCGTGGCGAGGAAGGTATTTTTCTTTTTATCGGCAAAAAAGGAATTGGAGAGGACGGATATTTTTTGAATGGTGTCGATATACACCGCGGTCCCGTGAATCGTAGTCTGCCCGGTTGAATCATCATTGAAGATATCGTCTCCCGTTACGGTAACGCCCTTCCCGTCATTGATTACCGCCCGTTTGCCGAAACTCGACCGCTTACTTTTCATGTCGTAGTACCCGTCACTGGTCACGATATTGGCACCGGAGCTGTCTTTAATAAATGTCTTTGTGATGAAAGTGGCTATCTGGCTGACTGTATTATACAGTAGCGAGTCGGTATCCAGCCGGGTTTTAGGGTCGCGCAGTTTTACTTCCCGCTTGAAGTAAACGTCTTTCAGGTCGCCGTAGTAGGTAGCTTCCCGGCTGGTGATCACGGTTGTTCCGTTCACGATTTTGCCTCCGGTGGTATAGACGCCGGTCTTGGCCCGGCTGTCGTATTGCAGCTCATCGGTAGTGAGTACGCCCTTGCCGTCAGTCAGTTTCACGTTTTTCTGCAGCACGGCGATTTTGGTGTCGATATGGTAGATGAGGTATTGGGCATAGGTCTGTATACTGTCGGCATCATTAATATGAACGTGTCCGAATGCCTCCAGGATATTGTGCTGTTTATTGATGACCGCGCTGTCGCAGTAGAAAATAGTGTTGTCCTGCTGGAGGACCACATTCCCCGCCAGCATCTGGAGGGTGGTAAGAGAGTCTACTTTCAAAAACCGAAGCCGGTCGCTGTGGCGCTGCGTCACGATGCTGACGCTGTCCGGCGAACGGGAAATACGGGCCGTGTCCTGCGCCATTGTCGTCATGCTGGCTACAAAAAAAAGTATTAGCCCGGTTAGAAATTTACCCATCAATTATTTTTTCTGGACAGGCGCACTTACTGAATCATCCTTTAGCGGTGCCGTCAATTCGTTGTTCCTGTCTTTTCTGCCAAAAACGCTGATGTTGACATAACGTTTCGGGTGTACCCGCACATCATCCAGCAAAATATTTAATTTGTAGGTGGTACTCTCCAGGTTTTTGTACAATTTGGGATCATTTAACAGCAAACCCAGTGATCCGTCTTTGCTGTTGGCTTTCGCAATTACACCATTCAACTCATTCAGCATTTTCTGTAGCGCGCTCAGGGTCTTGTCCAGTTCAAGATTGGCGAACTTATCGCTAGCCCGGGTAAGATTGGAAAGGGTGGTGTCGATTTTCCCGTTTTGCCTGGCCAGCCCGGCTGTGAACGTATTGACATTGCCCAGTACTTTCGCCAGGTTGCCCGTCTGGCTGTTGAGCAACTTTTCCAGCTCGGCGGAACTTGTAGTGAGGTTGCCGACAATGGTGTGAAAATTATTTTTGGTGGCCGGATCGAAATAGGCGCCCACCACCTTGAGGAGGGAATCCAGGGACCTGACTGCGCCGTTGACCGAGTTCAGCGCAGGGTTTAGGGAAGCTTTCAGCCCTTCCACCAGGCCGGAACTGGTCTGGGTAAAAAGCGTATCCCCGTTCTTCATCATTTCTTTACCGTCTCCTTTGGTAATCACAATGCTGGAGGCACCCAGGAGATCAGAACTAATGCTCGCCACTGAATTTGAGGGAATATCGATGTCCTTCGACAGGTTGATGGCCACCACGATGCCGTCGAGGTTCCTGTCTGTTTCGTGCATTTCATACACCTTGCCTACCTGCAGACCGTTGATGGTAACCGGGTTGGCCACATTGAGGCCATCCACTTTTTTAAAGACCGCGAAGACCTCGGTTTTTGCTTTGCTGAGTAAATTCTTTCCTTTGAGGTAATTAAAGCCTAGAATCAGCAGGGTAATGGACACAGCGGCTAGTGAACCAACTTTTGTTTCATTGGAAACTTTCATGAACAGCAAATTAATGAGTAATAGTGATTGCGCTTATCATCATATCCGCTGCAAACCTACAGGAAAATGCTGATTTGGCATATGTCGCTCACCGGTAATACCTTCGATTGCCCGGGAATTACAGCTGGCTGCCGGCGTCACTTCTTGCCCGTCGGTCTGGTGCTGTTCGTCTTCGACTCTATATTCTGCTTATAGGTTCCAAAGGCTGCTACAATGGCCGTAACCACTTCGTCCTGGCCTTTGACACTGCTCAGGTATTCTTCTTCTTCCTTATTGGTCAGGAAACCTGTCTCCACCAGGATGCTTGGCATACCTGTTGCCTGCAACACCTGGATCCCAACGTCCCGTTGTTTTACACCGTAACTGATCCTGCCCTGGCTTTTGAATTCGTCCTCAACAAGGGTAGCCAGGTAGGCGCTGTTCTGGAAGAAACGCTTTTCATATAATTGGGTACGGATGCGGGCCTCAGGAGAATTGATGTCGAAAGCTGAAACCTCCGCGGTACTGTCTTCGAGCACTTCGCCGGTTTCGTCGTTGTGGTTGATGGCGTTCAGCTTATCACTTTGTTTCTGTGCTTTCCAGATATAGGTTTCTGTACCGACCCGTGTATTTTTTACGAGGTAAGCTTCATAAACGGGCTCTGTGACCGTCCGCTTCCTTCTTTTTTTACCCTTGCCGGTAACAATTGTTCGTCTGCGATGACCAACCACTCTTTTCATATAATAACTGCCCGCCGGCTGCGGCGTGGCATTGCAGTGAATACTAATAAACAGGTCTCCTTTTGCATCGTTGGCAATTCTTGCCCGGTTGCTGAGGTCATCCCGGAGATTGGTCGCTCCGCCGGAGCAGGCATCCGTCGTGCGCGTATAGACCACTTTCAATTCGGGGTAGGCTTTCTGGATCGCCTCTCCCAGTTTCAGGGCAATTTCAAGGGTAACATTTTTTTCTATGGAGATCAGGCCATGGGCACCGGGATAAATGCCTCCGTGACCCGGGTCAATCACAAGCGTCTTGAGCAGCGCGGTTTTGCCGGTGACATTTGCCGGCGGGCCGGGAACCCTGAAAGAGAAGGAAGCAATACAAAGTGCAATGATGAAAACGGAAATGTAAATTCTTTGCATAATGCCGCAGAAAACTTTTAGGGGTTTGATAATCTTCACATTATCTTATGTGGTGAAGCGTTATTTTTGTCACCGTGTAACTATGAACAACAGAACCAAAGGTAACTCAAAATATATTGTGGTTATTGTCCTTGCGGCAATGCTGACCAGTATAACGTTGTTCAGCGCTGCAAATTATCCATCCGGCGTTGTTTTTACCGGTAATTTAACAACGGTACCGGATACCGTCCCCAAACAAATATCTATCCGTGATACCGCAGCCTTCAACCGTATCGATACCACGCTGCCGGACAGCCTTCGCCGCAGGCAGCAGACAGTTGACAGCTTCAGCGTAAAGACTTCCAAAGACTCGCTGGATGCGCCGGTATCCTATGCGGCCAGTGATTCTATGGTGATGTTTGTGCCGGAGAAAAAGATCTGGCTCTACAACCAGGCGAAGGTTGAATATAAAGATATTAAACTGAATGCAGGTGTCATCAACCTCGACCAGGCCACCCAGAACGTCCATGGTTACTATTTTCTCGACACAGCCGGTAAACGCATCGGTCTTCCCAAATTTGAACAGGGCGAAAGCAATATGCAGGTCGATACGCTCACCTTCAACTTCAAAAACCAGAAAGGGTATACCAGCAACAGCTATACTACCCAGCAGGAAATGTTTGTACACGGCGAAAAAATGAAAAAAATATCGGCCAACGAATATTTTGCATACCGGGCCACTTTCACCACCTGTGACCTGGATACGCCGCACTTTGCCTTCCGAGCCAAAAAAATGAAGCTCGTCAACCAGAAGCTGGCAGTAACCGGGCCGATCCACCCGGAATTTGAAGGCGTACCTATCCCCATTTACCTGCCTTTTGGTTTTTTCCCCCTGTCCACCGGCCGCCACTCGGGGCTGCTGCCGCCCACGTTTGCTGCCAATGAACAGTTTGGACTTGGACTCGAAGGCCTCGGCTATTACAAAGTGCTGAATGATTACTTTGACGTGCTGCTGCGAAGTGATGTCTATTCCTACGGCGGGTATCGCCTCAATATAACGCCAACGTACAGGGTAAAATACCGTTACCAGGGCTCACTGACCTTCAGCTACCAGAACAGTAAGATCCTGAGTGACTATGGCACTAAGGAGTTTACCTCCAACAAGAGTTTTAACCTTTCCTGGAGCCATACCGTCGATAGCAAAGCGCGTCCCGGCCAGTCTTTTTCCGCCAGCGTCAATGCCGGGTCCACCAAGTACAACCAATACCTGACTACCAACCCTACCCGGACTTTCCAGAACCAGCTTAGTTCATCCATTGCCTATGCGAAGAACTGGGACAACAAGTATAACCTCACCGTAACGGCGAATCACAGTCAGAACAACAATACCGGTCTTATCAATTTCAACCTGCCTACCGTAGGTTTCACGGTCAACACCTTTTACCCGTTCCAGAAAAAGACCGTGATTGGTACGCCCAAATGGTGGGAAAAACTGGGTCTTGGTCTCAATACCAACCTGGCGAACCAGGCATCTATCTATGACTCGCTGTTCAGTTTCAAACGGCTGCTGGATACCACCCAGTGGGGCGCGCAGCACAGCATCCCCATCAGCATCGCACTGCCGGCACTCGGCCCGTTCCAGATATCTCCCGGCGTGTCTTTTCGCAACAACTGGTATTCCCGCCGCATCACGCGCTATTACGACCGGAAAACTGATACCCTCTTCAACCGGGTAGACAAGGGGTTTTACCAGTCGAGCGACGTGTCGCTCAGCCTCGGCCTGAACACGGCTATTTTCGGCTTGCATGAATTCAGCAAGACCAGTCATATTGCGGCTATCCGCCACGTGATGCGACCGACCGTCAGCGCGAGTTATAATCCGGGGCTGGCGTCAAAAGACTATTACCGACCGGTAATCGACAGCGCCGGTACGCTTTCGCCGAACTATGTGTCTTATTATGATGGCAGCATATATGGCTCGCTCACGCGGGAGCGTTTTGGGGGTATCAGCTTCGGGCTCGACAATAACCTCGAAATGAAAGTGCGTTCCAAAACAGACACCTCGAACAGTGGTATAAAAAAAGTGAAACTGATCGATGGCTTCGGCTTCAACGGCAGCTATAACCTGATAGCAGATTCTTTTAAACTGTCTAATATTTCGCTGTACCTGCGAAGCACGCTTTTCGAAAAAATTAACATTACAGCAGGCGCGAACCTCGATCCCTACCAGCGCGATTCGCTGGGAAGACCGGTCAACAAATATGCCTGGGCAGGCGGTAAGTTCACGCCGGGCAAAATCACCAATGGCAATATCGCGATATCGACTTCCTTCAAGAGTAAGCCCAAAGACAAGAAGGTGGACTCCCTGAACAACTCGGCTTTCACCAATGCCCAGAACAATGCCCTGCCGCTTACGCTGGAAGAACAACAGGCACAGCTGACCTATATCCGCAGCAACCCGGCAGAGTTTGCAGATTTCAATATCGAGTGGTCGGTAAACATTTCCTATTCCCTCAACTTTAACCGCACCCTGTCGAGCGACTACCGCACCTATAAAACGGTCGTCAATTCCAATGTAAACCTGGGAGGTGATTTCAACCTCACGCCAAAATGGAAGGTGGGACTCAATACCTACTATGATTTTAATGGTTCGGGCCTGCAGAATGTCACTGCATTTATCTCGCGAAACCTGCATTGCTGGCAAATGTCGATTAACGTGTATTCAGGGATCACCAAGGGGTTCAATATCACCATCAGCCCGAAATCAGGCCTGCTCAGGGATTTAAAGATCAACCGCTCGCGCTATTTTTATAATCCTACCTATTAGGCATTGGTCTGGTAATAGTCGCTCATCAGCACAAATAATTTTTCTTTCAATCCTTCCACCGTATCCGCAGGGTCAATCGCCACCGGCGAAAGAAAATGCAGCCTCATCGGGCAGGGCCAGAGGAAAAAAGGCGGCTTCGGCGGCATCACCTTCCTGCTGTTGAAAATGATCGCCGGCATGATGGGTTTGCCGGTAGCCACCGCCAGCCGGAAGGCGCCGTTGTGGAAAGCCTTGAGCGGCTCAGTGGTTCGGTTACGGGTTCCTTCCGGGTAAATGATCATATGGAGGCCCATGTCCAGCACCTGTTTCATACTGGAGAAGCTTTCCCGCCGGCTCGCTTCGCTGTTTCGGTCAACCAGCACGCTGCCCATCTTATACAACATGCCAAAGACCGGGGTGGAAGCCAGTTCTGTCTTCGCAATCGTCTTATTGCCACCCGGCGTGCAAGGGGAGGAAACCGGGACATCGATAAAGGCGTTGTGGTTAAACAGCACGATATAATTCTGGCCGCTGGCGAAATTTTTTCTTCCCCTCGTGAGCACCGGGCAGCCAATGAGGGGCATATAAATACCCATCCAGATGCGCGACAGGAAAATAAAATTATGCGTACGACGCGGTTCCGGCCGGTAATAGATAATGATAAAGGGGATCATAAAGATGAGCATGGTGATAATAAACCAAAGCAATCCCCACACCGCCCAAATCCGCCCGAAAATATTTTTCATGGATCAAATGTATTTACAATTGTCAAGACAACGCTGGCGTGCTGCCGCTAGCCGGGCAGGCAGCCTTTTATTTTCGCCGTTCACAGTTGCCAGTCGATTGGGTCGATCCCGTTGCTGACCAGGTATTCATTGGTGGTAGAAAAATGCCGGCAACCGAGGAAGCCGTTGTAAGCCGAGAGCGGGGAGGGGTGGGCGGCTTTCAGAATGCAGTGTTTGGTTTCATCAATCAGCACCTGCTTTTCCTGCGCAAACTTTCCCCAGAGCAGGAAGACGAGGTGTTGCTTGTCGTCCGATAATTTCTTGATCACTGCGTCGGTAAATCCCGTCCACCCCATTTTAGCGTGGCTGTTGGCTTCCGCCAGGCGCACGGTTAGTGAAGCATTGAGCAACAGCACCCCCTGCCGGGCCCAGGGTGTTAGGTCGCCTGTCCGGGGAGTGGGTACACCGATATCGGTGTTCAGTTCCTTGAAAATGTTGACGAGTGATGGCGGCGGGTAGATGCCTTCAGGAACGGAAAAAGAAAGTCCCATCGCCTGGCCTTTTCCATGGTAAGGATCCTGGCCTAGCAGCACCACTTTCACAGCGTCGTAGGGAGTTTGGTTAAACGCATTGAAGATAAGCGGGCCGGGGGGGAAGATGGCCTTGCCAGCCATCTTTTCCGTCCGGAGAAAAGTTACGATTTGAAGGAAATAAGGTTTGGTAAATTCCGCTTTCAGCGCGTCTTTCCAGCCGGGCTCAATTTTAACATCCATGCCAAGAGTTTGCCTGTAAAATAAAACTGATATGGCACATTCCCCGTTATTTTTTAACCTGTCTGCCAATGACTGTTTACCGGCCGGTACCGGCACTGATCAGGATGCCCACTTTTCAATCATCAGGGCTATTTCGAATGGCTTAAAGGGTTTGCTGATATAATCGTTCATGCCCGCCACCAGGCAATTTTCGCGGTCTTCCTTCATGGCATTGGCGGTCATGGCGATAATCACCGGCTGCTCCGTCGGCGCATTGCGGATGGCGCGGGTGGCTTCCAGGCCGTCCATTCCCGGCATCTGTACGTCCATCAAAATTACATCGTAACTACCCAGCCGTTGTTTTTCCACGGCTTCTTCCCCGTTTTCAGCAATTTCCGGGTCATACCCCATCTTACTGAGTACAATCATGGCCAATTGTTGGTTTACCGGGTTATCCTCCGCTATCAGTATCCGCAGCGGGTATTTATCAGACAGGTTTTGCGGGAGCTCATTTTCAATCGTTTTTACCGGTACCGGTGATACTTCGATACGGAAATTATTCAGCAAATGAGTACAGAGGGCCTGTTGTTTTACAGGCTTTGTAAGTACGGCACTGAATAATGCTGCGTCTGGTTTCTGGAATGCATTGCCCAGCGAGCTCAGCAACATAACGCACAAACCTGGCCAGCGGACCTTAATGATCCGGGTCAGTTGCAACCCGTCCATTCCGGGCATATGCATATCAGTAAGCACCAGGTCGAAGGGAGCGCTCTTGTCCAGGATGGAGAGTGCCTCATCGCCGCTGCAGGCCAGCACTGTTTTCATCTTCCACTGCTCCAGCTGCAGGCGCAGTATAGTGCGGTTGGTGAGGTTGTCATCAACGATAAGGATGCGCCGGTTTTCCAGCTGTTGTATGGTGCCCGGTTTGAACTGCTGCATTGATTTTTCACCGGTTCTTGTGCTTATAGTAAAGCCAAAGACCGAACCTACCCCGGCCTGGCTCTCTACATGCATTGATCCTCCCATCAGGTGCACCAGCTTTTCGCAAATGACCAGTCCCAGCCCGCTGCCGCCATATTTTCGCGTGGTGGAAGAATCCACCTGGGAAAATGCCTTGAACAACCTGGCAATCTTTTCCTGCGGCACACCGATACCGGTATCGCGTATGTTAAAACGAAGTTCCTGCGTTCCGTCTTCCTGTATCGCCGTCCGGCTCACTTTCACAAATACTTCGCCATGGTGGGTGAATTTAACGGCATTGCTGACCAGGTTCATTAGTACCTGTCTCAGCCGGACAGGGTCGCCGATGATCTGTTCTGGTAATCCCGCATCAATTTGATACATGAGATCAATTCCTGCTTCCCCGGCTTTGCCTGCAAATACATCCAGCACTTCCTCGACGCAGGTTCGCAAATCGAAATCATTATTTTCAAGCTCCATATTGCCCGATTCAATCTTGGAGAAATCGAGGATGTCGTTGATGACCGTCAGCAGGTTTTCACCACAGGTCTGTATTGTTTCAGTATAGGTTTTCTGATCCTTGTTAAGCGCTGTTTGAGCAAGCAGTGAAGACATCCCGATGATACCATTCATCGGCGTGCGGATTTCATGGCTCATAGTAGCGAGGAATACGCTTTTGGCTTTATTGGCGGTTTCGGCTTCAGCCCTGGATTTCTTTTCTTCATTAACGGCCTGGTCGAGTTGCCGGGTTCTCTCAGCTACCAGCGTGGCCAGTGTATTACTCTGCTTCCTGATGCGGTTGATCCGTAACCGGATATAGATAACGATCCCTGCGGACACCAGGAGCAGTGCTGCGGCTTTGAACCACCAGGTGAGCCAGAAGGGCGGCACTACGGTAATGTGCAGTTTCGTCTTTTTTGCCGACCACCGGCCGCTGTTATCGGTTCCCTTTATGATCAGCGTATATTCTCCCGGATCGAGTTTGGTATAGGTCGCTTTTCGTTCGGTGCCTACCTCATTCCAATTTTTATCGAACCCTTCCAGGAAGTAGGCATATTGTTTTTTTTCGGTGGCAGTATAATTCAGGGAGGCAAATTCAAAGGATATCACCTGGCTTGAATAGGGGAGTACGATGCTGTCTGTTTCACTGATGACAGCGGAAAGCGGCGTAGGGTGGCTGCTGTCCCTGGTTACCGGTACGTTCCGGTTATACACCTGCAGTGCTGTGATCACCAGCGGGGGATCGAAGCCGGTCTCTTTGATATTACCGGGGAAAAATTCATTAAATCCATTGATACCCCCGAAATAAAAAGCACCGGAACTGCCCCGGCAAAAGGCATGGTCTTTGAATTCGGCCGACTGCAATCCGTCGGACACGTCGTATGCAGAGAATCGATGCGTGGCAGGGTCCAGGGAAGCCAGCCCGTTTTCGGTGCTCACCCAGAGCCGGTTCCGGTCGTCTTCCAGCATGCCGAAAACACAATCGCTGGGCAGCCCGTCTTTGGCCGCATACCGGGTGAATTTACGGGTTAATGTTTCAAAATAGTTAAGTCCCTGCGATGTGCTTATCCAGAGATTATTTTTTTTATCCTGAAAAAGGGCATTGATGCTGTTGCCGCTAAGACTGTTGGGCTGATCCGTATGTTTGTAGGACGTGAACGCCCCGGTTTGCTTGTCGAGTAAATTCAGCCCGCCGGCATCCGTGGCGATCCATAAATTGTGCAGCGTGTCTTCTACGATCATGTGGACGATATTGCTGGAAATAGATGTTCGATCGGTCTCGTCGTGAACATGGTGGGTGAAGCTGCCCGTTCCCGGGTTGAATAAATCGAGTCCCGCGCCATGAAGCCCCACCCATATATTTTTGTCGTGATCTTCCGTGATGCACCAGGCATTGTTGCCGTTGAGGCTGCCCGGGTCGGCAGGATCATGTTTAAAATGACGGAATATATTTTTAGCCGGGTTGTATACGGTAAGCCCATCGCCCCAGGTGCCAATCCAGATGTTTCCCCTGCTGTCGGCGCAGGTGTTGAGTACATAGTTTCCGGAGATGGACTGGGGGTTTCCCGGCTCATGCCTGAAATGGCGGAATAGCCTGCTGGCCGGGTTGAATAAATCCAGCCCGCCGCCATCAGTACTTATCCATAACCGCCGCTGTTTATCCTCCATAATGGCGAGGACACTGTTGTTGCTGAGGCTATTCAAAACACTGCTGTGTTTGTAATGGGTAAATTTACTGTAGTCACTGTTGTACAGGTTAACGCCGCCGGAAAAAGTACCCAGCCACATATTCCCTTTTCCATCGCGGTAAGCCGTGTAGACTGAATTGTTACTTAGCGATTTTTTATCGAGCTCATCATGCACATAGTGGCCGATGGTACCGGAAACCGGGTCGAGGATATCCAGCCCGCCGTTTTCTGTACCAATCCACAGTTTACCTGTTTTGTTTTCACCAATCGCGAATACGGCATCGGACGACAAACTGTTGCGGTTGGACGGGTCATGGCGATAATGGGCAAACCCCCCGGTGGCAGGGATGAAACGGTTCAACCCGCCTCCGTCTGTCCCAATCCATAATTGCTGTCGGTGGTCAGCAAACAGGGTATAGACCTGGTCGGCTGCCAGCGAACCCGGCCGGCCCTTTTCCTCACGGAAATGAATAAACGTTTTACGCGTGGGATTATAACGTATCAGCCCGCTGCCATAGGTGCCGATCCAAATATCGCCCTGCTTATCTTCGTACAGCGTTTTTACCATGAATTGACCTGACAGGGCCCGGTCCGCGCCGGCTTCACGGATTCGTGTAATTTTTTGGGTGGAAGGTTCCAGCACTTCGAGGCCGCCATCCCCGGTGCCAAACCAGATATTGCCGGCGTGGTCTTCTATGACGCATTGCACCAGGTTGCTCGAGATGCGCCTGTTGCCGGCGAGGATATTGTTGAAATGGGAAAACCGGTCTTTTTTCCGGTCGTAGAGGTCCAGCCCCCCGCCGTTTGTGGCAATCCAGAGGTTGCCGGCCCGGTCTTCCATGATTGCATTGATGAAATTGTGGCTGATGCTGCCGCTGTCTGCCGGATTGTTGCGGTAGGCGGTAAAACGGTAGCCATCGTACTTATCCAGCCCGTTACGGGTGCCGAACCACATAAAGCCACGATGATCCTGGAGCACTGCGATGACATTATTTTGTGAGAGGCCCGAATTGATATCGAGGTGCGTGAACGTAATATTTTCTGTTTGCGAAAATGCGGCAGGCTGATACATAAAACAAAAAATGGAAAGGAGGAAGGCCAGTGCTGGCGAAACATTGGCGGGGCGGTTGTTTTTCATCGGGTAAATCACTGTTTAAGCAGTCTGCGGATTATGACCTCGAGAAATAAACGCACGGTTGTCCGGGTTTATTTTAGTCCTAATCCATTATATCCTACCGGTAAGGTCATCTACTTATTGACAGCGTTGTTTTAAACGACAAAAGCCGGTCCTGCTCAGGGGTTCACACGGGTAGAATCCGGAACGGGCGACGGGTTCTTAGCGTCAATTTTTGCTTTCTTCCTGAAGTAGCCCCGCAATAGGAAATTGTGCTGGGCAGCTTCCAGGTCATCATTGAGTTTTACACTACCGGTATTAAGGTTATCGAGCGTATTTTTCAGGCGTGAGGCGGCATGCACATCGTACAAAAGAAGTCCGAGCGTATTGTTGCGGTTGTTGAGCTGTTCACCGGCTTGTTTCAGCTGACCCGAAAATTCGTTGGCAGATCCTGCTGCCTGCTGAAGCTGGGTGCTTGTCGCTTTGAGGTGCTGCATGATGACGGTGTCATTTACCAGCCCTTCCGCTAAGGATCCGGGCGACTGCAATTTCTGCGTATAGGCGGTGATGTTTTTGGTAAGGTTGTCTGCATTGCGTCCGGCTACCTGCAGGTTAGCCATGGTTTGCTGGAGACTGTTGAATAAAGATTTGTCGGTTAGCAATGCTCCGAGTGTACCCTGCCCACCGGCGAGACCGCTACTCACTTTCTTAAAGTCCGTGGTAATGGCAATAAGGTTCTCATTATTTTTTTGCAGTGTCGCGAGGATATCGTCTGTGCTCAGCGCCGATGATGCCTGGATACTGTCGTTATTTTCGATCGGGGGAGACGATTGCGTACCGCCGTAAATCACAATGATCTTATTGCCAATCAAACCATCGGAGCCTATTTTAGCCCGGGCATCCTTCCTGATAAACTCCTCGGCCTTCTTATCAATGTGCATAACGACCTGCACCTGCGATTGCCCGTAAAAGCTGATCTTTTTTACGGTACCGATTTTTACCCCGGAGAACCATACATTATTACCCTGCTGCAGCCCGCTCACATCGCCGAAAATGGTATTGACGGTGATGCTGGACGTAAAAGTTTTCTGTTGACCGCCGAGGGTGAAAATACCCACCAGGAAAATGATAATGCCAAGGGTGATAAATACCCCGGTAATGACGCCGGTGCGTGTAGAATTGTTACTCATACCGAAATAAAATTATAATTGTAAAAACTCCTGATGCGTTCATCGGGCAGGGAAAAGATTTCTTCGAAGCGGCCGGTCTTTAAAAACTGTCCGTCCAGCAGCAGTGCCACACGGTCGCCGGTTGTCTTTGCGCAGGTGAGGTCATGCGTAATGATGATGGATGAGGTATGAAACTGTTGCTGGACTTCGTTAATGAGATCGTTGATTTCACCGCTTGTAATCGGGTCAAGACCTGCAGTGGGCTCATCATACAGCATAATCTCCGGCTTCATAATCAGCGTGCGGGCTATGCCAATGCGTTTTCGCTGCCCACCGGACAGTTCTGCGGGCAGCTGGTTGATCGCCTGCCGCAGGCCCACTGCTTCCAGCGCCTCTTCAATATCCATTTGCAGCAGTCCATCCGGAATCTTTTTGCCCGTTTGTTCTATTGGGAATGCGAGATTTTCCCGCACTGTCATACTATCATATAAAGCACTATTCTGAAAAGAGAAGACGATGCGCATGCGCAAAGCTTCCAGGCCGTGCCGTTCGAGCGCCGACACATCCTGGCCCAGTACAGTGGCGTACCCGGCATCTGGCTTCAGGAGCCCGGCAAGAATTTTTATCAGGACAGACTTCCCCGTTCCTGATCGACCAAGTACCACGACATTTTCACCTTTGAAAACCTGCAAATCAATTTTCCGGAGCACGTGGTTGCTGCCGAACGCCTTTTCCAGTGCCCGGATTTCTATCACCGGCTGCAGGTAATCAATATGGACATCTTTTTTACTCATGTGAACGGGTGAAATTTTATCGGAACCAACTCGTAATCTGTACGGCAACAATTTCTTCAACAAAAATGAGGAACATAG
>JBBROE010000108.1:0-15446 GCA_038229695.1 Chitinophagales bacterium | reverse complement strand
TTCGGCCAGAAGGATTTTGCCACCGTGGTAAGCCGGGGGAATATCGGGCAACGGCAGAATGCGGGCATCAGCATCAGCGCGCAACTGGACCTTGCAAAATGGTGGTCAGCCAGCCTCTACGGCAATTACAACTATAACCATTTCAAAGGTATGTTGTACAACGAGGCCATCGATATCAAAGGCGGCAACGTACTCGTTAACGTCAACAACCAGTTTACGTTCTCCAGGGGCTGGTCTGCTGAACTGAGCGGATTTTACCGCACCAAGGGAATTGAAGGGCAGGTGGCGATAGACCCGCTCGGCCAGGCTTCTGCAGGAATCGCTAAAAAAGTAATGAAGGGAAAAGGCAATGTTCGAATGAGCATCAGGGATATCTTTTTCACCAACCGCGCCCACGGTACCATCAACTTTCAGCAGACGTCCGCCTCGTTTGACAATATCCGTGACTCCCGGGTTGCCGGTATCTCATTTACCTACCGCTTTGGCAAACCCCTCAAAAGTAACCGCGGCGGCAACAAGAAGGGTGGGGCACCGGAAGAGGCGGGAAGGGTTAAGGCGGGTAATAATGACTAGCCCCAAAGGTCAGGTTACCGATGGCTTTGCAAAACGCCTTACCTTTGACGGCTAAGAAAAACAACTCAACTTTTTTGTATGCCATCTTTTGACATCCTTAGTAAGGTAGACCCCCAGGCCCTTGACAATGCCGTTAACGTGGTAAAAAAGGAAATCACCAATCGTTTTGATTTTAAAAACTCTCACGTGGTCATTGATTTAAATAAAAAGGATTTTAAGCTCAATATTGAGACGGAGGACGACATGAAAATGACCCAGCTGCTCGATGTGCTGGTAAGCCGGGCAAACAAACAGGGCATATCTCCGGAAGCCTTTGATATGGCGAAGGCAGCCTCTCCAAGCGGGAAAACGGTAAAAAAGGAAGTGAGTGTACGCAATGGCCTGAAAATGGATGACGCCAAGAAAATCGTGAAAATGATAAAAGACAGCGGCATAAAAGTACAGGCCCAGATCATGGATGATACCGTGCGGGTGACAGGCAAAAAGCTGGATGATTTACAGGAGGTTATCCAGCTCTGCCGGCAGGCCGATATGGGCGTCCCCCTGCAATTCGAAAATATGCGGAATTAAGGGGTTTGGTAAGTAACGATATATATACTATTTTTGCGCCCTTACAAACAAATGGTACGGCCAAATCCGTATCGCCTAAATACATAATTATGAAAAAAGGTCTCCACCCGGAAAATTACCGGTTCGTTGTTTTCAAGGATATGAGTAACGGCCACACTTTTCTCAGCCGCTCCACTACTAACAGTAAAGAAACCCTTAAATGGGAAGATGGCAATGAATACCCGCTCGTAAAGTTGGAAATTTCAAGTATGTCACACCCTTTCTTTACGGGTCAGAAAATGCTGGTGGATACTGCGGGCCGTATCGATAAATTCAATAAGAAATACGGTAAAAAAGCCTGATTTTTTAAATAAGGTACTGAATCCCTTTGCGGCCCGTGCAAAGGGATTTTTTTTGCCCCGTCCATATTGCGCTGTCTCCCGGAATTACCGGCTGCCTCATTTGGCCTACATTTACCCAATGATCAAGCTCATCCTGGACGATCAGAAAATCCGGCAGCAATTGTATCCTTTCACGCTTACCCGGTCGGCTGCCGATATCCGTGTGGGCATTCTCACGATCCGGCAAAAATGGGAAAAACGGCTGGGCATAAAAGTCAGCGTCGATTCCGATGCCGTACTCGATCCCCCCGGCCAGGCGGATCTGCAGCCGGTCATTTTTGCGGCCAATATCATCCCCGGCAAAACATTCATCGATGAACGGACCGGCGGGCACTATACGCCCGACCGGTTGTTACAGCAGGATGGCCTTCGCCTGCTCGAACATCCCTGGCAGATATTTGAATTCAACGACTGGGCGCTGCGCGAAGATTTCAGCCTGCTTACCAAAGACCGGGCCTCCCTGCCGATACCCGGTTCTGTCACCGCCATCCACCCCGAAAATATCTTTATTGAACCCGGCGCAGTACTCAGCCACTGTATCCTCAATGCTGCCGCGGGACCTATTTATATCGGCAAAAATGCTGAGGTCATGGAAGGCGCCACCATCAGGGGGCCGTTCGCTCTTTGCGAAGGCGCCGTAGTGAAAATGGGCAGCCGCATTTACGGGGCTACCACGGTTGGGCCTTTCTGTATCGTTGGTGGCGAAATAAAGAATACGGTCTTCTTTGGTTACAGTAACAAAGCACACGACGGATACCTGGGCGATTCCGTAATCGGGGAGTGGTGCAACCTCGGTGCGGGTACCACCAATTCCAATATCCGCAATACGGCAAGCCCGGTGAAAGTGTGGGACATGAGCCTCGCTGCCTACGTGGTGGCCGGATTGAAATGCGGCTTACTGATGGGTGATTTCTCCCGGGCAGCTATCAACAGCAGCTTCAACACCGGAACCATCACCGGGGTGTCCGCCAATATTTTTGGAACGGGGCTGTTACCCAAGTTTATCCCGAATTTCAGCTGGGGAACGAATCCGCCCGCCCGCTATGATTTTGAAAAAGCGCTGCAGGATATCCGTAACTGGAAAAAATTAAAAAATCATGCGCTCTCGGAAAAGGAAATTCAGTTGCTACAACTTATTTTTGACCGCAACTGACCAACACCGCCTACGTAAAAACACTTACTGTATTGACTGGTGGGAAGACTATCGGTTAAGTACAAACGAAATTTAAAGGATAACAGCATGAGAAAGCAAATAGCCGCCGCGAACTGGAAAATGAACTGCACCTACCAACAGGGAGAAAAGTTACTGGACGACATTTTAAAAGCGGGTATCCGTCCGGGCATTCACCAGGAAGTGATTTTTGCTGTACCCTTTCCCTACCTCATCATGGCCAACAGTGAAGTGTCTGATGAACGGAATTACGCCATCGCTGCACAAAATTGCCATCACCTGAAAGCCGGCGCCTATACCGGTGAAGTCTCAGCGGAGATGCTGCACTCCATCAACATCCCTTACTGCCTGGTGGGGCATAGCGAACGCCGCGAGTACTTCCGGGAAAGCAACCAGGAACTTGCCGATAAAATCAACTTGCTGCTGGAAAATGACATTACCCCGGTATTCTGCTGCGGGGAACCGCTTTCGGTAAGAGAAGGCGGAACAGAAAATAACTACGTGGAAACACAGTTGCGCGAATCCCTCTTTCACCTTTCTCCTGAAAAATTTTCCAGGCTGGTCATTGCTTATGAACCCATTTGGGCCATTGGTACCGGCAAAACAGCAACCACTGCCCAGGCCCAGGAAATTCATGCCTTTATACGCAGTGTGCTGGCTAACCATTTTGGGGATGATACCGCGGAAGGGACTTCAATATTATATGGGGGCAGCGTAAAAGCGGCCAACGCTAAAGAGTTATTCGCCCAAAAAGATGTGGATGGTGGCCTGGTCGGCGGAGCTTCACTGGTGGCGGCAGAATTCACCGCCATTATCCAGGCGCTCAAATAATATTTACCGCTCAGTGCTGCCTGCCTGTCCGGTCACTGCCATAAATCAGGTCTTTGTGAGCCATCGCACAACGATGGGGTAGAACAGGAATACCATCCCAAAAACTTCCCGTGATGATTTAAATACGATCCGGCTAGCATAAAAATATTGAGAGGATGCGCGGCCTGTACCGGCTAGTTTTTCAATTTGCCGACAAGGCTGATATAATCTTGCATGGCCATTTCCTTGGATTTGCCTTTCAACGCCACCCACGCATCATATTTGGCCCGGGCGACAAAATCAAAAGGAGCAAGGCTGACTTCACCGGCATCGCCGGCTGTAGCTTGTTTGTACAGCGAATACAATTGCAGCATAGTTTCATTGCTCGGCCGCTGCGCCAGTGATTTACTGTCTTCGGCTGCCTGGTTAAACTGCTCCATCAAATCCATGTGATGAGTTTAAAACGAAAATAAGGTTATTTGACAGATAATATTTCTGCGCTATCAATTATCCGCCAAATAGCAGCCCTCGCCACTCCCCATAAAAAAAGGCCCACCTTAGAAAGGGTAGGCCTGTGTGTGTGAAAAATCCCACTATACACCAACCGAGTTGAATCAGCTTGGCATTAACACCGTGTCAACCACATGGATGACACCGTTGCTCTGATCTACGTCTTTAATGGTAACTGTAGACATTCCGCCTTTCTCGTCCGTAAGCACCAGCTTGTTGCCTTTCATGGAAGCAGTCAGCGTTCCGCCACTTACAGTCTTCAGGGTTGCTTTTCCGCCACCAGCTTTGACGAGCGCAGCAATTTCTTTCGAACCGAACCTTCCGGCCACCACATGGTAGGTCAGGATCTTGGTGAGCGTTTCTTTGTTTTCAGGTTTTAACAGTGTTTCAACGGTTCCTTTAGGTAACTTATCAAATGCTTCATTGGTCGGAGCGAAAACAGTGAACGGACCTGCGCCTTCCAGTGTTTCTACCAGGCCGGCAGCCTTCACGGCAGCAACAAGCGTAGTGTGGTCCTTCGAATTAACAGCATTTTCAATGATGTTTTTGCTGGGGTACATCATGGCGCCACCAACAGAGACCGTCTTTTCCATATTCATATTGTCCTGTGCACCAGCGCTGTTGATAACAAGTGCCAGTGACAAAACCATTGCGAACGACTTTAAAATTTTCATACGTGATTTTTTGTTGATTTTTTTCTTTAATTGTGTTGGAATTTCGTTGGGATTACATGTAGTCAACCGGTATAAATACGTGGCAGCAATCCTCCCGGATTGCGCGCAGCCAAATAATTCAGATCAACCAGGCGGTGTTCAACAATCGGTCTGAAGTTGGCTGTCAACCATAAACATGGAAGGGCCTTCATTTCCACGAAACGTCGGTTCATAAATGCAGCAGTAAAATGCGTTACATTTATCGTTAATTAATCAACCCGTATGGATTACTATCTTCTAAAATCAGAACCATCGGTCTATAGCTGGGACGCCCTTGTCAAGGACGGTCAAACAATATGGGAAGGGGTGCGCAATTATGCGGCCCGGAACAATCTCCGCGCTATGAAAAAAGGAGACCAGGCCTTATATTACCATAGCAATGAAGGCATGGAAATCGTGGGAATTGTGAAAATTGTAAAAACATGCTACCAGGATCCCACCACCGATAATCCCAACTGGGTAGTCGTTGATATTAAGCCGGTAAGAAAATTGAAACAACCGGTTCCGCTTGTTCTTATCAAGGGCGATACTAGGCTGGCCGGTATGGACCTGGTGCGGCTTGGCAGGTTATCGGTGCAGGTGGTGCGGCCGGAGGAATGGGCGATTATTCTTGAACTCGCCGGAGAAAAATGATCTCTTTTTTATTTTCGCGGGTCATTGTTCACTCCTGCAACGTGCTGATTATGGCATCTAATAAAATTCAATTGGTAGTCCTCACCGGTGCGGGCATCAGTGCGGAAAGCGGACTACGCACGTTCAGGGACAGTGATGGCCTCTGGGAAGGGCACCGGGTTGAAGATGTAGCCACGCCCCGGGCCTGGAAAAAAGATCCCTCGTTTGTACTCGGGTTCTATAACCAGCGCCGCAGGGATGTGCTGGCTGCCGCTCCCAATGCCGCCCACGAGGGGCTGGCCGGCCTGCAGCGGTATTTCGACGTGACGATCATTACGCAGAATATCGACGACCTCCACGAAAGGAGCGGTTCCAGGCAGGTATTGCACTTGCATGGTGAAGTACTTAAGATGCGCAGTGAAATGAATCCGTCGGCCGTTTATCCAGTCACCACCGACATGCGGTTGGGTGATTTGGCACCTGACGGCTCCCAGCTCCGCCCGCACGTGGTCTGGTTTGAAGAACCGGTACCCATGATCAGCGAAGCCGTTGCCGCAGTCGGCGAAGCAGACCTGTTTGTGGTCATTGGCACGTCCCTCGCCGTATATCCTGCCGCGGGATTGTTGGATTTTGTACCCCCTTCTGCCCCGAAGTTTATTATAGACAGGGAAATTCCGTTCAGCAGTTTTTCCAGGGGATTTAACCTGATCGAACAACCGGCTACTTCGGGCATCACCGAGTTGATTAAGCAACTGGAAAAATTCCGTTGAGGCCCATCACGAAATCTGCAGCGCCGTAGTTTCTGTGAAGGAAATGCCCTGCCGCGAAAGCTCTTCCAGCACCGGCTGGTAAATCTCCTTAGTCAGGGGCAGCTGGAGGCCGGTCGCGCCGATACGACGTTGCAGTATCAGTTTTGCCGCGATACCGAGCGGTAGGCCGACAGTTTTGGCCATGGCAGTCCGGGCCTGGTTGTCGCCATTAACCAGCAGCCTGCTGCGCAATTCAAATTGTTGCCCTTCCTGTGTGTAGTTGATGTCATGCAGCATCAGGATCATATCCCTGTCGTCTTTACCCAGCACAAGTTTGTTTTCCAGCGCGAACTGTAAGGCGTCCATTGGGCTGCACCGGCCCTTATTAATGCGTGTCCCGCTGTCTTCCAGCCCAAGGAACAGCAGCTGCTCATAAAACTGGTTGTCGTTGCTGATGGGGGCGGTGTCAGGAAAGTAATGCCTGAAAAACTGCTGCAGGCTCAACCCGTCGGTATCGATTTGAAGCTGGTCGTTTGTAAGCCCCTGTAGTACGAGTTTTTTCCACCCTGAACAAAATGAGGGATAGCGCAGCGTAGTGCGGATGAAAGTATCAACGGCAGGCAGGCCGTACAATTCAAGGTAAGACAGGGAATCGCGGTTGGGATACCAGGCCAGTTTACCCAATCCCGGGAAATCAAGTATACGGTTGTCTTCAAACAGAGACGCGTAGGGCAGCCGGATCGTTTGGGAATGCTCCCGGTATACCGCGCCAGCTTTTCCGGCCATCACCACGTTGCGGGGATTCCAGCTGATCTTATAATGCCAGGGATTGTCGTCGTATTCCGGCGCTACCAGGCCGCCACAATGGGAAACAAAGGAACCAATTGAAGCGCCCGAGGTTTTCAGCCGGTCAATCAGTTGCATGGCACTCATGTGATCAATGCCCGGATCAAGACCCATTTCACACAAAAACAATAAACCTTTTGCTTTGATGGCGCTTTCCAGCTGCCTAATCTGCTCATCCGCATAGGAAGCGGTTAGTAAATTTTTACCTTCCGCTACACAACTCAGGGCCACAAGGTAATGGAGGGAAGGGGGAAGCAGCGAAATGACCAGTGTGGAGGCAGCAATCAGCGCGGTGCGTGCCTGTTCATCCTGCACCGCCAGCTGCACCGCCCTGCCGGAAGGATGGCCCCCAATTTTCTCCCGGGCTGCCGCCGGGTCGGCATCTGCCACCACAACCTGCCAGTGTTCAGCTGGCGATTCTCGGAGCAGGTAATCAATGAGCACGGTAGCCGATTTGCCGGCACCCAATACCAGGATGCAGGTATCGCTCTTTCCGGCGTTTGCGTTATTGAAATCAGCCATGGCGCTAGATTATAGATATCCGTTTTTCGGATATCCTAATACGGTAGTAATAAGTTGTTAGCCGCTGGCGAGTCGTTCGGAAAAAAATCAGGAAGCGCCCAGGGAATCGGCCAGGATCATCAGTTCCTGTTTTTTGTACTCGGTCGCGTCCGCCGAAAAACATTTGGATAATTCTGCCAGCAGGAAACGGATAATCCTTTTATTATCCATCTGCTGGAAATAGGCCGGTGTGGCCGGCACTGATAATTTTTTGAAATAGGATTCAACATCCTTATGGGTAAAAATATTACCCGTTGTAGGATCGATATAAAACTGGATCTTATGCGCAGGGTTGGAGGGCGACTGCCAGTCGTATTCCACATCGAAATAGGCCAGGATGAACTGGCCGGGGATATTGATTGCCCGGATAGGTACATCCAGCAATTCGGCAAGGGCCAGGTAAATGATACCATTAGAGATGGCGTTCCCCCGTTTGCCGTCCAGTACCTTATTGATCAAAAAATCGTTGGGTTCATCATATTTAATTTCGTTGCCCTTGAGGTTATAATAGTTGTACAGGATCGTCGTGATCACGTTGATCTGTTCCAACGGGGTAAGGTAACTGTTCAATTCCAGCCAGATGTTCCGGCGCATTTTTTCGATTTCAGCATACAGCCCCGTAGTGATAAGCTCCGGGTACTGGTAGCGTGCAACGAGTATGGCGCCATTGAGGAGATCCGGTTCAGGCTGGGCTTTCCAGCTGTTTACATCAATGGTCAAATCGCGGTAGTGCAGCCGGTGGATGAGCAATTCAATCCTCTCCTGGATAACGTCGATCGGGGTATTCTCCCAGAGGTTTTCCAGGTTGGGAATGATGCCTTTACCAAATGAAATGATTCGTTCGCTCACCGACGTGAAAACTTCCTCGTCAGGATCATCAATCAGGTGAAAAAGAGCGGTTATCTCTCGTGTTTCTTCCATGGAAAATCTTGAAAATTATGGGTTGACGGATCGGGCGTATAACGGAAAAAGGGCAGGTATTTTCCTTTTCCTCACCTAAAATTCGTTGCTGGGCACGGCATGAACTAATGTAAATTATCCACAGGTGTGCAGATAACAAAAGGGCTGCCGCTTTCCGGTGCCGGCATCGCCAGGGCGAAAAAAATATCCGTAATGCTAGGAAGCCTTTTTCTTGCGGAAAGATTTTTTCGGGGGATTCGCTTTCAGTTCTTCGATCGTTGCCTTCA
Organism: Chitinophagales bacterium; assembly: GCA_038229695.1. Taxonomy (GTDB): domain Bacteria; phylum Bacteroidota; class Bacteroidia; order Chitinophagales; family Chitinophagaceae; genus JACMLD01. The sequence goes on along the minus strand of JBBROE010000108.1, from coordinate 6,764 downwards.
CTTCATCAATGGTGAGGCTTTCGACGCGTTCCTGCTGGGCTTTCGAAAGTTTGTAGTTGCGCAGGCCCTGTTTGATATAAGGACCATAAGGGCCCCGCAGTAACTGGATCTTTTCTTTTTCAAAAATCTTTATCGTGCGTTGCTCTTTTGCCGTTCGTTTTTCAGCGATTATCGGGCTTGCTTCTTCCAGGGTGATGGTATAGGGATCAAAATCTTTGCTGAGGGAATAGAATTTGCCATCATGTACCAGGTAAGGACCGAACCGCCCAATGTTTACACCTACTTCCTTCTCTTCAAAAAGACCAATTTGCCTGGGAAGTTTAAATAATTCCATCGCATCGTCAAGGGAAATGGTTTCGATGCTCTGCGTAGGTTTCAGCTTGGCGAATTTGGGCTTTTCATCCGTTTCCTCCAGCGCCTGTGCGCCGATCTGTACCATCGGACCATATCTTCCCATCCGGGCTGTAACGGGTTTGCCGGTCACGGGATCGATACCCAGCGTACGCTCGCCTTTCGCCCGCTCGGCCGTTTCCAGCGTCACTTCTATGCTGGAATGAAAGGGGACATAAAAATCAGCCAGCATCTTGTTCCACTTCATCTTCCCTTCGGCAACCTTATCAAATTCCTCCTCAATTTCTGCAGTGAAGCTGTAATCCATAACCGACTGGAAATGCTGTTTGAGGAAGTCGGTTACCACCATTCCCAGGTCAGTCGGAAATAATTTTCCTCTTTCAGCCCCTGTATTTTCCGTGGTGCTGTCACGGCTGATGCTGTTGTCGGCCGCCAGCCTGAGCAACTGGCTTACCCGAGGCGTTCCTTCTTTATCCCTTTTCTCGACATAATTTCTTTTCTGTACCGTAGAGATCGTTGGTGCATAAGTGCTCGGCCTTCCAATACCCAGTTCCTCCAGTTTTTTCACGAGGGAAGCCTCTGTATACCGCGCAGCAGGCCGCGTAAATCTTTCCGACGCCAGCATTTCTTTAAACTCCAGCTCCTGCTTTACTTTCAGGGGGGGCAACATGCCTTCGGTGTTTTCTTCATCCTCTTCATCATCGTCACGCCCTTCGAGGTACACTTTCAGGAAGCCATCGAATTTCATCACTTCCCCGTTCGCTGTCAACTGATCCTGCCGCGTGGAAATATCAATTTTTGCAACGGTCTTCTCAAATTCCGCTTCGCTCATCTGGCTGGCAATTGTGCGTTTCCAGATCAGCTCGTACAAACGGCGCAGGTCACTGTCTGTTACCGTGCGGCTGTCCATATAAGTGGGCCTGATGGCCTCATGCGCTTCCTGTGCGCTCTCATTTTTGTTCTTGAATTTTCGCGGCTGGTAATAGTTGTCCCCGTAAGAATTTTTGATCTCCGTTTCAATCATCCCAGCAGCCGTTTCGCTCAGGCTTACGCTGTCAGTACGCATATACGTGATCTTACCGCCTTCATATAATTTCTGTGCCAGCAGCATCGTCTTGCTTACGGAATAGCCCAGTTTTCGGCTGGCTTCCTGTTGCAGGGTAGACGTGGTAAAGGGCGCGGCGGGGGAGCGTTTTGATGGTTTTACCGTGATGTCACCTACCTGGTAACGCGCTTTCCGGCAACTCTCCAGGAAGGCATTTGCATCCTCGGCCGTACCCAGTTTTGCCGGCCCGTCTGCTTTGAAGGTAATGCGTTTGCCGTTGATGTCGTCCGCCCCGAAAAAGGCTTCTATTTTGAATGATGCCTGTGCGGTAAAGTTGTTGATCTCGCGCTCGCGTTCTACGATCAGGCGCACGGCTACACTCTGCACCCTGCCCGCGCTGAGGCTGCGCTGCATACCAATCTTTCTCCACAATACCGGGCTCAATTCAAAACCCACTATCCGGTCGAGTATTCGCCTTGCCTGCTGGGCGTTGACGAGATCCATATTAATAGTACGGGGATTCAAGACCGCTTTTTTAATCGCGGGTGCCGTAATTTCATGAAAAACGATTCTTTTTGTCGTTTTCGGATCAAGCCCAAGTACTTCGGCCAGGTGCCAGGAAATGCTTTCACCTTCGCGGTCCTCATCCGATGCCAGCCACACCTCACCGCTTTTTTTGGCGATGCTTTTTAATTCCTTAACCACCTTCTGCTTGTCTTCCGGAACAATATAACGGGGAGCAAAATTTTTCTTCAGGTCGATTCCCATATCCGTTTTTTCAAGGTCACGAATATGACCGTAACAGCTTTTCACCTCGAAATCGTCACCCAGGATTTTTTCTATCGTTTTGGCTTTTGCCGGCGACTCCACGATCAATAAGTTCTTGGCCATACGTTGAATTAATCGGTTTTAAACAGGCCTAATGGCGTGCAAGTTTAGTCTATAAGCGGCAAATGAGCAAATTAGCAGGCTGCGGCAAAGCTGCCGGTTACTCCGTGAAAGTATTTATATTTAGGCCGTTGCTCATTCAGCGGGCTGTTGCTTATTGATAAAAAATCATCAGGCGACACAAATTTTATGCGATGTTAAACTTTTAATTGTTGCAATTGCGTGACGGAGACATACCACATATTCCCATTAGGTGACGGCGCGGTTACGATTGACCTGGGCAATAACATCAGTGAAGCCCTCAACAATAAGGTACTCGCCATGCAGCACTGGCTGCTGGCCCACCCATTTACCGGTCAGCTCGATATCGTCATCGCCTATTCCTCGCTAACCGTATTTTACGACCCATACACGGTCAGCAATTTTTATCATCCCCCAGGCCTTGTATCCGGCTATGTTAGGGAAATATTGTTACAGGCTTTCCGGCAGTCGGGTGAGCATATCCTGGCGAATGAAGAAACGGTTCACATCCCGGTATGTTATGATCCGCCATTCAACCCTGATCTCCGGTCGCTGGCGCATGATAAACAAATGGACGCCGAAGAAATCATCCGGCTGCACACGGAACCCACTTACCGGGTATACACCATCGGGTTCCTGCCGGGCTTTTCTTATATGGCCACCGTGCATGACTCACTGGTGACGCCGCGCAAACCGGTCCCTGTTCCGGTTGCAGCCGGCAGCATCGGCATTGCCGGTGCGCAAACTGGAATTTATTCGCTTAACAGCCCCGGTGGATGGCATATTATCGGGCGCACCCCGCTGAAGCAATTCGATCCCGGCAGCCCGTCACTCGTCACCCTGCGCGTGGGCAACATCGTGCGGTTCTACCGCATAAGCACAACCGAAATGGAGCAACAGCTTGAACCGGTACTATCAACAGGTAATAAATGATGCACATCTTTAACCCCTATATTTATTCCGCCTGCTATGGGTATAACTGTCATTAAACCGGGCCTGCTCGGCACCATCCAGGATTTAGGCCGCTACGGATATGGCAGCCTCGGTATCAACAGCAGTGGCGCCATGGACCGCTATGCCGCCCGCGTGGCCAACTTGCTGGTGGGGAACCAGCAGCATGAAGCGGTGATGGAGCTCCATTTTCCCGGGCCTCAGCTCCTCTTCGAACAGAATGCTTTCATCAGCATCACTGGGGGTAATTTTTCGCCGACCCTCAACGATGAACCGCTGCCGCTATGGCAACCCCTCCTTATCCGCAAAAATACCATCCTTCATTTCCCCGGGCTCCGGTATGGGGCACGTTGTTATATCGCCATCCACGGTGGCTTTGATGTCGATCCCTGGCTGGGCAGCGCCAGCACCAACCTGAAAGCGGGTGCCGGTGGCTTTAAAGGACGCAAATTCGAAAAAGGGGATGAACTCCTTTCGAGGGAAGGCCCGCTTTATTTTGCCGGCTGGATGAAAGATTGGAAAGACGTGGTGGCGCTTAACTGGCGCGCAGACACCACCTCGGTTTATCGTTACCCGCACGAAATATTTTTCACGGCAGGGCATGAACATTCCCTACTCACCGCGTCTGCTACAAAGGATCTGGTCAGTAATAATTTTATCATCCGCCCATTCAGCGACAGGATGGGCTACCGGCTGAAAGGGCCGCTCCTCGAAAGTGCCGGCACGGCGGAACTGGTGTCCACCGGTGTCAGCTTTGGTACCATCCAGTTGCTGCCCGGTGGCGAGCTGATCGTATTAATGGCCGATCACCAGACCACCGGCGGCTATCCCCGTATTGGGCATGTCATCAGCGCCCACCTGCCTCGGCTTGCGCAGCTCCGGCCCAGCGAAGCGATCCAGTTCACGCAGGTGGACCATGCCATCGCGGAATCACTGCTGTTCCGGATGGAAAACGATTTGCAAATTCTCGAACACAGCTGTACCGATCACCTCAACACGCGGGCATGCAAAGTATAGACCTCAATGCCGATATGGGCGAAAGCACAACGCTCTGGCCCTGGTTGCTCGAAAAAGATCTGTCGCTGCTTCCTTATATCAGTGCGGTAAATATTGCCTGCGGGTACCATGCCGGTGACGCTCATACCATCCGCCGGTTATCAGAGGCTGCCACTGCCGCCGGCGTGGCCGTTGGCGCACACCCCGGATTCCCGGACCGCGAAAATTTCGGCCGGTCAGCCATGCATTTTACGCAGCCTGAAATCTATGACATGCTGCTCTACCAGCTTGCTGCTACAGATGCCCTGGTCCGGGCAGCGGGTAACCGGCTTGTGCACGTGAAACCGCATGGGGCACTGTATAATATGGCGGCCCTCAATCCGGAATTGGCGTTCACCATCTGCCGTGCCATCCGAGATTTCAATCCCGCCCTTCGCGTTTACGCCCTCAGCGGCAGCTGCCTCATCACCGTCGCGGAAAGCTTGTCACTCACTACCCGCAGCGAGGTCTTCTCGGATCGCACCTACACCGAACAGGGGACCCTTACATCCCGTTCCCAGCCGGGTGCCGTCATCGAATCGGAGGACGAGGCCATCCGCCAGGTCATGCAAATGGTCACCACCGGCACCGTCACCACCCCCGCAGGCAGTATTATCACGGTTAAAGCGGATACCGTTTGTGTTCATGCGGATGGTAAAAGGGCGCTTGCCCTCGCTAAAAATCTTCACCATCAACTGCTGCAACACCATATTTCAGTGACCAGTCAACCCCCCGCATGACCCTCAAAAAAAAATCAGGGAATGTTTTACTGGGCGCAGCCTTCCTGATGGCTACAGCCGCTATTGGTCCGGGCTTCATTACCCAGACTACGGTATTCACCAATCAGCTCCGCAGCAGTTTCGGCTTTGTTATCCTCGTGTCGGTATTGCTCGACCTGGCCGTTCAACTGAATACCTGGCGTATCGTGGGGATCAGCGGGCAGTATGCACAGGTTATTGCCAACCGCGTGCTGCCGGGTACGGGTTACCTGCTCGCCATGCTGGTGGTCGTGGGCGGACTGGCATTTAACATTGGCAATATTGCCGGGGCCGGACTGGGTCTGAATGTGCTTTTCGGGATAAATACCACAGCCGGCGCCTGCATCAGTGCTGTTCTCGCCCTGGTCCTTTTCTGGAGCAGGGAAGCCGGCCGGGCAATGGACACCTTCACGAAATGCCTGGGATTTGTGATGATAGGGCTTACCCTGTTCGTCGTGTTCCAGGCGCATCCACCCATAGCGGATGCTATTCACCGCAGCTTCGTACCCCTGCAGATAAACAGCACCGCCATCATCACCCTGGTAGGCGGTACCGTGGGCGGCTACATCAGCTTTGCCGGCGCCCACCGCATGCTGGACGGGGGCATTTCCGGTAAAGAAAATACCCGCACCATCACCCGCGGCAGCATCACCGGCATCCTGCTGGCCTCACTCATGCGTATTCTTCTGTTCCTGGCAGCACTGGGAGTAGTAACAGGAGGGGGAATACTGAACCCTGCCAACCCGGCCGCCTCGGTTTTCAGTATTGCTGCCGCCCCGGCCGGATACCGCATTTTCGGTATCGTGCTGTGGAGTGCTGCGATCACATCGGTAGCCGGATCCGCCTATACCTCTATCTCTTTCATCCGCGGCTTTCACCCGGTTCTGGAAAAAAATCACCGCCAGCTGACCACCGCTTTTATCCTGATTTCTTTGCTGATATTCCTGTTTGTCGGCCGGCCGGTGAAACTGCTGGTCGCTGCCGGTGCCCTCAACGGCCTCCTGCTTCCCTTTGCACTCGGGCTGCTGCTGATCGCCGTCCTGCCCGGAAAAAAAACAGCCACCTATCAGCACCCGGTATGGCTCAGTGTTGCCGGCTGGCTCGTCGTTGTGATTATTGGGGCAGTGGGTATTCGTGCGATGCTTACCGATTTGCCCGCGCTCTGGCACTAATTCCTGTGCAGGAATGATACCGGTTCCCCGTTACCCTTTCACTTTTCTTTTGCAATATTTACCCGTCTCAGCCGTTCTTCGCCTGTTCCTCCTTTCATCCTGTCACAGGTTCCTTCCTTTTATTCACGATAATTATTTTATAGTATGACAACTCCCAGCCAGGGTGCGGATCCGCGTCCCTACCAGTACGATTCATTTTCCGGCACCAGGCCGGCCGGCGACGACAATTTCCTGTGGTGGTGTGCAGGTGCTCACCAGCCATTATTAAAAAGGTATCCCGCCGAGCACGTAAAATACGCAGGCCTCGGCGCCGTCGTCCTCGCCACCTTTGTGCTCGCGGCCCTTTCTGCAGGCTACGCGATTTACAGTATTTTCGGCAGCCCGCTGTGGACCATCCTCTTCGCCATCATCTGGGGGCTCATCATTTTTAATTTTGATCGTTTCCTGGTATCCACCATGCGCAAATACGGCGTCAGCAGGGGCCGCCAGTTCAGGATGGCCGTGCCCCGGTTATTACTTGCCCTGCTGATCGGCATCACCATC
>JBBROE010000107.1:0-15833 GCA_038229695.1 Chitinophagales bacterium | reverse complement strand
ATGCACAGGTGGGTACAGACATTGGCGCTTACCAGAACAGTTTAGTGTACACGCTCAACAGCCAGTTGTGGAATGGCAGTGCGTTGACCAGCACTCCTGACCAGGCGATTGACCCGAATATTAAACCCACATTGTCGTCTTCTTACGAAGGCGGTATCGATTTACGTTTCCTGAAAAACAGGATATCATTGAGCGCCACCTACTATACACAGGCTTCTAAAAATGCCATTATTTCTGCGCCCGTGACTGGAGCAAGCGGATTTTCCAGCAAATTGCTGAATGCTGGTGAAATCGATAAAAATGGCGTGGAAATCAGCCTTGACGCGGTTGCAATTACCACTAAAACGTTCCGTTGGGATTTGAACCTGAACCTCGCATACAGCAATGTGCGTATCAAGACACTGGCGCCCGGTGTTCACCAGTTATACAGTGGTGGGGGTTCTTATACCAGCAGTACCGGCAATCCTGGCTATGCGCCGGGAGCCTGGCAATTTGATGAGACAAGTCCTTTCGGAAATAAGTACAGCCAATTAATTGGTATTGGCATACAGAAAGTGAATGGCGTGCCGGTGTTGGATGCTGGTGGCCAGTATGTGCCCACTTCCGGTAACGTATCCTTTGGGTCTACGATACCCGATTACACAGGCGGTTTGGTGAATACCTTCTCTTACAAAGATTTCAATCTCTCTTTTGCGGTGGATTTCGTAAAAGGCGGGAAATATTATTCTTTGTCCGATTTCTGGGGTAAGGTTTCCGGGCTCTATGATGTTACTGCCAGCCTCAACGACAAGGGCATTCCCATCCGCAACAATGTAGCTGACGGTGGCGGTGTTCACGTGGTAGGGGTTGACAATACTTCTGCGCACGGTAAGATTGATACCTACGTGGATGCAGGTACCTACTACCACCAGTTTTACAACCATTACATCACCGAAAACAGCGTGTACGATCTGACTTATGTGAAGATGCGGGAAATCAGTTTTGGCTATCGTATCCCGGTACGCAGGATGGGCAAGCTGTCCAACACGTTCCAGAACATTACGCTGAGCGCGGTTTGTCACAATGCCTTCCTTTTCTACACCGCGAATAAAAATATCGATCCTTCAGAGCTGGTGGGTGGATATGGTGAATCAGGACAGTTGCCTCCTACGAGGTCAATCGGGCTGACCCTTAAACTTGGACTGTAAGAAAGAGCGGTGCGTTATTTTTTTATCCTAATTAATTTTAACATGAAACTGATACAAGATTTACAACGGAAGACAACGCTCGCTGTATTGGGTGCAGCAGTTGTTTTCAATGCGTGTAATCCAAAAGATTTTGGAGATTTGAATGTGAGTCCGAATGGTGCAACCACGCCAATTACGTCAGCCCTGCTGACCAATGTGGAATCTACGCTGGGCGGCGTGCCGCAATCCACCAACCAGGGCTTTTATGTACAATACTACAGTGAGCTGCAGTACCCGGGTAATTCGCTTTACCTGCAGACCGCTGCGTCCTGGGATGGTTTCTATGTAGGCCCGCTGGAGGATTTGCAGAACATCATCAACATTGCAACAAAATCACCGCTAAGCGTGGTAGGTGATGGTAACCCTGTCAATCAAATACAGATCGCCCGCATACTTCGTGCGTATGAATTCTCTATCCTGACGAACCGTTATGGCGATATACCCTATACCAGCGCACTCACAGGTGCTACGCAGGTGAAATACGACAAACAACAGGATATTTATACCGATCTTTTTAAAGAACTTACGAGTGCGGTGAGCAGTTTCACCACCAACTCACCGGTCATCAGGGGAGACGTTATTTACAATGGCGATTTAACGAAATGGAAGAAGTTCGCAAACTCACTCCGGATGATCCTGGCGATGCAGCTTTCAAAAGTTGATCCGGCCACGGGAAAGACCCAGTTTATCGCGGCGCTGAACGATCCGGGTGGCTACATTTCCAGCAATACGGATAACTTTACGCTCACGTATACTACAACATTCCCGAACGCTTACTCGGCTTTGTCTACGGCCTCTTTCTTTGCCATCTCCAAGCTAATGGTGGATAGCCTGAATGCCTATTCTGATCCCCGGATTACTGCTTATGGTGAAGTTAATTCCGGTGGAAAAGTGAAAGGTGTTCCCTATGGCCTGAATACCGGTCATGCGCAATCCTTTATCGCCGCCAACCCGGATTATAGCCTGGCGCTGAACAAGTCGTTTAAAACTAATGTGTCTCCTGTAGTGATAGTATCCGCCGCCTTCATCGATTTGATTCGGGCTGAGGCAGCGCTGGATCCCAATTATGCAACAGGAGAAAATGCGCTGACCTTGTTCACGAAAGGGGTTTCTGATTCCTGGGCACAATGGGGCGTTACCGGCGATGTTAATGCTTACCTCAGCGCGTATGGGGTAAACGGATCCGTTACCAGGCGGCAGGTACAACTGGAAGAATGGTTCTCGCTTTATGGCAGCACAGAATTTGCCTGGGATGAGTGGAGAAGAACTGGTGTACCGGTGTTAAGCCCTGCGCCCGATGCCGTTAACCTGACCAAGACCATTCCCCGGCGCTTCGCTTACCCCACCACCGAGCAGCTGGTGAACGGAGATGCATATAAAGCAGCCCTTGCAGCATTCCCCTATGGTGGTGCTGATACCCATGACAACCGGGTTTGGTGGGATAAATAAACAATGTGTGAAGATTTTTTTAAGCCTGCATAAATTAATAATAATGAAATCTACAGTCATAAAAATATTAGTTCCGGTGCTGCTGCTGGCAGTGGTAACTGCGAGTTCCTGTTACAAAACCAGCAGCCTGAATGGCGCGGGAATAACCGTTATCCAGTTCCCCAATACTGAACAGATCAACAGTTACCTGACAGTGGCGGGTTCGCAGACCCTGGCAATCGTGGAAATCCGCCGCGACGTTCCCAATTCAGCTGTACTGAACACCTCGCAAACAGTGACTATTCAGCTGAGTCCCACTGCCATCACCGATTACAACACGGCTAACGGTACCACCTACACGCTTTTACCTGCTACGGTGTATACTTTTGACGCCAGCAACCCGATGACCAACGGCGCAATCAATGTAACCTTTGCACCAGGGGAATTCGCTAAGTCAATTAAAATCAATGTGGATCTCACAAAGCTGCCGTCTTCCCCCGTGAAAAGCGCGCTGGGTTTCACCGTTACCGCTATTTCCGGAGGGGGACAAATTGGTTCCCAGAAGACGGCTTTTGTTTCGGTCGGAGCTAAAAATCCGTACGAAGCCAGCTATACCGTTACGGGTTACTTTTTTCACCCCTCTTCGCCCAGGGCGATCAGTTCCACCAAGGCTATTACCACCCTTAGTCCTACCCGTTGCCAGGCGCCTCACAGTGATTTGTCAGGCTACCTGTTGCAGTTCGACGTCTCATCCACCAACACACTGATCAATTATGCAGCTGCCGGCAGTACACCACCAGTTCCTGCCAGTGGGTTCATGACAAAGGATAACCCCGCCGGTGTTGATTACTCTGCTGCTGCACCGAATAATCCAGGTACAGCACCATGGGTGTCGTCAACTTATAATAACACCTATGATCCTGCAAAACAAACGTTCTGGATGCATTACGGCTATGCGGGCGGTGGTAATGGTGAAGCAACTTTCACGCGCCAGGTGTATGAAAAATGGGTTAGGCAATAATGACAATTGATTGATTTTTATCCCAAGGGAGGTTGTTGAGAGACAACCTCTTTTTTTTAGTAAACTTGCCTGAAGCGCTGCCAGGTTGTACATGTAAAGTTTATCCTTGAACTTCGCTTGATGTGGATGAAAATCACGGGTATGGTAAGCATGGCTTTTTTGCTGTCCTGCAACAGGACCGCACCACCTGTACAGCAGGTTAAAGTGCATATCCGTGGCGCGGCCGGCAAAACGATTTATCTTGAAGAACTCCCCTTCAACGGCGCAGGGATTGCCTTTAAAGATTCAGCGATAGCGCAGCACGACCGGGACAGCCTGGTATTCAGCCTGCCCTTTACCGGGGAACGCATCCTGCGGGTGAGGGCGCCGGAGGTAAATATGGATATCCTGCTCGCCACCGACCAACCTGTAGTAGAGGTGCACGCCAACTATGGTAACACCAACGCCTGGCATTTTACACATTCCCCGGCATCCTCCTTTATTCAACAATTCATGCGCAGCCAGGATTCTATTGCGTACCTTATGAGCCGTGACCAGGAAAAAACCGACAGCTTGCGTAGGGCGAGCGGAGACAGCAGCCAGGCAAAGCGATCGAAGGACCGCTCCGGCGATTACCTGAGGCTGCTGTATGACCGTTACAAAACCGTAGAAGACACCGTGACAGACCCGGCTGTGTTTATGCTATTCTATAACCAGCTTGATTTTGGAAACAATTACGCCGCGCTGAAAAAGTTTATCCTGAGAGCCGGGCAGCGATTCCCCTCCGATCCTGGTGTGAGGGAACTCGTCTCTGCCACGGTGAGTTTTGTAAAAATTTTTGAAGAGGAATACCAACCCGGCGATGTCCTTCCCGGAATCAGCCTGCCGGATGTTTCGGGCAACGTTTTCAATACGGCCAGCCTGAAGGGAAAATATTACCTGCTTGATTTCTGGTCGCCCTGGTGCCCGCAATGCCTGGCTTTTAACAACCCTAAGAGACAACTCTATAACAGCCTCGATCATGCGCATTTCGACATGGTTAGTATTGCGCTGGACGATCAGCGCGCCGGCTGGGCGCAGATGATTGGACATGGAAAACTGGACTGGCACCAGCTCATCGACGAAAAAATGTGGAAGGGTAAAACGGTGCAGCGCTTCAAAATAGACAGCATACCATTTAATTTCCTGGTATCGCCGGAAGGCATTGTGCTGAAGAAGGCAATCGCTGCCGATTCGCTGGTGCGTACTGTAATGAAGCTGGTAAAAAAATAAACATGTCGGGCTGCCGGCTTAGCCTTCCGGGTTGCTTTTCCACCAGCGGTAACCAATGTAACCAAGAATAAGAAAAGGCATACCGGCGAGGTAAAGGATTCCACCATTCAGTCCCTTCGCGGGCCCTTCCCCCATCTGCTGGGCAGTACGGGTGCAAATGGAGCACTGCGCCTGCAACAGTTGCGGCAGCACCAGTACCAGTATCGCAACGACGCCGATAAACACCTGCTTTTTCATAGTCACCTGTTTGTGCAAAAATACAGCATCTGGCTATAACCGTCAGTGTTTTGAACGTCAATTCCGCTTTTAAACCGTGAGATTTAACGCCTGATCAGCGGTACAGGCGTCGCTGCTAATCAGGATTAAACAAGCCCGGACTCATGCGATGAGGCTTACGCCGCGAGTCAAAAAAAAACCGCCGGGCAACCGGCGGTATCGTTATTTTTCAGCGCCTTCATCACGCCGTTTCCATTCTCTTGCTTTGTTTTTTTCTTTCGTCTTCATCCAGCACAACTTTACGCATGCGGATGCTTTTCGGGGTTACCTCGATGCATTCGTCCTGCTGGATATACTCCATGCATTCTTCGAGCGTCATCAGCGTCTTTGGTGCAATCCGTGAAGCATCGTCACTACCGCTTGCCCGGTGATTGGTCAGCTTTTTCGGTTCAGTCGCATTCACAACCAAATCGCCCGGCTTGATATGCTCGGCAATAATCTGGCCCGTGTATACCTCTTCACCCGGATCGACGAAGAAGGTTCCCCTGTCCTGCAATTTATCGATAGAATAACCAGTGGTACGTTCCTGGTTCTTCGACAACAAAACGCCATTGTTTCTTCCGGGAATCGGACCCTTCCAGGGACGGTATTCCAGGAAACGGTGAGCCATCACCGCTTCACCAGCCGTATTGGTGAGCATATTGCTGCGGAGACCAATCAGGCCGCGCGAAGGAATTTCAAACTCAAGATGCTGCATTTCTCCTTTGCTTTCCATCACCAGCATTTCGCCTTTCTTCTGCGTTACCAGGTCGATCACCTTGCCACTGTAATTGCCGGGCACGTCTACAACCAAAACTTCAAAAGGCTCATTTCTCTTGCCATCGATTTCTTTTATCAGCACGGTCGGCTGCCCGATAGTAAGCTCAAACCCTTCCCGGCGCATGGTTTCTATGAGAATACCCAGGTGAAGAATACCTCTTCCGAAGACGAGAAAACTATCAGCGCTGTCGCTGTCTTCCACCCGCAGTGCCAGATTTTTTTCTGTTTCTTTCATCAGCCGGTCACGCAGGTGACGGCTGGTTACAAATTTTCCCTCCTTACCAAAAAAAGGAGAGTTGTTGATGCCGAAAAGCATGCTCATCGTAGGCTCATCCACGCTGATGACCGGCAATGCTTCAGGGTTTTCCACGTCGGCGATGGTATCCCCGATATTGAAATCTTCCAGGCCAACCACTGCACAGATATCGCCTGCAAAAACTTCGGTGGCTTTTTTCTTACCCATACCCATAAAGGTGTACAATTCGCGCACTTTCAGGCGCTTTATGATGCCACCGGCCTGCATTAGGGCGATGCTCTGGCCTTCCTTGATGGATCCGCGCGCTACTTTGCCGACGGCTATCCTGCCGAGGAAAGACGAATAGTCCAGCGAGGTGATCTGCATCTGGAGCGGTCCTTCGGAAATTTTCGGAGCCGGCACATGTTCCAGTATGCCATCCAGCAGGGGGGTGATACCTTCTATCTGCTCATTTTTGTTATTGAACCAGCCGTTCTTTCCCGAACCGTAAAAGGTGGGGAAGTCGAGCTGTTCTTCCGTAGCATCCAGGTTGAAAAATAATTCGAAGACTGCGTCATGCACTTCGTCAGGCCGGCAGTTTGGCTTGTCCACCTTGTTGATCACCACAATTGGGCGAAGGTTCAGCTGGAGGGCTTTCTGGAGCACGAAGCGCGTTTGCGGCATCGGTCCTTCAAAAGCGTCCACCAGCAGCAGTACGCCATCGGCCATTTTCAATACCCGTTCCACTTCACCGCCAAAGTCGCTGTGACCTGGAGTATCAATCACATTGATTTTGGTACCCTTATAATCTACCGCAGCGTTTTTACTGAAAATGGTAATGCCGCGTTCCCTTTCCAGGTCATTACTGTCCATTATCAACTCCCCGGTTTCCTGGTTATCCCGGAACACTTTCGTGGCATGCAGGATTTTGTCGACCAGCGTGGTTTTACCATGGTCAACGTGCGCTATGATAGCAATATTTCTGATATTCATAATTGAAAATTCCCCTTTGCGGGGAGCGGTATAATTTAAATGACAGGACAGGCCTGAATTTCAAGCGGCAAATGTACGACAATTCAACCGGCAGGGCAAGCGAAAGGATGTGAATTTTGTGTTACATGGTCTGATGAAGGAGGAAAGGCAACGGTGGAGGGTTAACGTGTTGCCTCACAGTGCTTAAGGAGTCAACGGCAGGGAAATACAGACTGCCCTGGTCAGGCTTGTAGCGCATAGAGGATGATGTTCACCCCGAATTTGGTGTTGTCCTCGCTCAGGAAGCGCTTATTCCTGAAGTCGTAATCCCATTCACAGCCGTAATCCTTGTTGCTGTATAGTATGGCAATGCGGCCATTGATTTCAATGGCTCTGAGGTAATCGTGTATGAGGTCATCTCCCCATCCGTTGAGTTCAAAGTTTGTGTTGGGCGGCCCTTTTTCAAACGAAAAAAAAGCATGGTAAATGGGGTGATCGCGCTGTATTTTTTTAAGGGCACCCGGCGGAAAGAGGGTGTTCATCTCGGCTTCGAATGATTTGGCGAACAGGCCGTCGATATCATGGTTGCAGTCATCCACGAAAACAAACCCCCCGTTTTCTGCATACCGTTTAAAATGGGCCGCTTCTTTTTTATCGAATTGAACCAGCTTGTGCCCGCTGAGGTAACAAAATGGATACTGAAAAATTTCATCGCTGCTTAAATCGATCACTTTTTCCTGCAGGGTCACTGGCACAGTAGTGTATTCAATCAATGAATTAAGTATATTCGAGGGCATCCGCTGATCGGTATCCCAATCGCCGCTATGATACCTTAGCCGGATAAATGTAAATGGACTGTTATTCATTTCCTGAAGCTTGCTGCCGACCGTATAATTTTTTTACAAGTTGACTTATTTATTTTTAATTTCCTTCAATTAATTCTTAAAATTCCTGTTTTGAATCAAACTGAAGAAGTGGTTAAGGCTTTGTTGGAGAAATTACCCCGGCTGAAAAATGAAATACAGAAAATTATTGTCGGCCAGGATGAAGTACTCGATGAAATTTTAATCGCTCTCCTGGCCGGCGGGCACTGTTTATTGGAAGGCGTACCAGGCCTGGCGAAAACGCTGATGGTAAAATCCATCGCCCAGGCGCTCGATCTTTCGTTTCGGCGCATCCAGTTCACGCCCGACCTGATGCCGGCAGACATCATCGGCACCGAAATTCTCGAGGAAGATCACAGTACCGGGAAAAGATTTTTTAAATTTAACAAGGGCCCGCTCTTTGCCAATATGGTGCTGGCCGATGAGATAAACCGTACCCCACCCAAAACCCAGTCGGCACTCCTGGAAGCCATGCAGGAATTCGCGGTGACGTACGCAGGTCAGACCTATCCGCTCGACCGTCCATTTTTTATTCTTGCTACCCAAAATCCCATCGAACAGGCAGGCACCTACCCTTTACCCGAAGCGCAGTCCGATCGTTTCCTTCTTTACATCACGATTGATTATCCTTCAGCAGCTGCTGAAGCGGCGATACTGAGCAGTACCACCGGCACCGCTAACCCGGTTATTAACCCGGTATTGGGGGCTGAAGAGATAAAACAACTGCAGCAAATGGTACGGGAAGTGCATATCAGCGACACGCTGATCCATTATGTGCGCGACCTTATTCGGGCAACACGGCCGGCGACCACAACCATCAATTACGTAACGGAATGGGTACGCTGGGGCGCGGGTCCGAGGGCGGGGCAGTCACTCATCCTCACGGCCAAGGCAAGAGCGCTGTTCCATGGGCGTTATTCGGTGCTGATTGAAGACCTCCAGGCTATGGCATACCCCGTACTGCGCCATCGAATCCTGATGAACTTTAAGGCCGATGCCGAGTCCATCACGGCTGACCGCGTGACCGCTGAATTGCTGAAAATTATCGAACGTCCAAAAACCTTGTCATCCTAATCCATGAGCCGTTTACTCGATCCTAAAATATTGCTGGCAATAAAAGACCTGCGCCTTGCGGCAAGGACAGCCGTAAGTGGGCTGATGGCCGGCATCAACCCCAGCACCATCAGGGGGGAAGGACTCGAGTTTAGCCAATACAGGAGTTACCAGCCCGGTGATGACCTGCGGCAGCTGGACTGGAAAGTGTTTGCAAGGACAGATCGTTATTATATCCGTGATTCGGAAATAGAAACCGGTATCGCCACCCGGTTTGTTGTAGATGCCAGTGCCTCCATGAACCATGAAGACAATGGCTACAGTAAAATGGAATATGCCCGCTATCTCGCGGCATCCCTGGGGTGGCTCGCTAACCTGCAGGGCGATGCTGTTGGTCTTTACCTGCTGGAAGCCGGCCGGGTGGTAGCCATGGAGCCAAAAAGAGATTATAGTCATATGGCCCGCTTCTGGTATTCCCTGGAACAGGTAAAGGCAGCGGGACGTATCAGTTCGCCAGAAGTATATAAAAGATTCCTTGCCGGCGCTTCCGGTCGCGAGCTGGTTGTTTTTATCACTGATTTATACGAGCAGGATGAAGAACTCATGCGTATCCTGGACAACCTTTCGCTGATGAAACACGAGATACTTGTTTTTCATATAATGGGCAATAACGAACTTGAATTTGATTTTAGCGGAGTGGCTACGTTGCAGGACTGGGAGACCGGCCGAAAAATAAATATCAATGCAAAAGTCGATGGCAACGGCTACCGGGAACGGATAACCGAATATTTGTCCGAAGTGCGGGTACGTATGCTGAACCGTCATTTTTTTTACCGGCTGCTCAATATGAAACAACCTATTGATCAGGCGCTCCGCGATTTCCTGAAGCAGCGGGCTAAATTAAGTGTTTAACCTTGCTGCAGTTTCTCCAGCCCATATGGTTTTATTCCCTGGCCGCGCTCGCGGTGCCCGTTGCCATTCATCTCTGGAACAGGCGGCCTGGCCGGGTCCTTCGCGTCGGCAGTGTATCGCTGATTGGGGAAAACCGGGTTGCCGCAAGGCGCAGCATCAATCCGGCTGATCTCCTGCTTCTCCTGCTGCGCTGCCTGCTGCTGGCCGTCATTACCCTCGCTCTGTGCGCACCGGTTTGGGTCAAACAACCGGTTTCTTCAAGGCCAGGCTGGCTCCTGGTGCCAAGGCACGAAGTGGGAAACGCTTACAGCAGCGAGCGCATGCTTATCGACAGCCTGGTGAAGGCCGGGTTCGAGTTCCATTATTTTGAAACGGGCTTTCCGCGGGCGGAATTTACTGCAGCCCTGCAGGAAGGGTTGCCGGCCCCAGATACGCAATCTTCCTACCGCGCTCTGGCAGCAGCGCTGGATAATGCGGCGCCCTACCGGTCACCTGTATATGTTTTTACGGACAACTTACTGCGCAATTTTGACGGAAACCGATCGCCTGTGCGGCTCGACCTTCACTGGCAATTGTATAGCCTTCCCCCCGTATCGTTTCCACCAGCACCTGTTGACACCCGCCCAGTCGCCGTTACGGTCTATGGCCCTGCCGGCGAACCGGGCACGCAGTACGTGGTGGCGGCCCTGCAGGCTATCCGCCAGTCGGCAAAGCCTGCTCTCGGGATAACTGTTGTACACCGGGCCGGTGATATTCCGGCCAAACAGGACTGGCTTTTCTGGCTCAGCGACAGCCTGCCAAAGGGTATTCCGGCTACCCCTTACATGTTTACTTACGCAGCCGGGAAAAAGTTAAACCGGTATA
This sequence comes from Chitinophagales bacterium, assembly GCA_038229695.1. Classification (GTDB taxonomy): domain Bacteria; phylum Bacteroidota; class Bacteroidia; order Chitinophagales; family Chitinophagaceae; genus JACMLD01. The sequence continues at coordinate 4,952 of JBBROE010000107.1, read as the reverse complement.
GTTATTTATTTCCAGTAAAAGGCTCGGCCTTCGCGCCGGCACTCCTTTATTCGTCCGTTTCCGGCAGGGTGCCTGAAGGCGCAGCCATCACCTGGCAGGATGCATTCGGCGATCCACTGCTTTCCGGGGAACAGGTGGGTGGGCAGGTTCGTTACCGGTTGTATACCCGGCTGGATCCGGACTGGACCGATTTGCCTGCGATGCGTTCCTTTCCGGCCATGCTGCTGCAGCTGATGTTCAGAAATAGTCCGCAGCCTGGCTTGCGGGCACTTGTCGATAACCGGCAAATCGACCGGAAGCAGGCTATACCCGATCGGATCGCTCCGGTCTCGCCCTTACGGCGTGCACCGGAAGAAAAATTGCCGCTGGCGCGATATGGATGGGTGCTGGCTTTTATATTGCTGGTCGCTGAACGGGTCGTCTCATTTTATCAGTACAAAATGACAACAGATGCGTGACGACGGGCATAGAAATGATATAGTCGCCCTGCGCAGGCAGTGGGTCACAGCGATGGCACTGGCGGGCCTGGCGCTGTCTGCTGCGATAGCCTTTTTCTTCGGAGTGATAACGAAAAAATGCTGGGACCTGTCCCCCGTCTTCGCTGCCAGCTGCGGGTTATTAGTCTTGATCGCATGGTGCCTGCGGCATAAGCTGTTCCGGGTAACAGCAACCGATATTTCTGTAATGCTCGATGCCAACTGCCCGGAACTGGAAGAAAGCAGCGGGCTGCTTTTATCCGCGCCTGGCCAGCTCTCGGGTATTGCAGCGCTGCAGCATCAAATCACAGGAAGACGTTTGGCTGGTATACGCGATCCATTATCTGCCTGGCGGAAAATCAGTATTCCCCTGCTTGTCGCCGGCGTATTGCTACTCGCGGCCTTAATCAGTCAGCAATTTTCTTATTCCTTAAAAGCAAACGAAGTGGCGGTTCCCGCGAAGGCACTAAAGAACATCGCCGTGTTACCTGTTGCCGGTATCGCTTCGGCAACGGTTACGGTACTGCCTCCGGCTTATACCAGGAAGCCTGCGCGAACCCAAACGGACCTCAATATCCGCGCGGAAGGGGGGGCACTGATAAGCTGGAAAATAATGACCTCGCGCCCTGTACGCGCTGTAGGTTTTATCATCAATGGATCGAGCGCAGGAACGTTCACCCCGGACGCCCCCGGTGGTCAGTACTGGCAGGGAAGGTACAAGGCTGATAGTCCGGCCCTTTACCAGATTGTTATTGATAAAAGCCTTTCCCCCCTGTATACCCTTGCTACGATAGCCGACCAGCCCCCGGCCGTGCAGGTGATTGCGCCGCAGCAATACAGCAGCATCGAGCCGGGTATGCCCGAAACGTTTGACATCAAAACCACCCTCACCGATGATTATGGAATTGTTTCGGCCGTACTGAATATGACCATCGCCAGTGGCAACGGCGAAGCAGTAAAATTTAAAACCAGCCAATCCACGCTCCGTGGCTTTTCAGCAGGCCATAAAAATTACCGCTTGCAGCAACCGCTTTCTGTCAGCACCCTGCATATGCAATCCGGCGACCAGTTATTTTTTTACGTGGAGGCGACCGATAATAACGGGCAGCAAAGCCGGACGGATACCTACATCGTTGACCTGCCTGATACGGCCGGGCTAATGCGCCTCGAGGGCCTCGGTAATCCCCTCGATCTGAAACCGGAGTTTTTCAGGAGCGAGCGGCAGATCATTATAGAAACCGAACAATTACTCAGGGATCGCGATACCCTCCGTGCAGATATTTTTAAGACCCGTAGCAATAATCTCGGCATTGATCAAAAGTTGCTGCGGCAACGGTATGGAAAATTCCTGGGTGATGAAACTGATGCGGGCGAACCGGCAGACAATGGCTTATCCGACCTGTCGAATTTCAGCAATGCAGAAAAACTGAAAGAGGCGTATACCGACAAACATGATAACGCAGAAGATGCAACGTTTTACAGCAGCGACACCAAAGCCCGGTTGAAAGAAACCCTCAACCAGATGTGGGAAGCAGAAATCAGGCTTAGGACTTTTACTCCCCGGGAGGCGCTGCCTTTCGCCTACAAGGCGCTTCGACTGCTCAAGGACTTGCAGCAGCAAAGCCGGGCCTATGTAGCAAAGACCAACCATAAAACCACGCCGCTTGATCTCAAAAAACGGCTGACGGGTGATCTCAGTAAGATTCCGCAGGCAGCCTTACATGAAAAGGAAACGGTTTCAGTTGATCCGTTGTTATCTGTAACGCTGTCGTTGTTTATTCTTGCATCGCCTGGTGAATTGACACGGGTCAGCCTGACGCGGCTTGGCATCCTGGAAAAGGCAGCGGTGCAGCTTGAAAAAAAGGCCCGGCAGGATCCTGAAAAATTTCGTTCGGCTGTCGAAGCCCTGCAGGTGATCATTAACGCAATAAATTCCGGTAAGCCAATCCGGGGACAGGTGATAGTTACTGCACAGCAGGGATTACAGGAACTGCTTCCTGTTCCAATGCGGCTGCCCGGTGCAGTGAGCACCAACGGCTCCTCCCTGGCTGACCGGTACTTCAATAACCTGCTAAAACAACAGCCATGATGCCAACAGTTGTGGCCGTGGTGGCCGCGATACTCTTGTTTTGTTTCCTGGCCTATCAGGAAACGGCTCGCAAAAGGCGATCTTTCCTGGCGTTGCGACTGGCAGCAAGTGCGGTGGCCTGCGGAAGCCTGGCCGCGCTTAGTCTTCCGGCTTCATCGGTACCGCAGACGGGTCATGCCATCATTTTGCTCACGGAAGGGTACGATGCCGACAGCGTTCGGTTATTGATCACCCGGGGAAGTATACCCATTTTCGCTACAGAACAGCTGGCGGCGGGCCACCAGGACATCCAGGCATCGCCGGTCGCGGACTGGCCGGATTTCGCCCGACGGGTGAGGACGGACAGCCTGTTTGTTTTCGGGAACGGACTACCTCCGGATGCCCTGGCGGCGCTTGCCCCGCAACCCTTTACTTTTATACCTGCCCGGCTGAAAAGCGGGGTAACAGCTGTTTTCTGGAAGACCCGGTTATCTCCCGGGGAACCGTTGCGGGTCCAGGGAAATTACGTCAACCGCGATGACAAGCCCCTCAGCTTGAAACTTCAGTTGTCCGGCACCGTGAGAGACAGTACGACCGTTGATGCGCGCCAGTCGAAGCCCTTCACCCTTGCCGCGATACCGCGCGGGGAAGCGAGCCTGGTGGCACAACTCCTAACCTACAAAGAGAAAAATCTTATTGCAAGCGAGCCTGTGCCGGCTGTAGTTGATACCGCGGTCCCCCTGCGGCTGTTGCTGTTGGCGGCTTCGCCGGATTTTGAAAACACCTATTTAAAAAATTTTCTCTCCCGTACCGGCGCCTCAATTGCGAGCGTTACCACGGTTACCCGTAACAACAGGAGGGTAGCGTATAACCATCTTCCCGGTTCACCCGGAAATCCCGCAATCACTCCCGCTTTCCTGGGGCGGTTTGATATCCTGCTGACAGATGAGCAAACCCTGGAAGCACTCCGACCAAACGTTGTTTCACTTATCAGAAATGCCATTAAAGAAGGAGGGTTGGGTATGGTTATTAAACTTGACCCCGTTGTGAAAGATGATTTTTTTTACAGCCGATTTTTCAAAAAGAAGCTGGCAGACACGAAACCGGGTATGGAAAAAATCAGTGAGCGCGGTCCCGACAGCACCAACTATGCATTGCCAGTGGATGGGGCAGTAAGCATTCAGCCGGGGATTGGGATACAAAGCCTGCTGGAAAATAACCGGCATCTTATCTACGCGGCCAGGATGCCCTACGGAAAGGGAAACCTGGTAGCCACCGGCCTGCAAAACACGTTCACGGTCGGCCTTTCCGGTGATCAGTCTACCTATCGCCGCTGGTGGACTACTTTGTTAAACAGTGCATCCCGCACACGCGCGGGTGAGGAAGATTGGATATATAACCCCCGGATGCCCATAGTAAACGAACCGGTGGAATTTATTGTATATGATACAACCGGGGCAGGCACGGCTACCATCAACGGGGTGAAATTACAATTGAAGCAGGATAGTCTTCTTCCCGGGCGCTGGCACGGTACTTACTGGCCGGGCACGGACGGATGGCATCCGCTGCCGCAGCTTACGCATATGACAGGCCGGTGGTACGCAGCAAAAAAATCCGACTGGTCAGATTTGCACGCCTGCGAAATACAAACAGCTACTCAAAAATACGTGAAAAATTATCCGGCTGCCGCCGACGGAAAAAAGGTTGATGCCAACAGGCATTCCATTAACCTGCCTTTATGCTGGCTGTTGTTGTTTTTGTCCGCCTGTATTTTTTTATGGGTGGAGCAAAAATTAGGATGAAAGGAAACGTTTAGCATAAAAATATCATAGCTTGCCAGATACTTTAAAACGGTTTGGGTAGTATATATTTTTTCATTCCTTCAACTCTTCTATTTTGAAAAGAAAAGATTTTTTACAGTTGTCTGCTCTGGGTATCGGGGGCATGGTGCTTCCTGACTATGCAAGCTGGGGGAGATCTATTGACCCCCTGCAGGCGCTTGAACAGCGTATGGATACAGCCCAGAAAAAGCAGCTGGCTGACATCGCGATGAATGCAGCCCGGAGCAAGGGCGCCACGTATGCCGATGTCAGGATTGGGCGTTACCTCAACCAGTTTGTGGTGACCCGTGAAAAGCGTGTGCAGAACATTGCCAATACCGAATCATTCGGGGTAGGCATCCGGGTGATTGCCAATGGTGCCTGGGGATTTGCCGCATCCAACAATGTAACCAAAGAAGACATTGCTAAAACCGCGGAACAGGCGGTGGCGGTGGCTAAGGCCAACGCGAAGATTCTTTCCGAACCCGTACAGCTGGCACCGCAGCAAGGTTACGGCGAAGTAAGCTGGAAAACACCTATCATTAAAAATGCGTTTGAGGTTCCGGTACAGGAAAAGGTGGACCTGCT
>JBBROE010000106.1:0-15979 GCA_038229695.1 Chitinophagales bacterium | reverse complement strand
CGCATTTTTCGCCGGGGCAATGATTTTGGGGTTTATAACGTATTAAACCAGTTAAGAGACAATGGCGCCGAACGCAGCGCCGATCACAACGGCAACGGCAAGATCTACCACATTGCCCTTCATGATGAAATGTTTAAACTCTTTGATCACTCCCATATGCAGTTGTTTTTAGTAAATAAAAAATATTAGTTGTAAGGGGCCAGCCGGCTCAACATTTATTTCTTTAGAGTAGGATATTCCATTTTTAACCCCGAAAGGGCGTCTTTAAGGGTCTTGGCAATAATATATTCCTTGTACCAGTTTTGATCTGCGGGAACTATCGTCCAGGGCATTTCACTACAATGTTCAAAACAATCCTCGTACACCTGCATGTAGTCGTCCCATAATTTGGCTTCCTCGAAATCCTTTGCATTATATTTCCACTCCTTCGAGGGTTTGTCAATCCTTTCCTGCAGTCTTTCCTTTTGTTCTTTTTGCGAAACATGCAGGTAAAATTTCAGGATAACGGTGTTGTTTTGCTGCACCAGGAGGCGCTCGAAATCATTAATCGCCCGCATTCTTTCTTTGGCCGTTTTGTCATCGATCCATTTATGTACACGGGTTATCAGGATGTCTTCATAGTGAGAGCGGTTGAATAGCTGGATAAACCCCTTCTGTGGGGTATGCTGATGAATACGCCATAAAAAATCATGAGCCAGCTCTTCGGGGGTGGGCGCTTTAAAAGAAGTTACCACCACTCCCTGAGGATTTAATTTCCCAAAAACATTTCGAATGGCGCCATCTTTTCCACTGGCATCCATTCCCTGGATCACAATCAGTACCGCATGCTTGCTTTCCGCGTATAATAAATTCTGTAATTCGTCCAGTGTGTTCAATATTTCCGACAGCCTGGATTTTGTATCGTCCTTATCAAAATCCTTGGGTGCACGCGTGTCAATGTCTTTAAGTTTAATCTTGCCCATATTCAAAATTTTAATTTTTCACCCGTAACAAAGTGGCCCGGCTCTCCGGAATTACTGTAGGTATAGACCGATAATTACTAAAATCCTGCCATCCCTTTTTTTATCCCGCTCAAAATGGTTCCACCGGTTCATCGCTGAGCGATCAGCCGGAAAACGACTGCTGCAGCAAGCCCGCCCATGAGCGGGCCGACTACCGGTATCCACGCATACGCCCAGTTACTGTCTCTTTTCCCCGCTACAGGTAGGACGGCATGCATTATCCTTGGTCCAAGATCCCGCGCAGGATTTATGGCATAGCCGGTAGGTCCTCCCAGTGACAGCCCTATGCCAAGTACCACCAGCGCAACCGGCAGCGCATCAAGCGCACCCAGCGAACTGGATGGTGCCGCGATAAACAGCGCGGCGAACACCAGCATAAAGGTGGCAATCATTTCCGTGATCAGGTTATTGGGAGTACTGGCAATAGCGGGACTCGTACAAAAAACCGCCAGTTTAAGGTTGGCGTCCGGGGTGGCGGCAAAGTGCAATTTGTAAGCGAGCCAGACCAGCAGCGCACCAGTCATCGCACCGAGAAACTGCCCACTGATATAAACCGGAACATCGGACCAGCTGAAACCATTGCCGGCAAAAGCAGCAGCGATAGTGAACGCCGGATTGAGGTGTGCCTTGCTGAAATGCGATGCGACAAAAATTCCGGTAAACACGGCGATCGACCAGCCGAAAGTGATGACTATCCAGCCACCCTGGTGGCCGGCTGTTTTATTCAGCAATACATTGGCAACGACTCCCTGTCCCAGTGTTATCAGGATCGCAGAACCGAGGAATTCTCCCAGAAAAGGGTGCATACGCTTTAGTTTATTTCTGATAAAAATCCGGCAGGTAGTGTTCTGCCAGCTTTCTGAAAACAGTGACTTGTTCTTTAATCCAGGTTTTGTCCCTGCCAAGGAAGCGCGCCATGATGGAGGCAACCGCCGGGGCTGCCTCTGAAGCCGCGGCCGCATCGAGCAGCAATGACCTGGTCCGGCGCGAAAGGGCATCGTCCAATGTCATGCACATTTCTTCTTTCACAGCCCAGGCTATGGCGGCCCCCGTGTAAGGCAGCCGGGGGTGAATCTGTTCGGTTAACGGGGGATCCTCGTCGCCTAATGCCTCTACCGCTTCTTTATCACTCCCAAAATAATAATAATCGTCGCTGTAATCAGCGGTTGGCCTGGCGCCGTGAATGGGAAGGTCCTCTGTAATACAATCACGGTGAGCCAGCATATTATTGATTGCCGCAATATTGACTACATCTTCAGCCATCTTGCGGTAGGTGGTCCATTTTCCGCCCAGGATATTGATCAGCCCGGAATCAGAAATAGTGATGACATGATCGCGGGAAAGCGCCGCGGTTTTTTTACTATCGCCTTTCACCAACGGCCGCAGTCCTGCAAATATACTGCGCACATCCGCAAGCGTGGGATCCTTGGTGAGATACCGCCCGATATGGTGAATAATAAAATCGAGTTCTGCTTTTTGGGCAACAGGTTCTTCGTGAATCGACTTAACCGGGGTATCTGTTGTTCCCACGATCACCTTATTATGCCAGGGTACGGCAAAAAGCACCCGGCCATCGTCTGTATGGGGGATCATAATAGCGCTGCTGCCAGGCAGGAACGAGGCATCCAGCACAATGTGAATGCCCTGGCTCGGGGCGATAGATTTTGATTTTGACGCATCATCCATATGCTGTACCGTGTCGCTGAACACGCCGGTGGCATTGATAACCGCTTTGCAGCTGATCGATGAAAGTGTATTATCGATTTGATTTCTGATCGTTACACCGGTGATTTTACCGCCCGTCTTGGTTAGCCCCGTAACACCGCAGTAATTCAATACGCAGGCACCCTGTTCTTCCGCAGTCTGTGCCATATTGATGGCCAGTCTTGCGTCATCAAACTGGCCGTCGTGGTAGAGCACGCCGCCACGCAGGTCTTCCGGATCGAGGGTAGGCGCCTTTTCGATTACTTCTTCCCTGCTTAGCCATTGGGAGGGACCAAGACCGAGGTTGCCACTCATCCAGTCATAGACTTTCAGCCCCACGCCGTAATAAGGCCCTTCCCACCATTTGTAATTGGGAACGATGAATGACTGGTTCTTTACCAGATGGGGCGCATTTTTTTTCAGGGTACCGCGTTCCCGCAGCGCTTCCATAACCAGTTTAATGTTCCCCTGTTGCAGGTAACGGACACCACCGTGAACAAGCTTGGTGGAGCGGGAAGATGTGCCTTTTGCAAAATCGGCCCGTTCAAACAATACGGTGCTGTAGCCCCGCGAGGCCGCGTCAATGGCTGCTCCCAGTCCTGTTGCACCACCGCCGATTATACAGATGTCCCAGGCCCCTTTGTGGGCGGCCAGCTTTTTTAAATTTTGTTCCCTGTTCATAATGCGGGATAGTTATGATAATTTCCTGGACCCGGTCGGCTGCGTCATTGGCATGAAGACCGTTCCATTCCTTTAATCTTGTTTGGCCCAGGCTATGCTCGCATTCACGGCACGCTGCCATCCTTTCATGCGGACCGCTGTTTCTTCAGCCGACATTTGAGGCGTAAATTTTTTATCTTCTTTCCATTGTGCCTGCAGTTCTGGGATACCGCTCCAGTAGCCGGTCGCTAGCCCGGCGAGGTAAGCAGCACCCAGTGCCGTCGTTTCATACACCTGGGGGCGGACCACTGCTACCTGTAAGATATCACTCTGAAATTGCATCAGCAGGTTATTGATGGTGGCCCCGCCATCCACCCGTAATTCCTTTATCCGTATTCCGGCGTCAGACTCCATGGCCTTCAGTACGTCGGTGGTCTGGTAGGCGATACTTTCCAGTGCCGCCCTGGCAATATGTTCCCTGCCGGTGCCCCGGGTAACCCCGAAGATACTTCCGCGCGCATACTGGTTCCAGTGCGGGGCGCCCAGCCCGGCAAAAGCCGGCACTACGTAAACGCCCCCGGTATCTTCCACGGCGGTTGCAAGCTGCTCAACCTCGGCAGCATTGCGGATAAGCTGCAGGCCGTCCCGCAGCCATTGCACAACGGCACCGGCTATAAAAATGCTGCCCTCCAGCGCGTAAACGGTCTGGTTATTTATTTTCCAGGCGATGGTGGTCAGCAGGTTATTTTGAGAGGTAACGGCTTTGTCGCCGGTGTTCATCAGCATAAAACAGCCGGTTCCATAGGTGTTTTTTACCATGCCGGGCGTGGTGCACATCTGGCCGAACAGCGCGGCCTGCTGGTCGCCTGCAATACCTGCGATGGGGATGCCAGCCTGGTCCGTGGCTCCATACACGTCGCTCGAAGCGCTTACTACCGGCAGCATGGCAGCAGGAATGTCAAAAATTTTCAGCAGATCATCATCCCATTCCCCGGTATGGATGTTCAGCAGCATAGTCCTGGACGCATTGGACACATCGGTGATATGCAGTTTGCCGGCGGATAATTTCCATATCAGCCAGCTGTCCACTGTTCCAAAAGCGAGCTGACCGTTTTTTGCTTTTTCTCTTGCACCAGGCACTTCATCCAGTATCCATTTCAGTTTGGTGGCTGAAAAATAGGCATCGATGATCAAGCCTGTTTTTTGCTGGATAGTAGTGGCCAGTCCCCGGGCTTTTAACCCGTCGCAAAAGGCGGCGGTTCGCCTGTCCTGCCAGACGATGGCATTGCAAATCGGTTTGCCGGTCGACTTGTCCCACACAATCGTCGTCTCGCGTTGATTGGTAATCCCAATGGCAGCGATCTGTCCAAACCTGATTCCCTGCCGGGCAATCACCTCCGCCATGACGCTGTACTGGGAACTCCAGATTTCCTCCGCATCGTGTTCCACCCAGGCGGGCTGCGGATAGATCTGCCTGAATTCCTTTTGCGCGGTGGTCACGATATCACCTTCGTGGTTAAAGAGAATCGCCCTGGAGCTGGTTGTACCCTGGTCGAGTGCGAGGATGTAGTCTTTTTTCATAAGCAGCCGTTGATCGGTATGAAAGGTAGGAAAAAATAATAAGGTGCAGCCGTTGCCGTTAGCTGCCGTGCCAACAGGCAGTTTTATCGCAAAAAAAATCCCGCAACCGCGGGATTTGAAAAAAGCTAAAAATCGATACCCATGCCGAAATACCAGATCGGCTTGCCGCGGAAAAAGCGGTCCATTGGCCAGGCTGCATCCAGTTTCAGAAAATAGCCCAGCAATGTGCTTCTTGCACCAAAACCATAGCCACCGACAAACGGGCCGATTCCCCCGGCTTTGATGTTGACGGAGACCGGGTTGTTGGGATTACCCTGGTCGGTATAAACGATTTGGGGACGTTGTATTTTATTATAGGCGCCGTTCCAGGCTGAACCCAGGTCAATGAACTGGGTCAGCTGGAAATTCCGGAGAAAGGCATTGTTAATAGGCTTGTTAAAAAATGTGGTGAACACCGGCAGCCTGAACTCACTGTTAAGCACAACCGCGTTATTTCCATTGGCAATGTTCTGGTTAAAACCACGCATGTTAACCGCGAGGGTCTGGTAGGCGTAGTCCGGATCCTGCGGCGTATTACCCTGGTTTGCTTTGGGAAACAGCCACCCGTCTGCGCCGCCGAGATAATACAGTGTTTTCTGGCTTCCCCAGCTGAAATCAGCTCCTACACGACCCGCCCAGATAAAGTTGCGGTATATCGGGTAATAATACCGGAAGTCAGTTCCAAAGTTGAAATTCCCGGTGCCGCCGTTGATGGTGTCCTTCCTCAGGTTGTTATTGAAGTCAAAGTAAAATTTATAACGCATACCCTTATAAATATTCATGGTAGGCGAAATCGTGTTGTCGTACACGTATTCGATACGGCTGAGGAGAAACGACTGTTTCCGGTCGGGCACCGTGAGTGAGAAGTCATCCGCAGCGCGGGTCACATACTTATCAGTTCGCACGCCGACCGACAAACGGATGCTCTTCAATTTATCGAAGGGATACTTCACTATGCCCTGATAAAGGTTGGTATATAATTTTGCATCATAGTTGCCGAGGTACCCGGTTTGTGTTTCCCGGTAGTACACGGCTGAATAGTCGATCCGCTTCTTGAGGTAGTCGAAACGGGCAAACCATTCGCCGCCGGCATTGAACAAGGAGCTGTTGCCTGATACGAATGGCGTTTGTGAAGACGTGGAATTGACGAAGGTCTTGCCTGCGCCCACCGTGTTGATGAGCGGAATGCGGATGGCGCCGGTGAACCGCAGATCTTCCATTACGTCAAACACGCTCGCCTTCAGCAGCCCGTTAAAGCCGCCATTGTTGTTAAGGACTACGGGGAGGCTGCCGGTGTAGGGCTGGTAACGGTTTACCAGCACATCATTATTGAAGCCGGCAGATACGTTGTCGCCGAAGAACTTCAGTTTATAATCGTAGTGCCTGGCCCTGGCCAGCACCGACGGGGCCTGCTGAGCAGCCTCTTTTTCTGCCTGTGGTACGGCGCCAGTGCTGCTGTCTTTTTTTTCGTTTTCAAACTCGTTTTCAAACGCTGCTTTTTTCCTGGTGGTATCCGCAGCTGCTTTCGATGCTTTTGTGGCCAGGGCGTTGGCGATCCGCCCCGACTCTATCGTTTTCCGGCGATAGTCGGTTGGGGCAGGGTTGATATTTCTTTTTTTAAGACTCGCATCGTCCACTTTCAGTTTGTACAGGAAGACAAGGTCGCCCTCCTGGCGGATTTCACTGACGAGACCATTATCGCCGGCAATTTTCGTTTCTTTTAGCGAGCTCTGGTAATTGGTCAGGGGGAAGATATAGGCCGAATCATTCGTCACCGAAAAAGCAAAAACCGAATCCGGTGCTGATTTTTTGTTTTTCGACAGCACAGAATCGAGCTCGAGGGGGTCTGGATTGTGCAGGATATCATCGCCGATTTTATATACGGAGTCTACTCCGGCCCGGCGGGTGCTGAAGAATCCGGCCCACCGGTTGGCAATCCCGTTTTCGTCACTGACGAAAGTGAAGTGGGTGGTATTGTATTGTACCGGAAAACGGGCATTACCGTGATTAACATGCGTAAGCTGCGTAATTTGTTTAAAATCGCTTTTATTCCAGTTGTCTACCAGGAACACATTAAAGTGATAATTGGAAGGCAGGGCAGTATCACTTGTTTTGGCAGTTGCCGATGGCCGGTCAGACGAGTAGATGATTCCCGTCTTGCCCGGGAAGGCAACAAAGGAGGCATCCAGGTCGTCATATACGTCATTGGTGATTTGATCCGTGGTTTGTTTGTCTATTTTGTACACGAAGATGTCCGACTGGCCATGCTTTACGGCACTCAGCAGCAGCGTATTCTTGTCTAGCATATACTTCATATCCTGTACCTGGTCGAACTCCGGGAGATCCTGCTTGATGGGCTTATATTTTTTGAGGAGATCATAGACAAAGAATTTTATTTTTCCCTGGTCGTAATATAACACAGCGAGGTTGGTTCCTTTACCGTCCCAGGCCACCAGCGGGTAATGGGGGTTAGTCTCACTTTCTTCAAAAAGCTCCCCGGTTTTTACCAGTACTTTCCGGTTGATGAAGTTTTCGTACAGTACCACGGAATACCGCCCATTTTTATATTCGGTTATAGCATAGGTCTGGCTGCGTGGAGCCGGGTTGGGCGAATAATGAAAGAATTTCTTATGGATGTTGACTTCTTCCGTATTTTGTACTGATCCTTTGGGCTGGTTGCGCCGGCCGCGGATATCCTTGTCATACAGGTCTCCCTCGTAGGCCATGAAATCTTTCAGTACTTCCTTAAATTTCTTTTTGGCGATGCGGTTAGAAGCGCTGTTCAGGTTGCGGTATACCCGTGCGAGATACAGGAAGTAAGTAACGTTTTCCTTTTTGTATTTTTCCGATACATAATACCAGAACGCATGACCGGCCAGCAGTGGCTTCTCAAAGGCCAGCTGGTAGAAATTTTTGTAATTGCCCGACAGGATAGCAGACTTAAGCTGGTCGTCAAGTTCTGTGTTCCAATTTTCAGCCGCATAATCGACATAGCCGTCGGTCAGCCATTTGGGCAGATCCAGCAAGGCCTGGTTCGCCGCAAACTCGCCGAGATCGTCGCCAAATAAGATGTTATCCAGCAGGATCCTGGCGATCCCGCTCCGGACCTGGAGCCGGAGATGCTCGTGGTTGCCATCGTAATAAACAATCATTTTATTATTGACGAGTTTGGTAGTGCCCCCGGAACTCTGCCAGGCGAGATTCAGCCCGATGTTGGACTGCTCCATTTCGTCATAACTGTTGTAGATAACAATGTTGGCACGACGCTGCAAACCGTATTCAACAAAACTTTCGATATCCGGCAGTTCTTTTTCGGCCACCTGGGCCACAAACTTGGCCAGCGGCTCGCCGTTTTGCGAATAGTAGGAATTGAAGTTATCGGTCTGGTAATACGACCATTTGAACTTTTTATACTGCACCCTGTTCTTCCCGAATTCAGTAGTTCCGATTTGTCCGAAAATCAATGTGTAAAAAAAAAGCCCGGAAGTAAGCAATGTTAATTTCTTCATGCTGAAATATTGCTGTGTCAAACTATTCTTCTGAAATTGCATACCGGATATTTAGTATTTAAAATTATGCTATTTGAATGATATGAAACAAAGGCCACAGCCGGCGCGGTTAATTGTACCAGCCTGTTTAACCAGCCTTATCTCCGTCAGTAAAATAGTGGATTCATCGTGGTGTACATCACTTAATAGCATTGAATATGATTACCGTTACCTCTTTTACCTTCGGTCCGCTGGCAGAAAATACCTACCTGTTGCACAATGAAAACGGCGAACTCATCATCATCGATCCGGGCTGCTATACTGCTGCGGAGCGCAAGGTGGTTTCGGATTTCATCGCTGACAATAAGCTTTCACCCAAATTATTGTTAAATACGCATTGCCACCTCGACCATGTTTTCGGGAATAAGTTTATTGCCGGCACCTGGAAGCTTTCTCCCTGGCTGCATGATGCCGAACAACCTGTTCTGGAAAATGCCCCGCTGTCGGGCCTGCAATGGGGGCTGCCGTTTGACGGGTATACAGGACCCCTGCAGTTTTTACGGGAAGGAGACATCGTTTCGTTGGGTGAGGATACGTTAAAAGTGATTTTTGCTCCCGGCCACAGCCCGGGTCACTGCTGCTTTTACTGTGCCGGGCAGCATTTTGTGATTGGCGGCGATGTATTATTCCGGATGAGCATTGGAAGAACCGATCTGCCGGGCGGGGACCCCGATGTGCTACTCAACAGCATTAGGCGGGAGCTGTTCACCCTGCCAGGCGAAACAAAAGTGTACCCCGGTCACGGGGAACCGACCACGATAGCCTTTGAAATGAAGCATAACCCCTTCCTGGGCTGACCCGAGAAGCAGTTTTCCCGCGGGGGGCAAGCCTCAGCGCAGCCACTTTCCCACGTAAGGCAGCCGCTGGAATTCTTTCTTTTCCGTCTGCACGATAAAGGCAAGGAACAGTCCCAGCAGGAAAAGACCGGTTGTTACACTGAATAGGAACGAGGTATAAAAATAATTGATGCCGCGGTGTGCAAAATACACCAGTACCACTATGGCAATATACGCCAGCAGCTTTTTCCAGGCGTAGGGGACGTAATAGTTTTTTTGGCCCATCAGGAAAGACATCACCATCATCGTACCGTAACAGAAAAAGGTAGCCCAGGCGCAGGCGATATAGCTGTAATGAGGAATAAAAACATAATTGATCACAAGGGTTATCACCGCTCCGGTGAAGGTGATTAGGGCGCCTGCGAGGGTCTTGTTGGTGATCTTGTACCAGATAGAAAGATTGTAATAGATGCCAAGGAACATATTGGCCAGGAGCAGGATGGGAACCACTTTCAGCCCAACCCACATACTTTTATTTCTGATCAGCTCTTTCCAGATATCTAGAAAAAGCGCCACTACCAGGAACATCGCGCAAATAGTTATCACGAAAAATTTCATCACCCTGGCGTAAATTTTTTGCGGGTTTTCTCCCGTCGCCTGTTTAAAGAAAAACGGTTCGGCACCCATCTTGAAAGCCTGTACAAACAACGTGATAAGAATGGAAAGCTTATAACAGGCGCTGTAGATGCCAACCTCCACATGTTTGGCTTTTTCGCCGACTGCCGGTGACCACCATCCCAGCATAATCCGGTCGAATGTTTCATTGATGACGCCTCCAAACCCGACGATAAGCAGGGGGAGGGTATACCAAATCATTTCCAACCAGAGTGTTTTGTTGAACTCCCATTTTATTGCGCTCACTTCCTTCCAAAGCATCAGGTAGGTAAAAATGGCTGCCATCAGGTTGGCAATGATGATGTATCCCACGCCGAAATTTTCCCGGTAAAATAACCGCACAATGGAATGGCTGTCGGAAGCGATAATCCGCGGGCAGACGGAGATGAAAAAATAGGTGGCGCTTATATTGACCAGGATACCGAAGATGCGGATGAGGGCAAATTTAACGGGTCTGCCATCCTGCCTGAGTTTCGCAAGTGGCACCACCGAAAGGGCTTCAAACGCGATGATGAAAGCACACCAGCTGATAAATTCCGGGTGTTCTTTCACCGTTATTAAACGTGCAATAGGATGGCTGAGGCTGACCATTACTGCCGTGAGTACCACGGTACTGCACAACAGCGACACGCTGGCCGTATTATAAATGTAAGATTTATATTCTGCTTTCTGGATAAAGCGGAAATAGGCTGTTTCCATTCCATAAATGAAAATAGTTGATACGAAAGGTAGGAATGAATAAATCAGGTTCATAGACCCGAACTGGTCAGTAGCCAGTTTGGCGGTGAGGTAAGGGGTGAGCAGGTAATTGAGAAAACGGGAGATAATTGTGCTGCCGCCATACCACAGGGTTTGCCCAGCTAATTTTTTTATACCGCTCAATGAATCAATGGTTTTGGCAAATGTAGTTTTTTTGTATGGGTGCCGTTTCTTTTTTACCTTTCAAATGTAACCCGTACAGGAAGCTCACATTTCTGACTGCAAATAATAATTACATGAAACTAGTCTGCATTATTTTTATTGTGCTCTTCACAGGTTATTCTTCTTTTTCCCAGGTCCCGGCTACTGAAGGCTCAGTAGAATTTCAGAAAACACAACAGCCCGCAGCCATAATAGAATTGCCCTACCCGGAAAATGTGGTAGAGAAGGGTATTGCGGCTTATATGGAAAAAAAAGGCAGCAAGGGAAGCGATTCGAAAGGATTTAAGACCTTCCGGGGTTATAAGTTGCGGGATAGCCAGGATTTTTCCAGCGACCTCTACTTTAAGATTGATCGGAAGAGCCGCAAAGAAAAAGATATCACCACGGTTTCGCTCGTGGTTGGCAGGAGCGGGGAGGATATCAAAACGAGGACGGTTCCCGATAATACTATGCTTGATGGGGCACGGGACCTGCTCAACGACATGGTACCCGCTATTGAAGCGTACAACCTGGAAGTACAGATCCAGGACCAGGACGACGTCATAAAGAAGGCGCAGAAAAAGTTCGACGGACTGGTTGACGATCAAAAGGACTATGAGAAAAAAATCAAGAACTACCAGGATAAGCTGGAACAAAATAAACGCGACCAGGCGAAACAGGACGAAGAAATCAGGCGCCAGCGCGATTTGATGGAAACCTTAAGGTCGAAGAGAAAACCTGTCGCCTCATCCGGCAGCTGACACTCATTCCTTGTCCGGCCTGAACTTGCGGCGACTGACCTTCACCGCACTCTGGTGCTTTTTAAATTCAGTATTTCTTATTCTTGAACCCGTGGTTGGTCTTGTCGCAATCCTGGCCTTTTTCTTCCGCAGCGCCAGCACAACCAGGGTATTCATTTTTTTCAACACCTCTTCTTTATTCGCCAGCTGGCTCCTGTGCTCCTGGCTTCTTACCAGCAGGCAGCCCAGGCTGTTGATGCGGTTGGGCAATGCCGTTAACAGCTGTTCTTTCTGACCGGGACTGAGCAGCACGGAAGCCGGAATATCGAAGCTGCCTTCCGCAGCTGTTTCCACCTTATTCACGTTCTGACCTCCTTTTCCGCCACTGCGGAACGTGGTGAATGTTATTTCGGCGCGCAGATCCAAAGTCATTATACTTGCAGTTGAGGAACGTAAATTTACATAGAATATCAGCATATGAGAGTGGTAATACAACGGGTCAGCCAGGCATCGGTAACTATTGGAGGCGAAATGACATCAGCCATCGGCAAAGGCTTGCTGGTGCTGGCAGGATTTGAAGACAGCGATAAGGACGATGATATCAATTGGATCAGCTCCAAGATTGTCCATCTCCGCGTCTTCGACGACGAAGCCGGCGTCATGAACTGCAGCCTGCTGGAAACAGGTGGGGAACTGCTGCTGGTCAGCCAGTTTACACTTCATGCTGCCACCCGGAAAGGTAACCGGCCATCATATATCCGCGCGTCAAAACCCGCCGTGGCAATTCCGCTGTATGAAGCCACGATCCGGCGGCTGGAAACTGAACTGGGAAAGCCGGTTGGCACCGGAACCTTCGGGGCCGACATGCAGGTCACCCTGGTGAATCATGGGCCCGTGACCATTTATATCGATTCGCATAACCGGGAATGAGTGCTCCTGTAACGGGCAGCACTACCCGATTTCTCATCCACGCAATATCATAAAATGACTATACAGGAAGCACAGAACCAGGTTGACCAGTGGATAAAGACGATTGGGGTGCGGTACTTTAATGAGCTTACCAATCTGGGGATACTGATGGAGGAGGTTGGGGAGTTGTCCAGGATCATGGTCCGCCGTTACGGGGAACAGTCGTTCAAGCCCGGGGAAAACCAGGAGGCGTTATCCGATGAACTGGCAGACGTACTCTGGATAATCCTTTGCCTCGCCAACCAGACCGGCGTTGATCTTACCGCGGCACTGCAGCAAAACCTGGAAAAGAAAACGGTGCGAGATGCCACCCGTCACCGGGACAACCCCAGGCTGCATCCCTAATGCAGCAGCTTCAGCTTTTTCGTGGAGTGGGAAACCGGCAACGTCCGATACGCTGCCTTAAACAATCGCCTTATATTTGCAGCCATTATGGCAAATGACGCAAACAGGTTCCAGGCCATTATTTCCCATTGCAGGGAATATGGATTTGTCTTTCCCGGCAGCGAGATTTACGATGGGTTAAGCGCGGTATACGACTACGGACAGTACGGCAGTGAACTGAAAAAAAATATCAAAGACCACTGGTGGAAGAGTATGACACAGCTGCGCGAGCATATCGTGGGGATCGATGCCGCGATTTTCATGCATCCCACCACCTGGAAGGCCAGCGGTCATGTAGACAATTTCAGTGATCCGCTGATCGATAATAAAGACAGCAAAAAACGCTACCGGGTTGACCACCTCATTGAAGCTGCGGCAGACGGGTTGCGCGCGGCGGGCAACACCGAAAAGGCTGACAGCCTGCTCGCGGATATGAACCGGCTGCTGGCAACAGACGACTTTGCCGGGCTGAAGGAACTCATCCAGGACAACCGTATTAAATGCAGCGTGAGCGGCACCTCCAACTGGACAGATATCAGGCAGTTCAACCTGATGTTTTCTACGGAATTCGGTGCCACCGCCGGCGATACAGAAAGCCGTGTATATCTCCGCCCCGAAACCGCACAGGGTATATTTGTCAACTTTCTGAACGTTCAGAAAAGCGGCCGTTTAAAAATTCCGTTTGGGATTGCCCAGGTGGGAAAGGCCTTCCGGAATGAGATCGTGGCCAGGCAGTTTATTTTCAGGATGCGGGAATTTGAGCAGATGGAAATGCAGTTTTTTGTGAGGCCCGGAACGGAGGGCGACTGGTACCGGTACTGGAAGGAAGAAAGGCTGCAGTGGCACCTTTCACTTGGCACGCCTGCCGGTAAATACCGCTTCCATGACCATGTAAAGCTGGCCCATTACGCAAAGGAAGCCTGTGATATAGAATTTGATTTCCCAATGGGGTTCAGGGAGGTGGAAGGCATTCATTCCCGGGGTGATTTCGACCTCAGCCAGCACCAGCTGTTCAGTAAGAAAAAGATGCAATACTTCGACAATGACCTGGACGCGAACGGGAAGCCTTTCGGCAATTATATTCCGAACGTAATCGAGACTTCAATCGGGCTCGACCGGATGTTCCTGTTAATTATGAGCAACGCGTATACGGAAGAAGATCTCAGCACCCCTGAAAAGGCTGATAGCCGGGTTGTACTGAAGTTTCCGCCAAAGCTTGCGCCGGTAAAACTCGCCGTGCTGCCCCTGCTGAAAAAAGACGGCCTGCCCGAGATTGGAAAAGAAATTATGGCCGCCTGCCGCGGATCATTCCGTTGTTTTTATGAGGAAAAAGACGCCATCGGGAAACGCTACCGCCGGATGGATGCCATCGGCACGCCCTTTTGCGTAACCGTTGATCACCAGACCAGGGAAGACGGTATGGTGACATTGAGACACCGGGACAGCATGCTGCAGGAGCGGATACCGGTAAACCTGGTGAAAACGACCGTGGAATCCCTTATTGCCTGAACATAAATGGCCTTTTACCGGTAAAAAATAAAATAATTTCCGGAGAAAGAAATCCTATACTAATTTCGTACCTGATCAACCTTTACCCTCTGAGCCAACAAATTACATTTTGCTATGCCTGGATTTCCGGAAGTAACGATTAACCTTTTCATGTTCGCCGCCATCATTTTCCTGTTTTTTGTGAGTGGATTTGTCGCCGCAAGGGTGAAATTTGATAAACAAAAAGCTGCTATCTCGCGGTTAGAAGTGGAAATGCTGCGCAGCCACGCGGAAATCCTCCAGTTGCAGAAAGAACTCTCTGAAAAAGAGCATCCTTCCTCCAAAACCCCCATATTTTCGATCCGGGATAGTGGTACAGAAACGACACCGGACAAAACTCCCGCGGAGCGGTCTTCTAAAAAGATCTCAGGAGGAGGGAAAGGCAATTCCTGATTGCTTCCCGGCAGGTTTACGCTACCGGACGTCCAGTTACGGAGCAGGTTTTTCCCCCCTGGTTTTTATATCGCCTGAATATCCTGCACTTTATTGGGCCTGCATCATCTTTTGTAGTTTCCTGGTCAGCAGAAACAGGATCAGCGAGGCGGTTCCCGCCATCACCACAAAAAGCATAAAAAATTCGAAGAGGTTGTGCATCTGGTAGCCCAGGAAAGAAGTGGTTTTGCCATCGGGGTAAAGCGCACTGAGTACTCCCGCGAGTTTATTGGCAAAAGCATTTGCCGTAAACCAGACAGCCATGAGCAGGCTGGCAAATTTTAAAGGAGAGAGTTTATTGACCAGGGACATACCGATGGGTGACAGGCAAAGTTCTCCGCAGGTGTGCAGCGCATACATGCCAGTCAGCCAGATCATACTTACTTTAATATTGGGCTGCACGTCTTTCACCCCGAAAGCAATCCACAGGTAACCGAGTGCAAGCAACAGCAGGCCAAGCGCCATCTTTGTCGGGGACGACGGTTCTTTCCTGCCCATCGTCAGCCACAGCCAGGCAAAAAGCGGTGCAAACAGCACAACAAACGTTGAGTTCAGCGACTGAAAGAAACTCGCCGGCACTTCATTCAAATCAATGGCTTGCCGGTGGTGGCTGACCAGGAAAAAAATACCGGCCAAGATTGCGATTACAAATAGAATGAGTAAACCGTAGACGACGTTTCGCAGCTTTGCATTGAATGCGCCGGCAAGGTTGCGGGCCGTCTTGCGAAAAAGCAGGATAGTGATGCCTGCCAGTAGTGCAGAAAAAAGGTATAAAACCCAGGCGGGCACCACCAGGCCGAGGTGTCGATTGGTTTGTTCATCGGCGAAAAAGGTAAGGGAGGCTCCCGCCTGCTCGAACGCGCTCCAGAAGAAGATGACAAAAAAAGATACAATGAAGATTACGCCCACTTTACTTTTCTCGGGCCCCGAGAGCGATTTGTCGCTGAATACGACGAAGGCGATGAAAAGTATGCAGGCGATCAGCAGGTAAAACAGTTAATTAAAGATTTTTGCATCGGCAT
>JBBROE010000105.1:0-16148 GCA_038229695.1 Chitinophagales bacterium | reverse complement strand
TGTTATGGAATGAATGATGGCATTTACCTGCCTTATGACTCCACCCGCTTTAAACGCTACCGGGAAGGAATGATATGGCTGCATGACACGCTGCTGAAAACGGGGGCAAGGGTTATTTTTATGACACCACCTGTGTATGATGAACAGCGCGGGAGTGCTACCGGTTATTCGAATGTGCTCGATCGGTATAGTCAATGGTTAATTGACCAGGCGGCCTCAGGCTGGGAAGTTGCCGATCTCCATACCCCTATGGCCGCTTACCTGTCTGCGCATCGTGCCGTCGACGCCCGGTTTGGGGTTGATGACTTTGCGCTTGCCGTCGACGGGGTGCATCCCGGGGAGGCAGGGCATTGGCTG
Organism: Chitinophagales bacterium; assembly: GCA_038229695.1. Classification (GTDB taxonomy): domain Bacteria; phylum Bacteroidota; class Bacteroidia; order Chitinophagales; family Chitinophagaceae; genus JACMLD01. The sequence continues at coordinate 15,791 of JBBROE010000105.1, read as the reverse complement.
ATAGCAAAAGTTTTACTTACACATCTTGATGAAACCTGGGTATCCCGGTTTGGCAGTATCGCAGCGGCTGCTGCCTCTTTTCCGTCGGGCTCCGCCATACTCGACCTTGTCAGGAAACGTCAGGAAATGATGAAAGACGCGTGGCTTACCGCTGCCGGTCACAAACGCCCCGGCATGAAAACAGGGTTACCGCTCGCTGCTGCCAACCTGGAGGCCGTGAGCATAAGTGGCATCATCAACAGGTTGCAGCAAATGCCTGCTACCTCTCCATCAAAATAATTAATATGAGCCTGCGTCATTACCGCACCCCTTTTATCCTGGTACTGATTTTTTCAGCCGGATGTATCTCCAGCCAGGTAAACAAGCACGGAAATGGGTTGATTATCCGGCCGGGTGAGGTATGGCTGGATAATAACGGGCATCATATCCAGGCACATGGAGGAGGTATCATTAGAACAGGTAATTTATTTTACTGGTACGGGGAAGATCGGGGTGAGGGGCTCGACTCCACGATGCGGTTTGTAAGCTGCTATCATTCTCGCGATCTGGTAAACTGGACGCGGGATAGTGATGCGCTCGCCCTGGCTGACCCCGAACAGCTGGGCAGCCACTGGGTACTGGAGCGGCCAAAAGTCTATCACAATCCGGCTACCGGCAAGTATGTGATGTACCTCCATATCGACAATGCCTCGTATAAACTGGCGGAAGTAGCCGTGGCCGTAGCCGATAACCCCACCGGCCCGTTCCATTATGTGAAAAAGTTCAGACCGCTTGGGCATGAGAGCCGGGACATCGGCCAATTTATCGATGATGACGGAACGGCCTATCTGGTATTTGAGGACCGGCCATTTGGTTTTCGCATTGCCCTGCTCTCCCCGGATTATATGAACGTGGAAAAGGAAATGAGTCTGGTGCCGAAGCACATGGAGGGAGGGGCAATTGTTCACTACGATGGCCTGTATTATGCCATTGGCTCTGCACTGACGGGATGGAAGGCCAATCCGAATAAGTATGCTACTGCTACTAGCCTGACTGGCCCATGGAGCGATTTTAAGGATATCACTGCTCCTGAAAACAATACCTATGGGGCGCAATCGACCATGATGATCAAGTATTCCGGGCGCGATAGTACGACGGTCATATTCATGGGTGATATCTGGCGGCCGAAAGCCCAGTGGGATTCAAGGTATCTCTGGATGCCCCTGCAGATTGGCGGCGGAAAATTGAAGTTACCTGAACCCGGACCCTGGATCCCCTATTTACAATCCGGTCGGTGGGCGCCGGCTACGCAGCCCTAGGCGGTGGAAGAAAATCCCGCAGTTATACCCGGCGACTCTGTTGTGTAAATGGGTTGGTTTCCCCTGGTCGCCGGCGGTTCTGCTGTAGCGCCAGACAAATACCAGCTTCCATTTGGGATTCCCCTAACTAAGAATTTATGGCGGATTGGTTAATTATTGCCACAGCTTCCCGGAGGCAGCGTGATTACCGGGCTGGTTTTTTCATGGCTTTATTCTTGTAAATTTTACATAATACGCTGCTGGTTAAAAAATAAAGAGGACCCAGGTTATGGAAAAAAACAGGAAAACAGTGCTGATAGCTGACGACGATGTGGATTTGCTACAGCTCGTCCAAATGCAGTTACAGCATGCCGGATTCAGGGTGCTGCTGTCGGTCAATGGATTTGGTATCACCAAGCTTGCGGAAAGCAGGCCCGATATCATCCTGCTGGATATTACCATGGATGGCATATCGGGAGGGGATATTTGTCTAAAGCTAAAAGCGAATGCGCTGACGAGCAGCATTCCAATTATTATGTTTTCTGCCAACGACAACATTGAGCAAATTGTACACGATTGCGGCGCCAACGATTTTGTGCGAAAGCCCTTCAATGCGGAAATAATCCGGGAAAAAATAGCCCGTTATCTCCCTGCCTGAACCAGCACCCGATTACCGGTAGGCTGTTTCATACAGGCTCTTTACCGGGTCGGACTGCCAGTATTTGAGGGTTTCCAGATCCATGATGGTGAGTTTACCGTTATGGCCGGCACCGGTATCCAGGTTGATGACATGCGCTGCATGCATAGGCACATCTTTTTTCCAGTGTATCGTGGGGGTGTGACCAATGAAGATGTGATTAAACGGCGTGAGCACCTGGAATGGAATGGTTTTCCGGTTTCTGTTCTTGAATGCCTGGTAAGCGACTGCCTCACTCCACAAGCTCCGGTCCCAGTAATACAGGTAATCCGGCTGCCCCGCAAAGGGCAGGTGCCTGTTAAAACCTGCATGTACATAACAATTGTCCCGTTCATCCAGATAATAAATTCGCTGGTGCGCAAAAAAATCCCGGTGTGCAGCTGGCACATCCTCCGGAGAAAGATTTACCTGCAGGCCCTTCCCTGACTCCCTTATCACGGGTTCACGGCCGGCCCTGCGGAGATACGACAGGGCGGTGGCTTTTCCGCCCTGGTCCCAATGACCGCTGTGTTCACCGGTTTGTATAAAATCATTGAACCAGGCATCGTGATTGCCGCGGATAGCAATAAGGTTTTTAATGGTCAGGAGTTCATCCACGCACCGGTCCACTTCATCATACCCATCTGTAATATCTCCCAGCTGGATGAGGCAATCTGCAGCATAATCGAAATTGCATTGCTTCAGACATTGACGCAGCGCTTTAAATGTTCCATGAATATCTCCCATCACAAATGTCCGCATCACTCCAAATTAATAAAAAGATCGGGCAACCCGCCCAGAAATCCACAGCCGTTGGTACTCGCGCTGTGTGCTTTGGCAGCAAAGCCGGGATGGCGTCGTGAAAAAAAATCCGGGAAATAGCCGGTTTCACGAGTTGAATTTTCCTTTTTTAAGCCGAAGTTTACGGACGAAAAGACTTGCCATATGAATACCCTTGCACTTCCCCTGCTACATGATGTTTACCCGATCAGCGCAATGCAACAGCAATCCTTCCATGAAAATGGTCACCTGCTGACGCGCGAGGTGCTCAGTGCATCAGAAGCCGCTGCCTACCGGACCGTTATCAATACTGTCGCCTACCGGCACAATGAGGAGAAAAGAAAGATGGAGGAACGCGATACCTATGGCAAAGCATTCCTTCAGATCATGAATCTCTGGGAGCGCGATGAAGCCGTGCGCCAATATACCCTGGCCAGGCGTTTTGCCTCGGTGGCCGCCGCGCTGCTGGGTGTTGAGAAGGTGAGGATATATCACGACCAGGCTCTCTATAAAGAAGCCGGGGGCGGGTTCACACCCTGGCACCAGGACCAGTACTACTGGCCGCTGAGCACTACGAATACGGTAACGATGTGGATGCCGCTCATAGCTATCGACGGACGGATGGGAATGCTTACGTTTGCCTCCGGCTCCCATCGAATGGGCTTCGCCGAGAACCTTGCGATCTCCGATGAATCGGAAAGCCGCCTGGAAAAATACATCCGCGATAACAAGTTCCCGGTAACACGTGCCAGCACGATGCAGGCCGGTGACGCAACCTGGCACTATGGGTGGACTCTGCATAATGCTTCCGGTAACAGCACGCCCCAAACGCGGGAAGTGATGACTATTATATATTTTGCTGACGGCGCCACCGTCACGCAACCTGTGAATGAGCACCAGGAGGCTGATCGCCTGCGGTGGCTGGGCGGTATCCAACCTGGCCTGCCGGCCGCTTCCCTCATCAACCCGGTTGTGGGATAATAATTCCGTCGCACCAGGTTCAACCCAACTTGCTGCCAACCCAATCTATTTCCGTCCGTACAAATAATAACGCGCGAAATACTCATTAACGGAGTTTCACCCGGAGGACATACATATCTGCGGTGATAAAAAGTGTTTTTTCATCCTTCGTGAGTGCGCAGTTGGAGGTGACGCCGTCAAACCGGATTTTTCCCAGTAATTTTCCAGCCGCATTAAAAATCCAGACTCCACCGGGACCAGTGGCGAAAATATTTCCACGGCTGTCGATCTTCATACCATCCGGCAGCCCGATTTCTGTTTTTGCTTCGCGGCTGGCATCATAGAAAATGCGTCCGTTGCTCAGCCTGCCATCAGCTGATAATGAATAAGCGTACCAATAGGGTTTGCCGGGGTCGGAATTGGCTATCATCAATGTTTTGCCATCCGGCGTGAGGGCGATGCCGTTTGGCCGGCTGATGCTGTCCAGGAGCAAGGTGAGTTTCCCGGAGGCCGAATTTTTATATACTCCCTGGAATGGAATTTCTTTGAGGGGGTCGTCCATATTTTTTTCGAGCCCGTACGGTGGATCGGTGAAAAAGAGATCACCGCTGCGATTGTAAATAAGATCGTTAGGGCTGTTAAATTTTTTCTCCTGGTACCGGCTGGCCAGCGTGGTAAATCTCGCGTAGGGATGACCGATAGGTGAATTCATGCGGCTGACTGTGCGGTCGCCGTCCTGGCAGATGATAAGATGACCGGAATTGTCGAGGGTAAGGCCGTTTGATCCCAGTTCCCCGCCCCGGGGAAGGGTGCCCGTGTAGCCCGATGGGGACAGGTAAAGTTCTTTCCCGCGTGCTGCTGTCCACTGGTAAATTTTATTCTGCGGCACGTCCGAAAAGAGGAGTTTTTTTTCCGCTTCTACCCACAGGGGACCTTCGCACCAGTCGAGCCCCTCTGCGATGATGTCTACTGCCGCGTCGCGCGCAATTATCTTTTCCAGGGAAGGGTCGATAAGTTCCACATGACCTTTTAACGCTTGGGCAGGTGCGTAAAATGCGGTTGGCAGCAGTAAGAGTAAGGTGGTGGTGAGCCTGCAAAGACCGGTCAGGATTTTCATATGAGAAGCATTAAAATATTTCTGTTTCCAGGTTGTTGATTGGTGGGGGTGAACCGATCCGCAGGAATATGCTGTACAAGTGTGCGACGCCACTACAGTTGCTCGCCGGAGTGCAGCCGGGCTCCTGCTGTTTAAAAACACTTTAAATGTAACGATTTCTGTTCTATTGCTTGGCCAAAAAGAACCGGCTACCGCGCCCCGCAAACGACGACATGCGGTCTTTGAGAGAATTTTCTTTCGAAAAAGTTTTCTTCCGTACTTTTTTGCTTCGCCAAAAAAGTAGGCAAAAAAGGCGCCCCGAAAACGAAGACGGCCGTTTTCGGGTGGTTCTTTGAGGAGCTGTTGTGCAAAGAGGTGAACAGCATTGAGGCTGTGGTCGGCGCCTCCCGGCCAGCCTTGATACTTCCAAGAAACGTCTCCCGCAAAGGGACGTTGCGGCATTTAGGAGAATGTTGTTTTGCAAAAGATTTCTGCTGTTTATTTTTGCTTCGCCAAAAAAGTACTAAAAAAAGCGCCCCGAAAACGAGGACAGCTGTTTTCGGGTTCAGCTTTGTTCATCTGCTGTGCAAACAGGTGAAGGGCAGTGGGGCACTGGTCAGCGCCTCCCGGCCAGCCCTTGATACTTCCCAGCAACGTCTCCCGAAAGGGGACGGTGCGGTCTTTGAGAGAATTTTCTTTCGGAAAAGTTTTATTCCCTACTTTTTTGCTTCGCCAAAAAAGTACCAAAAAATGCGCCCCGAAAACGAGGACAGCCATTTTCGGGTTCAGCTTTGTTCATCTTTTGTGCAAAGCGGTGAAGGGCATCGAGCGCTGGTCAGCGCCTTGGATCTGGCCTTTTAAGAATAGGTAACTGATGTTGACGAGAATTGACACTAAAAATCCATTGGAGAATCTTTTCATCCTTTAATCCGTCTACTCCTAATTCGGACACCAACCGGCAACCGCGCCCGAAAACGAGGACGGCCCACTGTTGGGTAGGGCAGTAAGCAACTGCTGGTAATCGGTTTAGTCAGGCGTGGATCGGGCGGTCGGTTGCCTGGTTAAAAGTAGATTAGTAAATCCCTTAAATTTTGGCTGTATCCCAAAACTATCTATCTTCTCGCATGCCGTGCGGACCGCAGTCCCAACTGCGGAGGAGGTTGTACTTTCCCGCGACTCAAGGCCTGAAGCCCTTAACTGTGCTACAATCAAAACCGATTGATATGTTCAACTGTAAAAATGGCCTGGCCCTGTTGGTGGTAACTGTAGCTTTATCCTACCGGCTCATTGGTCAGAATTTCACCAATCCCCTGCTTCCTTCCGGGCCTGATCTGTACTCTTTTTATAAGGGTGGCTATTACTATTATACCAGTACACTCGGCAACCGCATAGGAATTTGGAAAACAAAAAGTCTCGCTAATTTACCAGCCGCCCAATTCAAGGTTATTTACTCGCCCCCGCCCGGTACTGCCTACTCAAAAGAGTTATGGGCACCGGAGATCATGTTCCTGCAGGGGAAATGGTATGCGTACTTTGCGGCGGACGATGGCAGCAATGCACACCACCGCCTTTACGTACTTGAACTGGAAGGCAACAATCCCATGACAGGGAACTGGAAAATGAAAGGAAAATTATCCGATGCTTCGGATAAATGGGCGATCGATGGCGATGTATTTAGCTTTCGGAACCAGTTGTACCTCGTTTGGTCGGGCTGGCTGGGCAACGAAAACGGGGAGCAGGATATCTTTATCGCAAAAATGAGTAACCCCTGGACCGTGGGCAGTGAAAGGGTTTGCATTTCAAGGCCCAGCTTCGCTTGGGAAAGAATCGGGGACCTGGTCAACCAGTCACCCTCCCATATCAATGTCAACGAAGGTCCGCAGGCACTCCTTCACGGGCGTGATTTTTTTATCATCTATTCCGCCAGCGCGTGCTGGACCGATTCCTATGCCCTCGGGCAATTGCGGTTTAATGGAAAGGAAGACCTGCTCGATAGTGCCAACTGGTCAAAATCTCCGCTGCCCGTTTTCTCGCAGTCGGCGGAGCATGGCGTATATGCCACCGGCCACAATTCATTTTTCGCGTCCCCCAACGGAAAGGAAAACTGGCTACTTTACCATGCCAACAGCAACCCGGGCGATGGATGTGGGAACAAAAGATCACCCAGGGCGCAGCCTTTTACCTGGAATAAAGACGGTACGCCCCATTTTGGACAACCGGTCAAAGCCGGAACGCCGTTGCGACTGCCGGCAGAATGATTATATTTAAAATTATTGCCATGAAAAAAATCGCCGGATTGCTGCTGCTTAGTTGCTTTTTCCTCCTGGTCAGGGGGCAGGATTTCCGTCCGCCCGCTTACCCGCTGGTGACCCATGACCCCTATTTCAGCATCTGGTCGGAGACCGATCAACTGAATGCATCCGTAACCAAACACTGGACAGGAGCCGATCATTCGCTGGTCGGGCTGATAAAAGTAGACGGTAAGATCTATCGTTTTTTGGGGAGTACCGACAAGGCTTTCGTAACCATCCTTCCGGCAGCGGACGAATCCGGTTATGCCACCCGGTATACCGAAACTGCCCCGCAGGAAGACTGGCAAAGCATGAGGTTCAATGATGGCAACTGGAAACAGGGAACGGCACCTTTCAGCGATAACCCTGCAGCAGCCAAAACCCTGTGGAAGAGCCATGACCTCTGGGTTCGCCGGAGTTTTAACCTGCCCGATACGCACTTTTCTAAACTCTTCCTGAAGCTCAGGCACGACGATAACGTGGAAGTATACCTGAACGGCAACAAAATTTTTGAGACAAAGGGGTGGACTGGAAAATACCTGTACATACCAGTACCGGATGAAGCGAGGCGCCAGTTGAAAAAGGGAAGTAATGTGCAGGCTATACATGTTGCGAATACGGCAGGTGGTGCGTTCCTGGATGCGGGTTTGTCGGCCGAACCGCCGCCTTCCCGTAACGATGCAGTTGCCCTGGCGAGCCAGCAGTCGGTAGAGGTGAATGCCACGCAGACGAAATATAAATTTGATTGTGGGAAGGTAAAATTGGATTTGACCTTTACATCGCCGTTACTCCCTGATGATTTTATGCTCTTGTCCCGCCCCGTCACTTATATCCATGCCGCAGTCACCGCCGCTGATGCTGCCGCGCACCAGGTACAACTCTACCTCGGCGCATCCACTGACATCGCCACCAACACCGGCATGCTGGAAGTAGCAGCCGGCCAGTACAAGGCAAAGGGGATGGCGATTGTAAAAGCTGGTACGATCGCCCAACCGGTATTGCAGAAAAAAGGAGACGACCTGCGGATCGACTGGGGGTATCTCTATCTTTCCGCACCCCTGGCCAATAATATTGTACAGTATGTGGGCAAAGATTTTTCAGCAGCCAGGGCCTTTAACATACCCCCCGCCAGTTTGAAAACAGGAAAGCACCTAATGCTCAGCACCGTTGCCGATCTAGGGAACGTAGGCGGTACACCCGTTTCACAGTTATTCCTGATTGGCTATGATGATATCTATGCTGTTCAGTATTTTAACCAGAACCTGAAAGCCTGGTGGAAGAACCAGCCCGGTGCTACCATCGAACAGGAACTGGCGGATGCATCGAAAGATTACAACGCTGTGATGCAAAAGTGCGACACTTTCAACCACCGTTTGTATGCTGGCGCCGTGTCTGCCGGGGGAGAGCACTATGCCCGGCTTTGCGCCCTGGCCTACCGGCAAAGCGTAGCCGCCCACATACTACTGAAGAGCCCGAAGGGTGAAATCCTTTTCCTGTCGAAAGAAAATTTTAGTAACGGCTCGATCAATACCGTCGATGTCACCTACCCCTCTTCGCCCCTCTACCTGCTGTACAACCCGGATTTATTAAAAGGGATGCTCAACGGGATATTTTATTACAGCGAGAGCGGGAAATGGGCGAGACCATTTGCTGCACACGACCTGGGAACTTACCCCATCGCCAATGGCCAGACTTACGGGGAAGGTATGCCGGTGGAAGAATCCGGCAATATGACCATTATGGCCGCAGCGATCGCCAAAGCCGAAGGCAACGCGGAATATGCAGCCAGGCATTGGGCATCGCTGAGCACCTGGACCGATTACCTGGTGAAAGAAGGCTTCGACCCTGTGAACCAGCTGTGCACGGATGATTTCGCCGGCCACCTCGCCAGGAACGCCAACCTTTCCGCCAAGGCCATCGTGGCTATTGGGTGTTACGGGATGATGGCAGAGATGCTGGGTAAAAAGGATACGGCGGCAAAATATACAGCGATAGCCAAAGACATGGCCCGGCGGTGGGAGACGATGTGTGACGAAGGCGATCACTATGCGTTAACCTTCGATAAAAATGGCACGTGGAGCCAGAAATATAATATCGTTTGGGACAAGGTACTTGGGCTGGGGCTCTTCCCCCAGCAGGTTTATGAAAAGGAAATTACATTCTACCTGGCCCGGCAACAGCCATTTGGCCTTCCGCTGGACAGCCGGAAAACGTATACGAAATCGGACTGGATTATGTGGACTGCCACCATGGCGGCCAACCAGCATGATTTTAAAGCACTGGCCGAGCCAGTCTATAAGTTTGTCAATGAAACCAGTTCCCGGGTACCGATCAGCGACTGGCATGAAACAACAACGGGAAAGATGGTGGGCTTCCAGGCGAGGAGCGTAGTGGGCGGCTATTTTATGAAGATGCTGGATAAAAAATTTAATCCCTGAAACGATATTTTTTAACCTGCCTTCGGGCAGCCGCTCAGGTAATAGCTTACTTAACCTAATCAATCGCTTTAGTATGACAGGTACTGGAAAAATCAATTATGGATTAGCCATGCGGGCAACGGTTTTATGTTTGCTCGTCACACCCGCTGTTTTGCTGCTCGCTGGCCTGCAGCCGCTGAATGCACAGAAAAATAATAAACAGAAAGGCGCAGTGGTGGCAGCCTCGCAGGGCATCGTATGGTCTGCAGAAAAGGCCAATGCCTGGTACCGGGAACACAAATGGATCAGCGGGTCCAACTATATTCCATCCAATGCCATCAACCAGCTGGAAATGTGGCAGGCCGCTACTTTTGATCCGGCAACGATTGAAAAGGAACTGGGTTGGGCAGAAGGCATCGGCTTTAACAGCATGCGGGTTTTCCTGCATTCCGTGGCCTGGAAAACCGACCCGGAAGGGTTTAAAAAACGGGTGGATCAATTTCTTGGCATTGCCGACAGGCACCATATTCAACCCATTTTTGTATTTTTTGACGATTGCTGGAATAAAGTACCGATAGCAGGTACCCAGCCGGAACCAAAGACAGGCATCCACAATTCGGGCTGGGTGCAGGACCCGGGACAACCCGCCTCCGAAGACAGCAGTAATTTTGCTGAACTCGAAAAATATGTCAGGGATATATTGACCACGTTCGGCCAGGACAAACGCATTCTGTTATGGGATTTATATAATGAACCTGGCAACAGTGGCAAAGGCAATGCAAGTATACCGCTGCTGACTAAAATTTTTCAATGGGCAAGGGCGGTGAACCCGCAACAACCGGTAAGTGCGGGTTTGTGGGACTGGCACCTGACCGACCTCAATATCCTGCAGCTAAAAAATTCAGACGTGGTTACCTATCATGATTACGAGGAGCTACCAATGCACCAGCGCGTCATTGAACTGCTGAAGGCTTCCGGGAAACCTTTGATATGTACGGAGTATATGGCCCGTACCCGAAACAGTCGTTTCTCCACGATAATGCCCATGCTGAAAAAGGAAAATGTGGGTGCGATAAACTGGGGCTTCGTCAATGGTAAAACAAACACTATCTATGCATGGGACACGCCGCTACCTGATGGCAGCCGGCCCTTGGAGTGGTTCCATGATATCTTTAACAAAGATGGCTCGCCGTATCGGCAGGATGAGGTGAACCTAATCCGGAAATTAAACGGGTTGACGCCCTGATGCGGCGCATGTTGGGCTGGATGCAAAACTGAACCCACCCCAGACAATCGGCTTTACGACGTTAGAAAATGAAAGGCAGACCTGATTTTACGGCCAGCACCACTATACTGGATATTGCCCGGGAATTAAACATTACCGCAGCCACCGTTTCGCGTGCGCTTAATAACCATCCGGCCATCAAAGACAGCACCAGGAAAAAGGTAAGGGAAACGGCAGAGCGGATGAATTACCAACCCAATAAAATTGCTTCCTCGCTGAGGCTGGGTAGATCTAATATCATTGGTGTGATTATCCCGAGTGCAGAAATTAATTTTTTTGGATCGGTGGTGCACGGGATAGAAAAAGTAGCCAACGAAAATGGGTATAATGTACTGATTTACCAGTCCAGCGAAATGTACGAATACGAAAAAAAAGGGGTGCAGGCCTTTCTGCAGGCCCAGGTGGATGGCGTGCTGGCCTCAATTTCTAAGGAGTCAATAAACCTTGACCATTACAGCAGTATTAAGAAGCGGGGTATCCCCCTGGTTTTATTCGATCGCGCCAGCGACGAATTGGGTGTTCCCTCCGTTGTGGTGGATGATTATGCAGGCGCTTTCGCCGCAACAAATCACCTTATCTGGCAGGGTTGCCGGCGAATAGCTCATATCGGCGGGCAACAGCATGTTTCCATTTTTAACCAGCGGCTGAAGGGATACATTGATGCGCTGAATGTGCACAACATCCCTATAACAGAAGATCTGATTATATATGGAAAGGTGAGTATAGCATCCGGCCGGTCCTGCATGGAAAGTTTATTGTGCCGGAGCAGCTCTCCCGACGGGCTATTCGCGGTAGAAGATTTTACCGCGCTGGGAGCCATGCAGGCTATCAAGGCATCGGGTAAATCCATGCCTGGTGATATCGCGGTGGTAGGATTTGCCAATGAAGCATTTGGTGAATATATCACACCATCACTATTCTCCGTTAACCAGCAAACGGTAACCATGGGAGAGGAAGCTGCGAAACTTTTTTTTGAACTGCGGAAGAGTGGAGATGCATATAACGGGCCGCCAAGGAAGAAAATATTGATGCCTGAATTAATCTGCCGGCAATCCAGTCTCCGGTACCCTGCAAGCAATTGTTCCGGGGAGGACCCGCAACCCGCAGAAAAGTATACTATATAAGACGGCACTGCCAGAAGACTTTTGCAGTGATTGCGTTCTGAAGAAACAGCACGCTGAACGTTTTTCATTTCGCGCCGGTTTCAGTAATACCAACCTACAGCTGGGGATCATATTCTACAATCGGCGTTCGATGGCGGGTATTAGACCTGCACCTGGGGGATTTGCGTGGTGGTATATTTTTTGAACCTCCCGAAGTATGAAAATGGAATACCGATTTTTCCGCCAGTTGCTCGTCTTTGGATTTATTGCCGCCGTGCTGTACGGTATAGCCGTGTTCTTCTATATCCGTAAAATGAGTTATGAGGAGACTTTTATCCTCTACGTGGGTAATTTTCTTTTTGCGGCGGTTATTGGGTTCTTTGTCGGCTGGTTTTACAAGCATCACGAACGAAAAATTGGTACCATTGACCTGATTGTGAGTGGCGCAAAGACTGCGGTCGCCGGTATCATAATGGCCTGTATCATCTGCTTAATCATGATCCTGGTGCTGGCGCCCGACCTCCTTCACAGCGCCGGAAATACGGTGGCGCTGCGCGATTCGCCCGGGCAGTTTGATGGTAAGAACGGCGGCTTTGGAAAGATTTTATTTTTGAATGCAATCCTCGGCAATGCAGGGGCTTCATTTTTTGTCTCGCTGCTGATACCGTTTTCTGTTATGAAAAATCTTTATCCCGACGAAAAGGAGCCAAAGCCGCTCAATCATGGTGACGACCCCAGGGAAGAAGTTATAGCCGAGGAAAACCCCAAGAAAAATTACAATATCTGATTTCCCAGTACTGGTCGCGCTTAAAATTTATCCACCCCATTTATCAATTGAATGGGAAAGTGTACTTTGCCGCATGGCATTGTGTGTAGCAGCATTAAATTCGGGAAGTAACGGCAATTGTTATATCATAGGTTCGCGGGAAGAATTTATACTGGTTGATGCAGGACTAAGCTGCCGCGAAGTGGAGAAGCGCTTGTCGGGCCTGGGCCTTTCTGCTTCCGGTCTGAAAGCGATATTGATTACACACGAACACAGTGATCACATCAGCGGTCTTCTTTCCATCGTCAAAAAATTAAGTGTACCGGTATATATAACGGCAATTACATTAAGCCATGCAGGTCTTGAACTCGACCAGGTAGTTTTTTTCGAGCGATTCGTTCCGATCACGATTGGCCGGCTTACAGTGACCGCTTTTCCGAAATTTCATGACGCAGCAGATCCGCACAGCGTAATTGTGGAGGGCTATGGCAGCACGGCCGGCGTGTTTACTGATATTGGCCAGCCATGCGCCCACGTTGCGCGTTATTTCAAGCAATGCCACGCCGTATTTTTGGAGAGTAATTACGAGGAAGCCATGCTCGCCGCCAGCCGGTATCCCGTCTTTCTTCAAAGACGGATATCAGGCAAACACGGGCATCTTTCCAATGCCCAGGCGCTGCAGCTTTTTATCGGGCACAGATCTCCCTTCCTGACACATTTAATTTTATCTCACTTATCAAAAGAAAATAACCGCCCTGAAACAGTAGAAGCCCTGTTTCAACCTCATGCTGCCGGGCTGGTAATGATGGCAGCGCCGCGGGACAGGGCCACACCTCTTTTTGTGCTGTCCTCCACTCCGCCGGCGAAACTTACCACGCCTTCAAAAACCGGCAGACACCAGTACCAGCTCAGCCTTTTTTAAACAATGCTCCCGTTCAGATTAGGAAGTCCCCGTTACAGTGGTGAGCCGGGTTAAGCCCGGTAACCGCTGAAAGGAGAGGAGGGTAAAACTTTTGCGTATATTTGAATATGCGTAATCCTGCGACCCGAATAAACTCATGTCCTGGTTGTTCCTGCCTGCACTGATGCTAATTTAACCGTCATTCATCCCGTCCGGCTGCGGTTTTGAGCCGTATTCCTGCCGCTGGTCAATCCACCCATTGAATCCGCCTGCAACATTGTACTTTTCCCCGATTTTCCAGGAAGCGGCAATGGCGAACCATTACTACTCACACCAAAACTCAACTGCATGAAACGATTACTATTTGCATTACGGCCATACCGGCCGGGCATCTTTGGCCTTTTTTTGTTGCTGCTTACCGCCAGCCAGGGCCAGGCACAAATCAGGGTAACCGGTACCGTTACAGATGAAGGCGGCAGCACACTCCCGGGAATTTCAGTGGTGATTTCTGGTGCGGGGAAAGGCAGTACCACGGGCAGCAACGGGAGTTTCCAGTTGTCGGCCGCACTTTCCCAGGGCAACCATACCTTTATTTTTTCGGGCATTGGCTACCTGGAGAAGGACACCGTCATTGCCATTTCCGCTCCGCGGGATTATGTGCTGAACGTGACGCTCACCCGAAAAGTCTCAAAACTTGACGAAGTGATTGTTACCGGAACGTCTGCGGGCACCACCCGCCGGCAGCTTGGCAGCTATATCAGTTCGGTAAGCGCTGATGAACTTACCAAAGGTGCCACCGGTAATGTACTCGCTGCCCTGCAGGGAAAAACAGCAGGTGCGCAGATTAGCCAGAACTCCGGTGACCCGGCCGGGGGTATTTCCGTCCGCCTCCGGGGCATCAGCTCCATTTCTTCTTCATCCGAACCCTTATACATTATCGATGGGGTTATTGTGAACAATGCCACCAACCGGGTTACAAATACCCAGGGTGGCTATGACGGTTCGCAGGTGGTCGGTACGATTGGGCAGAGCAGGCTGGTAGATATTAACCCGCAGGATATTGACCGCATCGAAGTACTCAACGGCGCAGCAGCGGCGGCTATTTACGGCAGTCGGGCCAACGCAGGGGTGGTGCAGATATTTACCAAGAAGGGCCGCACGGGTGCTCCACGCGTGAGCTTCAGTACCAGTTTCATGGCCAGCAGTCTCCGGAAAAAAGTGGGCGTTAACCAGGCACCGGTAAAGTTCGGTGGGCCCACTGATGGGCCGGGTGCACAGACCCAGGATATCCTTTCCCCTTCGTTAACCACCACCACGCCGGTGACCCGTTACAATTACCAGGATTATATCTACCACACCGGGCTCGGCACCGATAACACAGTTTCCGTAAGCGGTGGTACGGAAAAAACCAAATATTATGTATCGGGCTCCTACTTCTTCAACCAGGGCATTGTACGCAATACCGATTTTCAGCGCTTCAGTTTTCGCAGCAACCTGGATCAGACACTGAATAAGTGGATGAGTTTCAACATCGGCCTAAACTACGTGAACAGCACCTCCAACGAAAAACCTGATGGCAATTCATTTTATTCCCCGTTGAATTCGATTAATATCATCGGTAACTTTCATAATATCTTCCTGCGGGATGCGCTGGGTAACATACAGGCAGTGGGAGAGCGCGGCCGGGCGAACCCCGTTTCCGTAATTGAAGACATCAAGCAGCGGCAGGTAACCAACCGGGTGATTGCCAACCTGGGTTTTAAACTGAAGCCCATCAACCACCTCACGATTGATTATACGATGGGGATAGACAATTACGCGCAAAACGGGTCGACCTATATTCCTCCATTCGCTTATAATGTCAGCACGGCATTCTGGGGTGGGGGGCCAACGCTGGATCCTACACAAAACGGGTATGCTAGTGCAGCCACCAATAACTTCTTTGCCATCAATCACGACCTCAATGCCACGTACAGCATAGACATTTCCCGCAGCGTTAACTCCGTAACGCAGGTGGGCTACTCGCAACAGTATGAAAAAAACAACTACCTGTTGTACCAGGGACGTGGCCTGGCGCCTTTCGTGCAAGTCGTAAACGGTGCCAGTACTATCATACCGGGTACGGATGACCGAAGCGAAATCTCCGTATCCGGCGCTTTCGTGCAGCAGAATTTTAAATACCGCAACCAATTCTTCCTGACCGGTGCCGTACGGGTCGACGGCTCTTCTGTGTTCGGCG
>JBBROE010000104.1:0-16290 GCA_038229695.1 Chitinophagales bacterium | reverse complement strand
ACGTGAGGTTGCCGGTGGCAAAGGCTGCGGGCAACGTGCTGGCATTGGTGCTGAAGTAGGCGCCGTAGGGACAACCGCGGTGGCAGAGATCACGTGCCTGGCACTGGCCACGGCCTTTTACCGGTTGGGTAAGGTTGGCAGTTCTTCCCATGATTACCCGGCGGTCGGGATATAATTTTTCCACTCTTTGTTTGAAATCGGTCTCCACGCAGTTCATCTGGAACGGAGGCTGGAAAACGCCGTCCGGCAGGCTGGCGATACCATCGCGGTTGCCACTGACACCAGCGAAGCCTTCCGCATAATCGTACCATGGAGCAATGTCTTTATAACGGATAGGCCAGTCAGTTCCATGGCCATCTCTCGCGTTGGCTTCAAATTCAAAATCGCTCCAGCGGTAACATGCGCGGCCCCAGAGCAGGGAACGGCCGCCAACGATGTCTCCCCGAATCCAGTCGAACCGCTTTGATTCTGCATAGGGATTTTCGGTGTCGTTGATATAAAAATGTTTATTGTCTGCGCGGTAAGAGTAATGCCTTGTTTGTACCGCGTGATCTTTTTTATCGGCGTTGCTGAGTGTTATGTGATGGGGAAATTCCCACGGATCTTTGGTGGCGGTGGGATAGGCCGGGTGAATGACGTTGCTGCCCCTTTCGAGCATCAGCACTTTCAGTCCTTTTTCACAGAGTTCTTTGGCCGCCCAGCCACCGCTGATCCCGGACCCGATTACAATAGCGTCGTAGGTGTTTTTCTTTTCTGCCCTGTTATTGAGGTGCAAGGTATCGCCTGGCATAGATCGTTGGCTTGTTTATAGGGGCAAATAAAATCAATTTACGGCTGAGCGTTCATTAAAATACGCCCCGGCTGGATGATCACGGTCATTCGTCAAACATTTCCCGCATAATTTGTGGGTATTCGGCCAGGGCGGTGGCAGGGCCGGCCAGTTCGGGGTGCCAGCGTTTCTCCCATTCGAAACTATAATACCCGCGGTAGCCGC
Organism: Chitinophagales bacterium; assembly: GCA_038229695.1. GTDB lineage: Bacteria > Bacteroidota > Bacteroidia > Chitinophagales > Chitinophagaceae > JACMLD01. Next base: position 15,296 of record JBBROE010000104.1, on the reverse strand, counting down.
CCGCTTCGAGCAGCCGTATGGCTTCGAACACGGGCACATTCCCTTTCCCGGGAAGGGTGTAGGTTAGCTGGCTGCCTGTTGTAACGGCATCTTTGATGTGGGTATGAAAAATATAAGGTTTTAATTTTTTGTAGACGGTGGCCGGGTCTTCGCCGGTGATCGTAAACATATTGGCCACATCCCATACCAGCCCGGCCTGTGCGGGAGCCTGCGCCTCCATTACGGCGGCGATTTCGTCGCTTTTTACCAGGTCACCATGCGTCTCCATAAGTATTTTGACGCCGTGGTCCGAAGCGGTGGCGGATAATTCCCGCAAACCATCGACAATTCTGCCGAGAGCTGCCTGCCGTTCGCTTCCGGCCGGCAGGGTATTGGGGAAGACGCGGATGAACGGGCAGTCCAGCCGCGCTGCCAGCCGGATATAGCTTCTGGCTTCATCGAGATTTTGCTGTCTTTTCCCGGGGTCGGCCTCATGCATACTGGCCGACGAACCCAGGTTTACCACGCGCAGGCCTTTGCGTTTTAATTCGTCCACGCTGGCGGTAAGCGCCTGGTCATTGGCAAAAGCACTGGCTTTGGTGAGATCCATTTGCTCACGGAGGCCCCTGAACTCGACACCCTGGTAGCCATGCCGGGCCGCAAAGCTGGTGATTTCACTGAAGGACCACTCGGGGCAGCCCAAAGTGGAAAATGACAAACTGATTCTTTTTTTAGGAGGAAAACGCAGCCATGCACTTCCGGCGAGGAGGAGCACTGCGTTGCGGAGAAAAACTTTCCTGCTTACAAATTCTTTCATCAGGATCCTTGAATTGGGTTAACCGGCCCCGGTATAGTTCGCAAAATTATTGAGTATCGCCTGCCATCCTTCCTGTTGCCGGCCCCGGCTGTTTTCCTGTTCGGGGTCGAAGGTCTCTTCAATGGTGGTAGTATCGCCAACTGCCCTGAAGGTAATGCTCACCTGCCGGTTATCGGCGAGGATATAGGCGATGAATGACATTGGCGTCACTTCGGTATAGGTTCCGGAAAACTGGAATGAGAAACTCCCGTCGCGGGCGGCCATGGTCGACCTGAACCCGCCGCCCTTCCGCAGATCGTTTTCTGCATGGGGCGTGTACCAGTCGTCACTTGCGTGATTCCATTTCATGATATGCGAAGGCGTAGTCCAGTATTCCCACACTTTCGCGAGGGGAGCGTTGACGGTTGCCTGTATCGTGATTGGGGGAGCTGTCTTTTTCATATTTACCGTTTTTAACCGGGCTTCCAGGACTAAGTAAGACCGGCCGAAATCAATTAAAATAGGAAGCGGGTATGGTTCGCCATAAGTCGTGCGACAGGTTACCCTTCAGCAGTTCATACAGCAGGTACAATGGCCAGATAATGTAATGAACCACCAGCAGGATGATGGAATGGTTGTAGTGCCAGCTAATCAGCAAGGTATAAATTCCGAGGAGGAAATAGACGATACCGCCGTTTCTGTTGTTCATGGTTGATGTTTTAATACCCGAAAATTAATGTTAAATACGTCATCGGTGCAAACTAAAGTTAAATAAAAAAAATGGTGGCCGGCAGGCCCGCAAAAGCGTACGCACCCAGGCCACGCTACTGCCGCAGTTACAACATACCCTTAACAAGCTTTCGCACCGTTTATGCGTCTCATATACTGGAAAGGGAAAAAGCTTTTCCGGGTTGACTTAACGAAAAATTATATTATGAAAAAGCGCTACGCATTGATGACATTGATCGCCGGGCTGATGGCAATAACTTTTTCGGGTTGTTATGTAGAAAGAAGACCTTACTACGGGCACCATGAGTATCACCGCGATCATGACCGGCACGACCGGGATCACGACCGGTATGGGTATCACCGTTATTAGTTTCAGCAGGAGTCCGCGAGGGCTCCTTTTTTATACCCCCTTTGTTTCCGACCGGTCCGACGGGTTGCGCGGGGCGGCTTTCACGCAGCTATCACTTCCAACAGGTGCTTACGCGCCGGGCGGGTGATGGCATGAAATATAGACCTTCCCCGGGATTTTAAACCCGGAACGTCCGATACGCACGTTTTGGACGCGGATGATAAATATCTTTACAGCGGGATGCAGGTTTTCCAGCCCGGATTGTACCCGGGATTCAAAATTAACAAGCTATGAAACTGATTAAGGTAACGCCCAACAACGGTCGCGGCACGGACTCTATTTACATCAATGCCACGGAAATTTTACGGATAGATTATGGGAACAGTGAACACAACCACGGGTGTGAAATAACTTTTAAAAATGGGCAGGTGCTGCAGGTGTACGACAAGGCAAAGCGTATTGCAGACAGCATCAACAGTGCGGGTAACCCGCCTGAATAGCCATTCCCCGGCTTGCGCGCGTGCGCTCATGTGACTGTTATTCCAGCAAGAATTCCTGGAAACCCCGGTTCAATTCCATTCCGCGGGTGTGCGAAAGGTCGGCCAGGCGCTGAACAAAAGAGAAATCGCTTATCATATCGGCAACGGCCGCGATATCCTCGGTAAAGATCCGGTCTTCCCCGGAAAAGCTTACCTGCTCACGTACATGGGTATGTGCAAATTGAAGCAGTACGCTGCTTCGAAGCGGCTTGCGGAATTCGATGGCCTGGCAGGCCGTCAGCAATTCAAAAATTATTGATGCCGTACACAGTTTCTTCGCGGCTGACTATGGCGCTCCCTTCTTCCATGGATTTCCGAACCCGTTGCAGGGTTGCATCATCCAATACCCCTCCCATGGTTTTCCGCGCCAGACGGGAGGCGGTGGCAACAATAAGCGTGTCTGTTCCAAAACGAAAAACAGATGATATTTGGCAGCATTAGCGTTGACGGAAACTTGTAACGCGGTCGATCATTCGGGTTCATCCACCATCTTTTTTTCCAATGATGGCGGATCACCTTCCAGCCTATCGATCAGGGGCTCCGTTTTGGGATCATCTTCACCCAGCAGAAGACCCCATGGTTTCATGGCTTCCACCCTATCAAAAATGATTTTAAGCACTGCGATTACGGGGATGGAAAGGAACATGCCGGGAATGCCCCAAATCAGTTCGCCGATCACGACACCCATCACAGTTATCATGGCGTTGATTTTAACTTTGGATCCAACAATAACCGGCAGCAGCACATTGGAATCCACGACATGGGTACCGAAGATGGTCAAAGCCACCCAGATGACCGAGCTGGCCGAGGTAGCGGTGGCAAACGTAATCAGCGCACTGATGGCCAACCCGGTGAAGATGCCCAGGTAGGGAATGAGGTTAAGAATACCAGTCATGACGCCCAGCAACAAGGCATATTTGACGCCCAGTAAGGTAAACACCAGAGAAATAAACCCAGCTACGATCAGCATCTCCAGTAACAGGCCGATGATATATTTTCGGATGATAAACTGTACCTGTTCGATGATATCATGCACAATTTCCTGGTTCCTGCCCTGGAAAACATGCACCAGGAAGCGAAGTATGAGGTTTCGGTATAACAAAAAGAAGAAACTGAATATATACGTGAAGATGAGAGAAAGCAGGATGGACGAAAGTGAAAGCAGGGTCTGGCCAGCGATGGCGGTGCCCGTACCGACTATATTGCTGGTGGCATCGTTCATCATATGCTTCTGCTTGGTGGCGGTGATATGAAAAGTGTGCGACACCCAGGTTTTCAGATCTTCTGATGAGCTGTCGAGTTGGGCTTTGAACTGCGGCCAGTCGTCTCCCAGCCTGGCCAGCTCCGCTCCTAAAAAATAACCCACCCCCGCAATGCTCACCACCAGGACTATGATGGCCAGCAGGGATGCTATGCCTCTTGAAAACCGACATTTTTTTTCGAAAAATTTTGCTACAGGAAGTAGCAGGAGCGAAAATAAGATGGCAAATATGAATGGTGCCAGGATCTCCTTGCCTGCTATCGCCACATAAACTATTGCTATCAGGCTGAAGAGGCAGCAAGCCATCACGACAATAAACGGAACGGGTCTCGAATTAACTTTCATGTTTGCTTAGCAATTTATTAGCGATTAAATGTACAAAGAATGGGAAAGACCTGTCACATTCTCAGAAATTAAATAGGGTACATCTCCCCACCGCTTAATCCGCAGAAGAATTTGAAAGAAGCTGTTTGGAAAAGATGACTTGACCGCGGTGACATGTCATTTTTTAAAGCGCAAATGCGCGGAACCTTTACCTTTGTACCAGGGCAGAATTTGGGTTCGGAACCAGGCCTATTTCCTAATAAGCGTTAACCTGTAGCCGCTGCAAACAATCCAATTATGAACAGGAAAAAATCCATACCAGCCTCTCCCCTTTCCGGCACCGACGGCGAGCCTTCAAAAACTGACGTTGCGGAAGATGCCTTTAAATCCGCCTTGCTGCACACGATCGGGCTCGCCATCATCGCCACCGATACGGATGGTATCATCACGTCATGGAACCTCGGGGCGGAAAAAATCTTTGGATACAGCGCAGGAGAAATGACGGGAAAACCATTGTCCCTGGTCATCAACACCAATAATCAGGACCAGGCAGCCGATCGTGCCTTATATACGGCCCCTGACAAGGGCGTTAAGACATTTGATGCCGAATACCGGGCAAAAAATGGCAGCCTTATTTATTTATCTGTCAGTGTATCTCCCATCACCTCTACCGAAGGCACTGTTGCCGGTTCATCGGTCATCGCGCGGGATATCACGGAGCGAAAAATTGCGCGCGAAAAAATTGCACAAAGCGAAGCCCGGCTTGCCACAGCCCAGCAGGTGGCCAAGGTGGGCAGCTGGGAGACCGATCTGCAAACCCTGCAAGTCACCTGGTCAGACGAAACCTTCCGCATTTTTGAGCTTGACCCCGGCAAATTTCAAGTTTCACATCCTGGTTTCCTGGATTATGTACATCCCGTGGACCGTGCGCGCGTAGACAGCGCATTAAAAATTTCGTTTGATAACTCGGGGAGCAACGCGATTGAGCACCGTATCATCACGCCGGCGGGTACAGAAAAATTTGTAGAGGAACGCTGGATTATTATGCGGGATGCCACAGGTAAAGCCGTGAAGGCTATTGGAACCTGCCAGGATATTACGGACCGGAAATCTGCGGCACAAAGCAACGAGTTCAAAGTTAAACTACTTAATACGATCGGCCAGGCGACTATCGCCACCGACAGTTATGGCATGATTACCTACTGGAACCAGGCAGCGGAAGAAATTTATGGCTGGGCCGCCATCGAAGCCATGAGGTACAACCTGCTCCGCCTTTTACCCGCCGACGGACATCAAACAGCCTGGAAAGAGGCCCTGGAACAAATACAACACGGGAGCAGTTGGGAGGGGGAGCTTTTGGCTAAGAGAAACAGTGAACAGGTATTCCCGATATTTATCACCATGTCACCGGTGTTTGACCACAACAGCAATGTGAATGGGATCATTGCCGTGTCAACTGATATTACGGCAAGGAAAGAAACAGAGCAGCGCATCCTCCTGAATGAACAGCAGCTCTCGGTTATTTACAATTCTGTCACCGACTGTTTATTCTTACTGAGCGTAAACAGCAATGACCGCTTCCTGTTTATCTCTGCGAACCAGCAATGTTTCGAAACCCTGGGTGTAGCACCCGGGCAGCTGCTGGGCAAAGAAGCGTCGGCAATCATCCCCGCCGAAAACTGGCCGGGGGTCCTGGCCAGGTATAAAAAAGCCATTTCAACCGCTGCAACGGTTGAGTGGGAAGAACGGAACTACACGGCTACTGGTTTGAAAGTAGGCCGGGCATCAATCACACCGGTATTTGACGACAGTGGCAGTTGCATCCGGCTGGTAGGATCAATAACCGACATAACCCAACGAATCGAAGCTGAAGAGGCTATCCGGCAAAGTGAAAAGCGATACCGGGGTCTTTATGAACAAAGCCTCGCCGGTGTCTACCAGTCCACTTTCTCAGGAAAGGTGGTCGACTGTAACCAGGCTTTCGCCGAAATGCTCCGTTACGATTCAGTGGAAGCCTTGTTGTTGAACCAGGACGACCTCTATTTTTCCCGTGAGGAAAGATCGTCATTTTTACAATCTGTCGCCGAAGGTATGCAAATGCAAAATCATGAAGGGATGATGAAGCGCCGGGACGGGTCTCCGCTTTTTTTCATTGAAAGCCTGACGGTAAGCAGGGAAAGTAAATCAGGAGAGAAGAAGATCGATGGTATACTACTGGACATCACTGCAAAAAAAGAAAATGAACTTGCCCTCAGGCAAAGCAATGAACGGTATATAAATATCGGTAAAGCCACAAATGACGCCGTATGGGAATGGGATATTCTTTCAGGAGAAGTAACCTGGGGCGGCAGCTTTGAAAGTATTTTTGGCTTACCGGTTGAACAATTGAAAAGCTATGACAGCTGGGAACTTCTGTTAAAACCATCGGACCGGGCCAGGATTCGTGAAAGCATTACCGGGGCCCTCCGGCAACCGGGTATTTTTATCTGGAAAGATGAATATGCTTTTCAAAAATCCGATGGCAGGTACGCAGTAATTTCCGACAAAGCATTCATCATGCGCGATGAGAGCGGCAAAGCCTATAAAATGGTTGGTGCCATGCAGGATGTAACCAGGCAAAGAAAGGAAGAAGCCCATTCCAAATTACTGGAATCTGTCATTACTAATACGCATGATTCCGTACTCATCACCGCTGCTGAACCACTCGACCACCCCGGGCCCGCCATAATTTACTGCAACGCCGCATTTACCCGGATGACCGGCTACACGTTAACGGAATTAATCGGGCAGACACCCAGGATTTTACAGGGCCCGGAATCCGATTTCGACGAGTTGAAAAAATTGGGTGAAACACTTCGACGCTGGAAACCCGCATCTCTCACCACCATTAATTATAAAAAGGATGGTACGCCGTTCTGGATTTATTTCTCGATCAGCCCGGTTGCCGATGAGAAAGGATGGGTTACGCATTGGATATCGATTGAAAGGGATGTGACGGGGCAAAAGCAGGCAGAAGAAGCGCTGCGGGTAAGTAATGACCGGTACAACCTGGTGAGCAGGGCAACCAGCGACATCATTTGGGACTGGAACCTGCTGACGGGGCAAGTGACGCGATCGATGCAGAATATGGAAAAAGTATTCGGGTATACCGTCGACCCGTCGATAGAACAGATTGGTTTCTGGATGGACCATGTTCACCCGGAGGACCGACCGGGGATAGAAGCTGAATTTGAACTGCGGTTTGCAGATCCAAATCAGTATTTCATGGACAGGGAATACCGTTTTCAACGCGCAGACGGAACTTATGCTGATGTATACGACAAAGGATTTATTCTCCGGGATGCTGACCAAAAGCCGGTGCGGATGATTGGGGCAGTGCAGGACATCAGTAACCTGAAAGAAAAGGAAAGGTTGCTGGAAAAGCGAGCGGAAGAGCTCACCCTGTCGAACCGGGAACTGGAACAATTTGCCTATGTGGCTTCCCATGACCTGCAGGAGCCGTTGCGGATGGTGACGGGATTTCTGACCCAGCTGCAAAAAAAATACGACAGCAAACTCGACCCCGATGCCCGCAAATACATCCACTTTGCCGTCGATGGAGCGAAAAGAATGAGGCAGATCATCCTGGACCTCCTCGAATATTCCCGTATTAACAGGCAGGAGCACGAAAAGGAGGACGTTGATCTGAATGTAGTCATTGATGAGATTCTTGTCCTCTACCAGCAACAGATTCAGGAAAAACAGGCCCGGCTGCAGGTGAACAGGCTGCCGGTTGTCAAGGGTAATAAAAGCCCGTTGCGGCAGCTGTTCCAGAATCTTATTGCCAACGCGCTTACATTCACGAGGCCGGATGTGAATCCCGTAATAAGGGTTTCAGCCGTTGATCAGGACACGCACTGGCAGTTTGCAGTTGCCGATAACGGTATCGGGATAAGCAGCGAATACTACGAAAAAATATTCGTCATATTTCAGCGTTTACATGCAAAGGGCGTATACCCCGGAACCGGTATGGGGCTGGCGATCGCCCGCAAGATAGTAGAAACCATGGATGGCGACATATGGGTAAGCGCTGAGGAAGGAAAAGGTAGCCGGTTCTATTTTACCATAAAAAAACAGATGTGAGTGCAGCAGTGATACCGGTAAATGAGAAAGAGCGACAGGCCAGTTTAGACCTATATCATATCCTGGATACCCTGCCTGAGCAGGCATATGATGACATTACCAGGATTGCCGCGATGCTTTGCGGTACGCCGGCAGCGACCATCACTTTTATCGACAGCGATCGCCAGCAATTCAAAAGCAAAATCGGCTTGCTTTCTGATGGTGGCTCGCGTGATCATTCATTTTGTGCACATGCCATCAATACGCCCGGTGACATCATGGAAATCCAGGATGCCCGGCACCATGAGGCATTCAGGGATAACCCACTGGTAACCGGGGATCCTTACATCGTTTTCTATGCCGGAATGCCGATTGTGACTGAAGCCGGAATGGCACTCGGTACGCTGTGCGTGATCGATCACCAGCCAAGAACGCTCAGCGACCAGCAGCGGATGAGCCTTAAAAGCCTTTCGTCCCAGGTCATGCGGCTACTCGAACTCCGAAAGAGCAACCTGGAGCTGGCTGCTTCACAGGTGAAACTAACGGCGTATGCAGAACAGATGAAAGACTTTGCCTATATCGCATCGCATGATATGAAGGAGCCCCTCCGGATGGTTACCGCTTTCACTCAAATCCTGGAAAAGGAATATGCTTCACAACTGGATGTACGTGGAGGAAAATATATCCGGATGGCCAACGATGGTGCCAAACGGTTGACGGCTCTGATTGATGATTTGCTGGTATACGCGGGCACTTCGGCCGATTCACAACCTGCCGAAAAGATCAACATGACCCGCCTGATGGAAGAAGTGCAAGCGCTGATGAAAAATGTACTCGAGGAAAAAAATGCGGTTGTACAATATGCTAACCTGCCTGCAGTAAACGGCTACCGGACGGCTATAAAAGCATTGTTTCAAAACCTGGTATCCAATGCGCTAAAGTACCAGCACGAGGATTCCCGGCCGCATATCATCATACGGGGTATGGAGCTCGACGACTGCTTTCAATACTGCGTCGAAGACAACGGCATCGGTATCGATGAAACCAAGACGGGACGCATATTTGAGCCCTTCACCCGGCTTGACCAGGATGCACGGTTTAGAGGTACCGGCCTGGGACTTGCTATCTGTAAAAACATTACCGCCCGTCACGGTGGTCACATCAGGGTAGAATCTAAAACAGAAGGGGGAAGCCGGTTTTATGTTACATTTAGTAAACAAATCCCCATCGGAAATGCGTAATATTCATATTCTGCTGGTCGAAGACAATGAAGGGGATATCTTTCTCACCCTGGAAGCCCTCAAAGAAGGACGTATTGTAAACCGGGTAAGCGTGGTAAATGATGGGAAGGCGGCGATGGACTTCCTGCTCAAAAAAAATGAATACGTAAACGCAGATATTCCCGACCTGATCCTCCTTGATGTAAACCTCCCGCGAAAAAATGGACACGAAGTACTCAGGGAGCTGAAGGCTACGGATGGCCTTAAACAAATCCCCGTGATAATGCTTACCACATCTTCATCGGAAAGGGATATTACCGAGTCGTATAAAAACCATGTAAATTGTTATATCACGAAACCGGTGGATGCTGACAATTTCCTGAAAGTGGTCACTACCATAGAAAATTTCTGGATCTCGATAGTAACGCTGCCGGCAGTTAACCTTCATCCATGATCAAAGACAAAGTCTTGCGCCGTATCCTTGTAGTGGAGGATAATCCCGGTGACGCCACCTTAATTGAAGCATTTATCCATGACCAAATGGAGACTGTCGGGATCAGGGTTGCAGAAACCTTTCGGGAGACAGCAGCCATCCTTGATAATGAGCAGGAGTATTACGATGTGGTGCTACTTGATCTTAGCCTGCCCGATAAAAGCGCTATGGAGCTGATTGAGGCGATCCTCGGTCACTCCCGCCTTTGTTGCCCGGTCATCGTTTTGACCGGGTATGGAGATGTGAGCTTTGGTATCCGTTCGATCAACATCGGCATTTCTGATTATTTGCTGAAAGATGAACTGAATGCCCCAATCCTGTATAAAAGTATCATCTATGCCATTGAACGTTGGAAAGCCAACCTCAGGATAGAAGACTCGGAGAAAAAGTACAGCCAGCTTTTCAATCTCAGCCCGCAGCCAATGTGGGTATACGATGTAGAGTCGTTGAAATTTATCCAGGTAAATAATGCTGCGCTGACGCATTATGGCTATTCGAAAGAAGAATTCCTGCAAATGAACCTGTATGATCTGCGGAGGGAGACCGATCGCGAAATGACAGCAAAGGCATTCGTCCGTGCCCACAGCTTTCCCAATCGTATGTTTTCGGGCGTCTTCCGCCATCTTAAAAAATCAGGTGAACAAATTGATGTGGAGATTTACAGCACACCGGTAGAAATCAATAATCGCCGGTGCAGGTCGGTCATTGCCATCGACATTACCGAAAAAACAAAGCTTGAGCTGCGTATCACAAACGCCATCATAAAAACCCAGGAAGATGAACGGTACGAAATTGGAGGTGAGCTGCACGATAACGTTTGCCAGATTCTTGCGGCGGCGCAGATGAGCCTGGGCAATGTTGCCAAAGAGGTTTCCAGCGCCACCCGACCATCCTTCCACCAAAGCATGGAATACATCCGGATGGCGCTGGATGAAATCAGGAATCTTTCCCATCGGCTTGCCCCTGCTTTTTTTGATGACACCAACCTGGAAGATTCCATCAGCCAGCTGATTGAAAGTATAAATCCAGACAAGCGTTACGACGTTTCGATCCAATTCGACAAGCGGGTGCTCGATTGTGACCTGCGCCAGGATTTGCAACTCAACCTCTACCGCATCATGCAGGAGCAGCTGAACAATATTGTGAAGCACTCCGGCGCGTCGGCCATTGAAGTGGCCGTAAAAATAAGGAGCCGGGTTATGCAGATGCAGATTCGGGACAATGGAGTGGGGTTCAACGTTCAGCAGATGCGGGACGGGATCGGGTTGGCCAATATCAGGCGGAGGGTGGAATTATTTTCCGGCGATTTTGATGTCATGTCGGCGCCCGGCCAGGGTTGTACGTTATCGATCGACATACCCGTGGAATACATTTGCAACAATCCCGATTTTTTCGGGGCCAATGATTAGGCATTGAGCGGCTGCATCGTTGCGGCAGGTAGTATCATCGACTGCGGGAAATGCAGGTTCACCGTAGTGCCGGAACCCGGCTTGGATTGTACCGTGACACCAATATGGTGATAGGATGCAATGCTTTTCACTATTGCGAGGCCCAAGCCATACCCCTCTCCTGCCGCTCCGCTGCTTTTCTTAAACCGGTTAAATATCAGCGGCAGGTCAGCTTCAGCAATACCCACCCCCGTGTCCCTAATATGCAGGATATAATTGCCGGATTCAACGCTATCCGACACCTGGATCCGGCCACCTTCTCGGTTGTAACGGATGGCATTATTTACCAGGTTATAAAGCAACTGGAAAAGCAAATCATGGTTGAGCTCTTTTATGATCACCGCGCCGGACAAACCGGCCGTAAAACTGATGTTCCGCGCGGCAAGCCGGTCTTCCAGTTCCCTGGCCACTTCGCTCACCAGCTGTCCCGGGCCGGCGGTGTCTTTGCGCACATACTGGTCATTGTCGATTCGTGAAATGAGGAGCAGCGATGTTACAATTTTTTTCAGGCGGTTAAGGGTGGTGAGCATGGCAGCAATTTTGTCCTGCGCGTCATCGGAAAGACTCTCCTCCCCCATCAGGTTTTCGATCTTGGTCTGAAGAATACTGATGGGCGTCATCAGTTCGTGCGATGCATTAGACGTGAATTCCCTCTCTTTATCAAACGCTTCTTTTACGCTGCCCATCAGCTCGATGAGCGCATTATCCAGATAGGTAAAATCCGCCGTACTGGTTTTTATGGGGCTGAGCGTTTCCCGGAACGGAAATTTGCGGTGCAAAAGTTTTGTCCGGATGATTACACCGAGCGGGCGCAGCAGGATTCGGGTAAAAATAAGGTCGGCCACCAGGCTTAAAACAATGAGCAGGGTGAGCGCATACAACGCTACTTTCTGCAGGGGCCGGGTATACTGGTCGATTGATGCGAGGGTCTTCCCGATTTCAAGGAGATAGGTCTTGTTGTGGTATTGAAAGGCATGGGTAAGGATACGGTAGTCCATCGTATCGGTTTCGATGATTCGCCGGGAAGTCTGTATGCTGTCACGGTACACGCCAGCCGGTACCGGTTCCAGCGAAATGTACTCCTCTTTTAACATCGTATAACTGCCATAACTGGAATCGCCTTCAAAGTAAAAATCGATACCGTTCCTGCGTATATTGGTCAATACTTTTTTCTCCTGCTCCTGGAGATTCGCACTGGTATACGAGGAAGCCACATCTTTTACCAGGCCAGGGAGCAGCCAGATAAACAGCAGCACCAGGAGGATCTTGGACAAGGCAGTAAACAGCGTGAGCTTGCTCAGTAATTTCACGATCAGCATTTAATTTTATACCCGATCCCGCGAATGGTTTGCAGGAATTCCACAGGCGCATGCACAACTAGTTTCTTCCGGATATTTTTGATGTGCACATCAATAAAATTGGAATCGTAGTCATCGTCCGACAGGTCGCCCCACACATGGCTGCTTAACTGTACCCGCGTGAGGGGCCGGTTCTTATGCAGCAACAGGTAGCTGAACAAGTCGAACTCTTTACGTGATAAATCAACTTCGTACCCGTTGTACAGCACGTTGCGGCGTTGCAGGTCCACCGTAAAATCGCCGAGCATAACCAGGGAATCTTTCAGCCCGCTTTTGCGCCTCGTGATGGCCTGCATCCTCGATTGAAGTTCCAGCAGGGAGAACGGTTTAGGCAGGTAGTCGTCGGCGCCCAGGTCAAGCCCCCGGATACGGTCTTCCAAGTTGCCCCGTGCGGTAAGGATGATGTAGGAGGCTTCGGGGCAGACTTTCTTGGCCTGCTGCAAAATGTCGAGGCCATCCTGGTCAGGCAGCCCCAGGTCGAGCAGGATAAAGTTGAATGGGTTTGCTTCCATCAGCTGCCGGGCCTGCCGGCCGGAAAAGGCGATTTCACAATGGTAAGCCGCCTTTTTGAGGAAGGCTTCCATTTCAAGGGCCATCGAGCGTTCATCTTCTACAATCAGGACATTCATAGGATATCAGAATTGATAGTAAAAACTGGCTGTAAGAAAGGAGTTTACCTTCCCGGCAGTGTTCTGCACCTTATTGCTGAGCACGGAAAACTGTGCTGCCAGTTCAACTACATACCGGGAACGGTTATACGCCAGCGGACATTTAAGGGTATAGGACAACAGGTTAAACTGGGTAGTACTGGTAGTCTTGGCAGATGAAGAACCGGAAGAGCCGGAAGAAGAACCACCGAGCAATGGTGGCAGGGGCACGCCTAGTACACTGTCTCTTTTACGCAGTTCGGTAACATAGGTCTGGTAAAAGCGCTGCGTCCCGGCGGTAACGGATAGCTCCGGGGTGAGGGTAATGATATCCTTAGGCGAAATACTCCCCAGGTTGATTTGTTTACCGGTACCGGCAGTTACAAAATAATCCTGCGTTTTGCCGAACGCGTAATCTATATTCACTCTGGTCGACAACCAGTTCTCATAGGTGAGTGAAGCAGTCGCGTTGTCGGGGTTGGCCGCCTGGATGAAAGGTGAATAAGTGGGGTAAACCGTGTGGCTGTAGCCGATATCCGCCGAGAGGTGCTTGCTCATTTTGAAACTGTACCCGGCGCCCAGGCTTTCCGCGGATACAGCAGCCGAGCTATCGTTCAATAAACGGTAAGCAAGGCCGGTCAGGTAGAAACCGGATGTAAACCGCCAGCTGGCAGCAACTGCAGCATAAGGATTTTTTTCGAGGCCTTTCTGGCCGTAATAGCTGGCATTGTTGCAATAGACCAGTCCGACAGTAAACGTATTTTTGACCGGGGTACTGTCGGCCGGGGCTGTCGTGGTATCAGCTTGCGCGACAAGGCCGGATCCAGACAGCAGGCAAAAGGTAATTAGGAGATAAAGTTTCATACGGGTATAATTAAAATGTTAATGAATGGTACTGACGTTGTAGGTTTTTTCAAAGGAATAGAAGTATAGTTATTCAAAAGGATGTTTGCCAGGTAAAGGCGTACTGTTTTTTAAAGATTTGAATCATAACATGTCATGAAAAGATGAGTAAACAGGATACCCATGGATTGAATCTGGTTTTACAGGATTGGAAATTTAGTTTTCATCGGGATTGAGGTGACTTAATCAGGATTAGGATGTTCGGGTTCACAGGAATCACTTCAAAAAAATGGTTATGATTTTATCCGGATAATGGGTTTGATGATGGGTTTTATCACCTGGATGGGTTTCACTGTTACGGTCACGGGAACCGCGATCGGTTTCACCTGCTTCCGGGATCTTGGTACTTCTTTGATAAGGGATTCCTTCTTGTCATTGGCTTCTTCAGGAGCTGGTTTGGTATTTCCGGGAAGGGTATCCCGGGCGGCCATCAGGCCAACTTCCTGGGCGGGTAGTTTAAAGGTATTTCCACTGCCGGCGTACGCACTAAAGCAACTGAAGATGGTGACTGCCCCGAGAAAAATAGAGAACTGTAGTGGCCTGTGCATAACTGATGCTACTGCATATTAGAAGGAGGTTCGCGGCGGGTGGCCGGGAACCTCCTGGCTGATTATCTGATAGTGATACCTGCGTTGCTTTTTACCTGGCTGTTTATCTTCAGGTTAACCGGCTTGGGCTGGACAACTGGTTTTACCGATGTACCTGCTTTCACAACAGTTGTAGTGTTGGCATCTGCATTGGTTTTAACCGAAGCGGCAGTCCGTTTAGAAGCGCTCACCGCTGACTTTTCTGATGCATAAGCAGTTCCCGCAACACGATTTTTTACCTGTGAAGCGGTGTTAACCTGCTCCCTGCCGTCTACAGTAACCTGGCCGCTTTCCCGGGCAGACGAACTGCCTTGTACAGAGCCGTCAGCAGACGCTTTTTCCTGGCTGTTTAAAGACGCATTCCGGCTCACTTTATTGTTCTTTTCGCGGACTTCAGCGGCTTCTCTTTCGCGGATTTCAGTACTGGCGCTGTTTTTCCCTTTAACGGCAGCTTCGTGTGCGCCGTTGAAGCTGGCGGAGGACTGGCTTTTGGCCTGGCTTTCTTCATGGATAGCCCCTTCCCGGCTCCTGTTTTCAGCAGCAGTTGCCTGGGTTTCTGCTT
>JBBROE010000103.1:0-16487 GCA_038229695.1 Chitinophagales bacterium | reverse complement strand
GGTGCAAGGGGGGTGAGACCTGGCACATCGCTGCCGTACTTATAAGCGATGGAATTGGACCCCTTGATGATGCCCAGTACAGGGTCTATTTTGATCTGGTCCCCTGCTGTATAGCCCAGGCTGCTGTTGGTTCCGGCTGCGACAATATTGCCATTGGCATCGGTAAGGTAGGGGTGCTTATCGGCTTTACCGAAATGGCCGGCATTGATGAATGAATTGGTGGTGATGCTGGAGGAGAAATTGATGCTCAGTTTTCCCTTGGTTCCTTTCTTGGTGAATATCTGGATCACGCCGTTCGCGCCCTGCGCACCATAGAGCGACGAAGAGGCCGCACCCTGTACCACTTCCACCCGTTCCACCTGGCTGAGATCGAGGGTCGTCAGGTTTTCAAACGGAATTTCTATTCCATCCAGCATAACAAGCGGTCTTGTGCCGCCCTGCACGGTATTAATGCCACGGAGTACAATATTCACTTTGTCGCCGGGATTCCCGGATACCGAGGATATTTGGGCACCGGGTATTTTACCGATAAGTGCCTGGTCGAGCGTTGCGGCAGGCGTGTTGGGCAGTTTGTCTGAGGTGATGGACTCGACAGAGATGCCGACTTTCCTTTTGTTGGTGGCTGTTCCCACACCCGTTACCACCACTTCACTCAGGGCAAGGTTGGTGGGTTTCAGGAAAACGGTGAGGTTGCTGGAGGCGGGCACTTCCTGTTTCTCGAACCCGATGCTGGAGACAATCAGCGTGGTACCGGGCTTTGCCATCATCTTAAAATTACCATTAACGTCGGTGGTGGTGCCTTTACGGGAACTTTTTTCCTGGACCGATGCGCCGGCGACTGGCTCGCCTTTCTGGTCGGTAATTTTCCCGGAAACTTCTGCAATTTGAGCGGTGGCCGCCTGGCGCAGGCACAAGAATGCCACCATGCAGAGAAACAGTGTTCTCATGTTGTTAATTTTGGTTTAGTTAATATTTGGTAGAAATCCTAATAATGGCGAAGCAGTAAGCGTAAATTAATACAATTTTAATATCGACAATCAAATTAAATAAAAAAATATGTGTTGATCGGTGAAATTGATATATATCAACGGGTTAAGAACGAATATTTTATTGTAAGTTTTGCAAATTGGCTTATTCTCACCGAGGTGCGGTCTCAATTTTGTTTAATCTGGCTCCCGGCGCTCGTTTATACCCGGTGTACTCTACACGGGGCGGGGCTCGCCCGTATCCTTCTGTCGCATTATTCTGGTGGATATAATCCACTTTCCAGTAGGCGCAGCCGTAGATAAATGGAAAACGCACAGGGTAGGAGTGGAGAGCATTTAGCCACTGGGTCGTCGTTGGTAGCACTTTGCCAGTCGGCGTTATCGCGTCTACCTGGGCAGCCACCGCTACCTCTGCTGTGCTGATGGCGTGCACGACCGAATCACTGACAACGCTGCTGCTTCTCGGTTCCCTACCTGCCGGTGCAGACCCGGAGGAAGCCAGGGCAAGGGCGGCAGTAAAGTATACGATGCTTGATGGCTACGATTATACCTGTCAGTTATGTTTTCTTTGCAGAACTTTCAATTTTTCCCGAAATCAATTCGTTTTCTGTTCGGGCTGCAAATAGCAGTAAGAGTGGCATACCTGTCGTTAAGCGCAAATGATGCACTGCCTGGCTGTATTTTTCCAATCGTTTATATTTATCAAAAGGCCGGGCAGTGCAGCGGTTGTTGAAAAAGGGGCCGCATGTTCATGGTGTAGGTTCCACAAGTGCATACACGGGCACCTGCCCCTGGTTGCACAGCAGTACAACGGTGCGACGCAACGATGATCCGTACTGCACTGCTGCCGGGCTCACCTGCTTTTGAATTGGCACCCTGCCGGCTTACGGCTGTTTGGCCATGTGCGGCTATTGTGCTATTTTTCTGCAGTCAAATGCATGGTGTGTTCCATCTTTCAAGCCTATAATCTTTAGCTATGTTGTCTCCTTCTTCCCAGCATGAACTGACGGTAACTGAAAAGGTTTCCCTGTTGCAATCGCTGAGCATTTTTGATGAAACCCCGGTAACTATCCTAACTGACCTGGCCCCGCTGATGAAGCAGCTGGAGGTTGCCACAGGAACCGATGTTTTTAAAGAAGACGAAACGGGGGAAAGCATGTACATCATTGCTTCGGGAAGCATTCACATCCACCGGCGGAGCACTACGCTGGCGGTGTTGCACCAGCACCAGGTGTTCGGTGAGTTGTCTTTGCTGGATGCAGAAAAAAGAAGCGCCACGGCAACGGCAAAAGTCAACTGCCTGTTGTTTAAAATTGACCAGGAGCCTTTTTACCAACTGATCGATGCGCGGCCGGAGGTTGCCCGCGGGTTCATAAAAATTCTTTGCAGCCGGCTCCGGGTGCTGAACGAAAAAACAGTGTATAATTCGCTTTGAGCATGCCGTCAGGCCTGCTGGGCCGCATCCAGCCTTTTTTTTATGGTAGCCAGCTGTATGGCTTTAGCGGGTTCGCGGCGTTGCAGGCTGTCGTTGCTGAAGTAATGGTGGTTGCCGATAAATTTCACTTGGATAAGATCCCAATTCCTTTCTGTTTTTACCATATTTCTTGCGGAGAGTTCGCGGAAGAGAAGCATGCTGATGGGCGTAAAGTCGGGCCGGCCGAGGTAATCAAGGTCAGCGTCACAGATGATTTTTTCGAGCGGCGTCAGTGGGGTCTGCGGAATTTTTGTGGCGCGGATTAACCCGCAGATGATATCGTTTTGCCGGGCGCTGATGCCATACCTGCCAAGGCGGGCGCTGGCAAAAGTGCAACCGGCTTCCTCGTGATCGCTATAGGTAAACAGGAACCCGCTGTCGTGGTAAAGACAGGCAACCGACAGCAGGAGCAGGTCTTCCGGTGCAGTGATTCCTTCAGCGCGGGCGATCCGGGTGCCCTGTTCTTCCACGTCGATACTATGTTCAACAGAATGATAATAAAGGTCAGGGGCGAGGTCCCGGCGGAGTATACCAAGAACATCATTTCGGATGGCAGCGTAATCATTTGACGTCAGCATAACACTTTCTTAATGTTGATCGCAATCAATTTTTATCAACCGGGAAGGAACGCTGGCTGCCTGCCATCACCCGGTGCCTGGACCATGGATGATCTCCAGGACAATTCAATTTCACCCTTAAAGAAAACATCTTTTCCGCAGATAAAACCGCGCGCATTGAAAAATAATTTATACATTCATTGCGGAAACGCTTAAAATCCAGTCAAAGTATCCACCTACAGCTCCGTTTCCAAAGCTCTGATAGTGTTCCCTTCATTTACCGTTGCAGCAGATTGAGAAGTGTTTAAGGCCAGGTATGCTTGATCCGACCCTTACCCCGGTATAACCCAAATTAACCTTCTTCCTTATGACGAAGCAATGCACATGCAGATGGCCTATGGCCACTATTCTCCCCCTCTTTTTCTTTTTTGGATTCTTGTTGCGCACCTACGGCCAGCATACTTCCATCAGTGATTATGTACTGTTCGGCGGCAAGCCTTTTGCCGGACAGTGTGTCCCCAACTCCCCGGGGTTTGCGGTGCAGGTAGCTTCCAATGTTTCCATACAGGGCGGTAATACCGGCAGTTATTCCCTCGTGAATGCCGGCAGTAACAACTCGTTTACCGGCAGTATATTCAGTGGTGGTTCGATAGTGCTGGGGAGCAGTAACTACGTCACTGGCCGGGTGACCGCCGCGAACACTACCGGCCAGGCGGGGAACATTTTTTCCGCAGGCTCGTCGGGGAAATTCGGTGGTAATATTGACGTCAATGGCAATATCACTATTGGAAACAGTATGGTGAGTGGAATCGTTACGCATCCCCTGAATACGGTATACAAGGGTCCCGTGCCGGGTGGGGGCGAAGTGAAGGGCCCAACCATGCTGCCAGTGCTGCCGGACATGCCCCCGGTGACAACTTTCCCCGCTGCCGGCTCCGGTAAAGTAAATGCCACCCAGCTGGCACCGGGGGCGTATGGTGACCTGGTGATCACCGGCAACAAGACCATTACGTTTTCCGGTACGGGGGTGTATGTGTTTAATTCAATCAAAAGCACGGGTAACGGCAATGCATTTGTATTTGATTTCAAAGGAAGCAGCTCGGGAACCATAAAAATTTATGTATACGCAAGCGTGTACCTGGATAAGTCGCAGGCCAGCATCATCAATGGTGGCGATGCGGGAAGAATACTGACGGAAGTGCACGGGAAGGGGGTAGATGACGACAAGACATATTCATTCGGTATTGGCAGCAGCACGTCTGGCAGCAATGCCAAATGGTTGGGCTCAGTCTGGGTTCCCTATTCGGGCATCCACATTGGCTCGGGCACCGGTAAAGTTGACGTGGTCGGCGCACTCTGGAGCGGCACGCAGGTAAATGTGGAAAGTAACGTGGGGCTCGTTTTTGCGCCCTTTATTTTCTGTACGCCGGCCACAGCCAATGCCGGCCCGGACAAGCCTTTGGATTTCGGGAATGCCACCATGCTTACCGGAACGTCTTCCACTCCTGGTGCCACGTACAACTGGACATCCACCAATGGAGGTACCATAACGCCGCCGCCGAATACGGCGCAGATCACAGTCACTACCGCCGGCACTTATATCCTTACTGTTTCCGCACCCGGTTACTGCCCGGTAAGCGATACGGCTGTCGTTACCGGTAAGGTAAGCAGCCTTATTGGTTCAGAGCTGGAGTCGATCGTGCAAAATTATACGCCCAACTCTCCTCCCAGTCCATTTTTTACGATTTCCAACAACAGCATTTTCATTGATGTGATTACCAAGGAAGGGCAATACAATTCGGTGCTCACCCAGATTACCGGCCCGGGCTACGGTATGACCAATGTATTCAGCAACGGCTCCAGTAATTATATCATTACGGGCTTGTTCCCGATCAGCAATTTGCGGCTGCTTAATAACCTGCCAAATATCGTGTACGTCCGACCGCATTACAATGCGATCAACAATACGGGTGGACTGACACATACCATGGGAGATAGTTCCGTGCGGGCACAGCTTGTCCGGAGCGGTTATGGGTTAACGGGAGCCGGCATCAGGGTCGGCGTTATCTCTGACAGTTATAATACCATCACTTCGGCCGGAACCAACCCCGTTTCCAACACGGCAGCGCAGGATGTCCTCAATGGCGACCTGCCCGGTCCGGGGAACCCCGACGGCCAGTTTACCCCTGTGCATGTGTTGAAAGATTACCCGTTTCCCTCCACTGACGAAGGCCGCGGGATGCTGCAGATTGTACATGATATCGCGCCTGGAGCTGAACTATATTTCCGCACCGGGTTCATCAGTCCCGGGGATTTCGCTACCGGTATCCAGGAGTTGACCGCGGCAGGCTGTAAGATCATTGCGGACGACGTAACCTTTATTACCGAACCGTTCCTGACCGACGGCGTGGTAGCCCGGGCGGTGAACCAGGCCGCCGCTGCCGGCACCAGTTACTTTTCAGCTGCCGGCAACTTCGGCAACAAATCCTATGAAAACACGTATAACCCGGTGCCTGCTCCCGGCGGGTTGCCGGGAACGGCGCATAATTTCGGCGGAGGGGATGTCTTCCAGAGTGTGACCCTTCCACCCGGTGATTATACCATCGTGCTGCAATGGCTGGATGATATCTATTCACTGGGGCAGACAGCAACAGGCGGTACTAAAAACGACCTGGATATCTACCTTACGCCTAACACCGATGGCACAGCGCTGTTTGGCTTTAACCGCAATAATACCAACGGAGACCCCATCGAAGTATTGCCGTTCACGCTTACCAGCACGGTCAACACGAATATTTTAATAACTAACAACACCGTTGGCAGTAATCCCGGGCGGTTTAAATATGTGGTGTACCGGGGAAATATCGTGTTTAATGAATATGCCACGGGCATGGCCACGGTAACCGGGCAGGCCAATGCCGCCGGCTCGATTACAATTGGCGCTGCACGGTTCGATAAAGTGCCACCCTTTCCCGGGCCCTTCAATACGGAAAGCTTTTCGTCTCTCGGGGGAACCATGGTAGACGGCATCGTTAGAAATAAGCCCGATTTCGTAGGACCCGATGGCGTTAACACTACTGTTAACCTGGGAGTGGATTATGACCATGACAGCTACTCCAATTTCTTTGGTACTTCTGCAGCGACTCCGCATGCCGCTGCCGTGGCGGCCCTGATCATGGAGGGCCGGCAGAAATTTACAGGTATAGCAACAACGTCTCCGGCGGAACTGCGGTCGATACTGCAGTCTTCGGCCACTGACATGAATGCACCCGGTTTTGATTTCAGCAGCGGTTATGGCTTTATCAATGCCGACGCTGCCATGCGTACCATCGCCAAGCCAGACCCTTCCCTTATTAAATTAGTAGTGCCAGCGAATATTACGCCGGGGCCAGCCGCCTTTACCTTAACGGTAACGGGCACCAATTTCAGCAGTACCTCGGTGGTAAAATTCCGTGACCAGTCGTTGACCACCACCGTGGTCAACACTACGACGGCCACCGCAACGATACCGGCATTTACCGGCGATCCCATTGTAAGCGTATACACGCCGCCGACCAACACCGGCGGTATCGACGGAGGCACCAGCGATACCCTCCGGTTCTTTAATATCCCGAAAAAGGAGATTAAAATAGTTGCCGATAAAAAGACGAAGAAATATGCTGAAACATTGCCGGCCTTCACCGCCACGGTGCTGGTGGACGGGGACAGCCTGCAGCATACCAACCTGACCCTCGCCCAGCTGGGACTGGATCAGGTCACCTTCCAGACAGTGGCAGTTGCGGGTAGTTCTACCGGCACCTACGCGGTAACCCCTGTGCGCACTTTCGACAAAACGCTTCCCGCCGACCAGGGATTTCTTGAATTGTACAATTATATTCCTGTTCCCGGCACCCTCACCATTGATAAATTACCGGTTACCATTACTGCAAAGGATGTTACGGTAACCTACGGCTCAAAGATCCCCGATGCGGCTTTCACGTATAATTTTGATGGCAGCAAAATCCCCGACGCCACGGCACTTGCGAATAACCTGCAGCTTGATCACCAGTCACAGCTCGCCAAAGACAGCCGCGGTAATGATATACTCGGTCTGGTGAACAGCCAGGCGGTCACTATCGTGAACGGCCAGGCTATTCCCATCGTGAACGGCCAGGCCATAACCATTGTAAACGGCCAGGCGGTAACGATTGTAAACGGGCAGGCTGTTCCCATCGTCAACAGCCAGGCCATAACCATCGTCAATGCCCAGCAATCGACCGTGATGGTAAACGGGCAGGCGTTAACTATCGTCAACGGGCAGGCGATCCCGATCGTTAACCAGCTCACCGACCCACAGGTACAGGGCCTGAGCTTCCTCGCCACGACACCTTCGCTTGCCAATGCCCGCCAACTGGGTAACCAGGCCCTTGTGAACGGGGTCTATAAAAAAGACTCTTCCCTGGTAGTGGATATTACCCAGGAATCGGTGCTCGGCTTCGGGACGAATTCAGCGCAGACCAATATGCAGCGTTCGCTTAACAATATTGATTCAAAAGGACTGGTGGATGTGCAGTCGTTTACCAACGGGCAGGCAATAACCATCGTCAACAGCCAGGCCATAACGATTGTGAACGGCCAGGCGATACCGATTATCAACAGCCAGGCCATAACAATTGTAAACAGCCAGGCGGTGACCATCGTGAACGGGCAGGCGGTGACCATTGTAAACGGCCAGGCCGTAACGATTGTAAACGGCCAGGCGATACCCATCGTCAATGCACAGAATAAAACCGCAGTCATCATTGATTCCAGTGAAATAGGGCATGGCCTCAGCCCGCTGAAGTCGCTGAATATGTTGACCGGCCTGGATGCCGGTAACCAGTACATTTTACCCGGATCGCTGCAGAATGATAACCTTCAGATCACGTATGTATCCGGTAAGCTGACCATTCTTCCCGCACCGGTGGTGATCACACCGGCTGACGGGCTCACCAAAATTTATGGTATGCCTGATCCGGTCATTCCGTTTACCAACAACGCGGGCCTGGGTGC
Organism: Chitinophagales bacterium; assembly: GCA_038229695.1. Taxonomy (GTDB): domain Bacteria; phylum Bacteroidota; class Bacteroidia; order Chitinophagales; family Chitinophagaceae; genus JACMLD01. Next base: position 8,439 of record JBBROE010000103.1, on the reverse strand, counting down.
TACCAATTTCACGGGTAAGCTGTCACATGCAGACGGCAATGCTGCAGGGACCTATCCTTATACCCTTGGCACCCTTTCCGCAGGGCCTAATTATTCACTCAGCCTCACGACTGTTTCGCCCATACCGTTCTTCGTGATTACCCGCAAGACCATCACCATCACCGCTAGCGCAGGTCAGCAGAAAACGTATGGTGATGCGGACCCGTTGTTCACCTTTACCAACGACGGTGCAATCGATAATTTCACAGGTGCACTTTCGCGGGAAAGCGGTGAGAACGCCGGAAGCTACGCGTTTACGCTGGGTACCTTGTCTGCTGGTCCAAACTATCTGCTGGCCCTGTCCGCTCTTTCCCCGGTGCCTGTTTTCAGTATTAATAAGAAACTGGTAACCGTTATACCGGATGCCAGTCAAAGTAAATATTACGGCTCTCCCGATCCCGTCTTCACGTTTACCAACGATGCGGGCGTAACGGGTTTTACAGGCGCACTAGGCAGGCAAAGCGGTGAGGATGCCGGCAGCTATCCATTTGTGTCGGGTAACCTGGGTGCAGGTGACAATTATACCCTTGTCTTATCTGGACAGTCTCCGTTGTTTACGATCAATAAAAAGACGGTCAATATTTCAGTGAACGGAGGCCATGGCAAAGTCTACGGCGATGCCGATCCGGTAATTGGCTTCAGCAATGATGCCGGCATCAGTTCGTTTACGGGAGCGCTTTCCCGTACACCCGGGGAAATGGCGGGCAGTTACGGCTATGTGGCCGGCAACCTGTCGGCCGGTACCAATTACCTGCTCGTACTGACCGGCAGCAGCCAGTTCACGATTACAAAGGCCAGCCTGCAGATCAACGTCAATAACGCCAGTATCTTCCGTGGCAGCAGCCTGCCTGCGTTTTCGGCTGTGGTAACCGGGCTTAAATTTTCAGACAATCCTGCTATTGTTTACCAGCTGTCGCCAGCGTACACCGGCGCAGCGGGACAATACAGTATTATTGCAACGGTGCCTGATTTTGCGCAGGTCGGGAATTATACGATTACCGTCAGGCCCGGCATCCTGTATGTAAATCCTTATGGTGGTAATGCTGAAGATTTGAAATTGTCACTGAGTTGTGTAACCGTAATTGCCAGTCCTGCACCCGGCCAGTACAAATATGTCGCACGGTTCCGGTGTAACAACCAAAACAGCACGGTCGTTAATATTCCTGCAGGAACGTCGAATGTGGTGAACACTGTATCGGGCGGCAGTTTTGACGCCAGCGGTTTACCAACGGTTTTTCCGCCTGGTTACACTACTTTTGACCTGCCATTCAACGGGTCTAAAGTTACCTGGACCCTGAAGAGCTATGATGTAAGCTCGTTGATAACAGCATCCATCAGCGCAAGTTCATCTTCCGCGAAATGCAGCAGCAACAGCAGTTCCAGGCTGGTTGGCGGCTCGGAGGCTGAAACAGACCTGACGGTTGCAGGGGAAGAGACCCTGCCGGTGATCAAAACCAATGTCTATCCGAACCCTGCCACCTTGCGGGTGGTTATCAGTACAGCAGCCGATCCGTTAAGTGAGAAGGATATACAGCTGTTTAATATTAATGGTGTTTCCTGCCCAGTGAAATTCGTAAGAAGAATTTCTCCCTACAGTATAGAGCTCGATGTTTCCGGTCTCAGGAGTGGTTTTTATTTAATCCGTGCTAAAACAGGTGCTGTGTACCGTACATTCAGATTTGTGAAAGAATAAGACCGCGTGGACGGGTGGGAGAAGGGACAAAAAGGTAGGTATATGCGATTATCAACATTTATCACAGCACTGCTGTTCATATCCCTGGCTGCAAGAGTTTGCGGCCAGGATGGGCGCTCCACTATTGCAACTAAAGGCGACACGGCGATTGTAAATGACCTGCTGGCCCAGAGCCGGACCTATTTCACGGATTCGCCCATGAAGGCCCTTGCCCTGGCTAACCGGGCAAAAGTGATGGCAGAGTCGATTCATTTTCCGACTGGTCAGGCCTATGCCCTGAAGAATATTGCCATTACTTATTATTACCAGAGTAAATATTTGCAGGCGCTGGAGTATTACCAGCAATCGCTGAATGTATTCACCGAGTTGCGGGACAATGTCGGCATGTCCAACATCTACAGCAATATGGGCGTGGTGTATTACGACCAGGGGGATGATGTAAAAGCCCTCGATAACTACCTCAATTCGCTGAAATATGCTGAACTCTCCGGGGACGAACTGAGGATACTGACGGCGTTGAACAACATCGGCGGGGTATATAACCTGAAGCCTGCCACCTACGACAAGGCACTCCAGTATTACCAGAAGGCCTTGCCCATCTGCAAGGAACTAGGCAAGAAAAATGAACTGGGTGCGATATCGGTCAACATCGGCTCCATCTACTTTGCCCGGAACGATGATAAACAGGCCCTGTTTTATTTCCGTGAGGCCCTCAAGGCGTATGGAAACGAAGAGGGCAGCCTCAATGCTTATAATGCCCTTGGCCGTTTGTACACGAGGGAAGGCAAATTTGATCTCGCGTTCAGCAATCTTACTACCGCTCTGGAACTGGCGCGGAAACTCAACGCCAACATTTCAATTGCCCAGTCATTAAAAAGCCTGGGAGATTTATATGTGAAACAGGGGAACTCCCGGGATGCGCTGCAATACTATCTCCAGGCTGAAAAGCCTGCGCTTGCCATCAATGCAAATCACGAGCTGAAAGACCTGTACGACGAGATTTATAAATCCTATGCGGAAATTGGGGATTACCCGAATGCATTTAAGTACCAGTCCCGCCTGTCGAATATAAAAGACACCTTATATAATATCGCCAGTGATAAAAAACTGGCTTCAATACAATTTGATTTTGATCTGAAACAAAAGCAGGGAGAGATCAACCTGCTTACAAAGGATAAGGCGCTGGGTGAGCTCCAGGTGAAAAAGCAGAAATTTGCCCGGAACGCGTTTGCGGGAGGACTCCTGCTGGTACTCCTCATCGCCGTATTACTTTTCCGTAACTACCAGGAAAAAGTGAAAACCAATAAAATCCTGGATCAGCAGAAAGAGCAGATTGAACATTTGCTCCTGAATATCTTACCGGCTGAAGTGGCGCAGGAGCTGCAGGTCAGCGGGCAGTCTGCCCCCCGAAACTACGATTCAGTAGCCGTGATGTTTACCGATTTCAAAGGATTTACCACGCTGGCTGATAAACTCTCACCGCAGGAACTTGTGGAAGAACTGAATGCCTGCTTCATTGCATTTGATAACATTATCGGCAAATACAACCTGGAAAAAATTAAGACCATTGGCGATTCCTATATGTGTGCCGGGGGCATCCCATCTATTGACGAGATGAGGGCCCATAACATGATCAAGGCCAGCCTCGAAATCCAGGAATACATTATGGCCAATAACAATCGTCGTCAGGAGACCGGCCAGGCGCCCTGGGATCTCAGGATCGGGGTGCATGTAGGCCCCGTGGTGGCCGGGGTCGTGGGTAAGAAAAAGTATGCTTATGACATATGGGGCAGTACGGTTAATATTGCGAGCCGCATGGAGAGCAGCGGCGCACCGGGACAGGTGAATATTTCGGCCGCGACGTACGACATCATAAAAAATGAATTTTCCTGCAGCTACCGCGGAAAGATTTACGCAAAGAACGTAGGCGAGATTGATATGTATTTTGTGGATAGCGTAAACGCTGCGGAAGTGCCCACGCTGGAAATCAGGAATAGTCATGCCGGGAATGAGATTTCAGTTATGAATTAACGGTATTACCTCACCACGAACTCCTGCACGGTCTGGCCGCCTTCACGCTGCAGCAAATAAATGCCCGTGGCTAATTCGGCAAGCGGAACCAGGTTCGTTCCGTCAGTCGTTTGCAGATTTTTGAGCAACCTTCCTTCAATCGAATAAATCAGGACCCGTTCTGGCCTGGTTTCAGTTATAGACAGCTCTTTACGGGTAGTGTTGAAGAAAGCACGAAATTGGTGCGTTTTATCCGGCACAAGTTTTATTACCGAGGAATAACCGAATTTTTCATCGGCAGCTATCATTTTGAGCCGGTAATAAGCCGGGCCGGTAGCCAAGGGAAGCGAGATACTGTATGCCCGGGTAAAACTGCTATTTATAGATGCGAAGACTTTTCCTGCTGTTGTAAATGTTTTCCCATCGCTGCTTTCTTCTATCAAAAAATAGAAAAGTGCCAACGACCGTTGAGGCCACGAAGATTTACGATCAAAGCTGAAGTATTTTTTACAGGTGGATTTTGGATCTCACTCCGGCTAAGCCAGGCAGGTAAAAAATTGTACCGGCATGTAGGAGCCCGGTGCTATGTGTGAAGCAGCGACCGTTTTACTGAAGGGTGGCCTGTTCAGTAATTATTAAATGCTTGCAGAAAACAGTTACGATGTTGATGCGTATTCACTGGCTGTATCCAAACCGTTGTAGATGGCAAAAAGGCTCAGGCCTACCCGCGACTTTAAACTTAATTGTTGCGACAGCTCCTGCCGGTACCGGGTCAGCTCAGCGGCTTTCAGTTGCATCGCCCCGGCAATGGCAGGGTAATCGAGTTCTGTACATAGCAGGGCAAGCAATTTCTTTAATGTCGGGTGAAGTGCTTTTGCGGTTTTTAGCTTCAGTTTGTTTTCCAGGTCTTCCGTCCTGGAGTACCTGCATCGCTCCCGCTCCAGGTCATAATAATAAATGCTGCTGCTGATGATCTGCTCGAATACCTCTACAAATAATTTTTCGTCTATGGTAACAGGGAAGTAACCACGAAGGCCTGCCCTGATGGAGCGCAGCACATCGGGGAAGCCATTTTCCAGGCCAATATTTACCAATGGCACCCGGGGAAAAATTTCCAGCAGTCGGGCAGCTTGCTTTGCTTCTGTATAACCCCATTCCCTATTGAACAGACAAATAATATCCGGGGATACCGCATCTTCTTTCACCGCCTCCAGGGCTTCGGCCGTTAGGGGCTCTACCGTGTGGCCATACTTTTCCATGATTAGGTGAACGACCCGCTGAAATACACCGAGATCGCCGATGGTCAGGATTTTAAATAATCTTTTCATCAAATCATTTGTTTATGTTGGCAAGTTAATCGGATGCAGGCACGCAGCCTGGTCGAAATCCTCCTCTTGCCATCGATTTTTCGGCAAGGCGGGCCGCGCGTTCCAGGCCGCGCCTTTCTACCAGATCCAGGAGCGGGACGTCTAACGCAATCTGTGCTGAAATAGAGTTGTTACTGCGCCATCTTGTTTTACCTTGCGCCTCTTAAAGAAATATGACTATGGATCACCCGCTTGATAATCCTGCTTTCAACGCCCTTGCATCGGGCAACAGTGATTTGTCGCTTGGCACTGCCGGGGCGAAATATTTTCCGACCGATATATCGCCATTCGCAGGAGTGGAACAGGTAAACCGGATGGAAGAATTGTACCATGCGATCCAGGGCCCGGGTATGTTTGCCTTTGTAAGTCCCGTACCGGTCTCCGTGCCTGCCCCCTGGAAGGTGGCTGCCAGCCTCCAGGTTTTTCAAATGCTGTACAACGCTGCATCTAAACCGGTTGCACCAGGTACTTCGCTGCAGTTAATCGGGGAGGCAGAGGTCGATGAAATGCTGGATCTAACTGCACGCACCAACCCCGGCCCGTTTTTTAAAAGAACACTGCTATTCGGTCATTACCTGGGGATTTTCCGGGATAGCCGGCTGGTGGCAATGGCCGGTTACCGGATGCATGCCTGTGATTATATCGAAATCAGCGCGGTGTGTACCGACCCGTTGTATACCGGGATGGGATATGCGCAGATGCTACTGGCGGCACAGGTGAATAGTATCCTCGAACAGGGAAAAATTCCTTTCCTGCATGTAAAAACAACGAACACCCGTGCCATTGATGTCTATCGCCGGTTTGGTTTTGAAACCAGGAAGGAACTGACTATCTACAGCATTGTAAAATAGCCGGCAGATCCTGCCTAATTCAGGGCCGCGATTATTTTTTCCAGCAACAGCTCTACATCAAAAGGTTTGGTGATATAATCGTTGGCGCCGGCACCTGCTGCGATGCTGGCGATGTCCCTGCTGGCTGAAATAAAAATAACCGGAAGTTCTTCGGCTGGCGTGGAAGCGCGTATCGTCTTAAGCACCTGGTCGCCGGACAGTACCGGCATCCATAAGTCGAGCAGGATGAGATCCGGGCGATGCCGCTCAATCAGTGAATACACCTGCAGGCTGTTTTTTTCCGGTATGATGTCAAAGCCAAAGGAATCGAGCAGAATCTCAAGCATATCCAGAATGCCTTCATCATCATCACATATCAATATTTTCTTACGCATTTGCTGTATCTGGTTTGGAAAGTGGTAAAGTAAAACTGAACGTAGAGCCGTGCCCTTTTTCACTTTCCACCCAAAGTGTGCCGGAATGATTTTTAATGATTTGTTCGCAAACATACAGCCCTATTCCCATACCAGGAAAACGTTGCTGGATTTCTCCAACGCGGTAAAACCGGTCGAATATCTTTTTGTGTTCGGACTGGCTGATGCCCATTCCCCGGTCAGTAACCGATACCTTCAGGTAGTCGGCTACCACGCCGAGCTGTATGGTGACCTGTTTCCCATCCGGCGAATATTTAATGGCGTTCGACAGGAGGTTCGACACGACTTGTATCAGGTAAGATTCGTCGCCGTTATAGCAATGCCCGGTTGAGCCCTTGATGACCAGTTGGTGACTTTTTGTAGCGCGCTGGATACTTTCTACCGTTTCGGCTATCATCTGGTCGAAGTCGAAGGGATGTTTATGCAATTCGATGTTACCCGTACGTATGCGGGAAACATCCAGCAGGTCCGCGATGAGATTATTAAGCCGGTCAATATATTGCCCCGTTTTTTGCAAAACGGATTTGTATTTCTCCCCGGAATTTTCCGGAAGCAGGCGGTTTAATATTTGTACATAACCTTTTATAGCAGTCAGCGGTGTTTTAAGTTCGTGACTCGCTATCGACAAAAAATCATCCTTGCGCTGTTCAATCTGTTTCCGTTCAGTGATGTCCTCGATCGCAATCAGGATTTGATCTTTGTATTGTCCTTCCAATTCTATGCGGTGTGCATTCAGCACCATTATTTTTTTGCCGATATGGGGAAAATCGTGTTCTACTTCGAAAGCTTCGACGGGATTATTGGTTGGCAAGATGTTTTCGAGCATCTCGCGGAGGGAGGGAATATCCCATTGCCCGTTACCGAGATCGAACAATAATTTCGACTCAGTTTCCTGTCGGGAAACTTTAAAGGTGGTTAGAAAATGATCGTTCACACTTATTACGCGGTAGCCCGGATCGAGTACCAGCAGGCTCTCCCGCATAGTCTGGATGATACTGGCCAGGAACTCTTCGTTTTCTTTGAGGCTGCGCGTGCGTTCCGAAATCTTCTGCTCCATTTTCTCATGCTGGTACCGGAGCTCCTGCTCCCCCTGCTTGCGTTTACTGGCATCATTCTGCACGCCTATAAAATATTCAACTTTACCATTGTTATTTTTCACAGGGGAGATATACAGTTCGTTCCAGAATAGTTCGCCGCTTTTGCTGTAATTCCTGATTTCTACCACACAACTTTCTCCATGCCGGATGGCCTCTTTTATCGTCCCCCTCGCTTCCTGGTTCCGGTCTTCACCCTGGAGAAACCGGCAATTATGACCGATGATTTCGTTCCGGCTGTATCCCGACATCTTTTCGAAGGCGGCATTGCAATAAATGATGGGATTGTCCTCTTGCGTATGATCGGTCAGGATAATCCCTGAATAAGAGGCGTCCAGCGCCTTGCGCTGAAGCTCTATATCAAGGAGAGACATATCTTTCCTGCCGATCCCGGCTAACTGTTGATCTTTCAAATAGTAGTGTTTTTGCAGAGGGCATAACCAAAATCAAAGCACATATGGTTGCGGCAAGTGTACCTAAATGGCAATGATTTTATCCTCTTTAACCCTACTTTACAGTGAGGAAAAATAACCCCAAAACTGGTTTAACGCCGAAGCATTTTTACCTGCCGGGAAGCCGGTTGCCATTGTTTCTTTCTAATTTTTGCTGTGCCTTCTTATTTCAGTAGTAATATTTCAAAACATATGCCATTGAACCTATTATCGGGGGGCAGGCCATTCCGGGAATTGTTTACCTTTCTGCATAAACGTGACTTTATTTCAAGCTTTAATTTCGTATAGTTTATGCCAAGCGGGAAAATAGTATCGGTCGTCAACTACGGGCCGGAAAAAGGGTCAGTCGAGATAAGGGAAACAGGTATGCCGGATATCGGCGAACACGATGTGCTGCTGGAGGTCATGAATGTCGGCGTTTGCGGCAGTGACCTGCACCAGTGGAGCGCCACGCAAAGCTGGCCGGTAAATTATCCGGTTATACTGGGTCATGAATTCAGTGGCACGGTGGCCATTGCGG
>JBBROE010000102.1:0-16501 GCA_038229695.1 Chitinophagales bacterium | reverse complement strand
GGCGGTGAGGTAGTGCGCGCCGGTGCCCGGGCCGTTGAAGCCCGTGTCGAGCTTCCGGATATTGCCTTTTTTATCGAGGACAACCGAGGAAGGGAAAAATTTAATGGAGGTCAGTTCCGGCAGGGTTTTTTCGGTCCGGAGCGAGTCATTCACTGTGACGCCGGTGAGCAGCATCGGGTACGTTACGTTAAAGCGCTGCTGCATTTTCCGGAGGGTTTTCAGGGAGCGTGTTGTATCCGTGCTGTATTCGTAAGCAAGCGAAACGATATCCACGCCACGCTGCCGGTTTTTCCGGTAGTAGTCACTGAGAAAGGCGGTTTCATCCATACAATTGGGGCACCAGCTGCCCATGAGCTGCACGACCACTACTTTATTCCGGAAGCGTGGATCACTGATCGACACCCTGCGTCCCTGCAGGTCGTTAAAGGTAAAATGCAGTTTATTGCCGAAGCCTGGCTTCACCCGCATGGAAACGTCGTCCGTATTCAATGCTGCCGTATCATTTTTTTGCGCCAGCCAGGGGTGTTTAAATGTCGCGCCGCTGTAGTACCAGCCGTCATTGAGTCGGTTCTGGCCGTCAACCACCGCAGTAAATAAATAAGCATGACTGCCGTCGAAGGACGAGAGGAAAAGGCTGTCGCCTGACAGCATGCCTTCCTGGTAACGGTAATCCCCCGTTGGGTTGAGAAACGTACCCGTAAGCAGTGCACCCTGTTGTTTTAATTCAGCGATGGCAGGTTCCGGACCGTTTTTCCCAGTAAAGGCCACGGACCAGCGGCCGGTGACATCTGCCTTTGGTTCGACCGGCGCGGGGAAGCGACGACTTGATGCGATGGCGGTGACAGGCATGACCTGGGTGTTCAGCGATCCGCCTTTGGTCCAGGTGCCGGTAAGGCGATCCCCCTCTTTTTTCAGCCGGAATACCGACTCAAACAGGGGCATCACCACGATAAGAGAATCGCCTTTCGCTGTAATGTCATCGACCCGGATTCGCTCTGCTGCATTCCGGATGATCCATATCGGCCGGCCTTTTTCAGTATGCCAGTCCGCGTTAAAAATAATATTTTTGCCATCGTCGCGATGGAGGCTAACCTGCCAGGATCCGGCGGGTCCCTCCTGGGGGAATGCGTGTATGCTATTCAGTAGGAAAGAAAAGAAAAGTAAGCGGTGGCACGTCATGCTGATAAAACAATATTTTGCAATGATAGTTTAAAAAGTGCAGCCCTGCACAAAGTTGCGCCCTGGTGAAGACATGGTAAAAACGATCAGCATAGTAATTAATGGTAGGGTGCACGGCGTATTTTTTCGCCGGTCGGCCCGGGAAAAAGCGGAGGAAGCCGGCATCGGCGGGTGGGTGCGCAATACGCCCCAGGGTGCAGTGGAGATGATGGCGACCGGTGAGCAGGCCGCACTGGATGATTTCCTGGGCTGGTGCCGGAGAGGTCCGGAGAAAGCGGTGGTGACAACGGTAACCTGGAGTGAAGCGGCGCCAGAGCAGTTTGACGGGTTCGCTGTGAGGCATTAGGTATCCATTACAGGAAGTTGTTCGTAAATTCCCAGCCGTTTCTTTTAGCAACCCTGCTCAAGGGTGCGACGCAAGGATGTTGGGGGTTGAACAAATGCCCGGCTCAAATCCTTACTCCAGGTTGTCCAGCATTTCGACAGTCATCTTTCCGAGATCGTATTCATTCTTCCAGTTCCAGTCGGCCCGCGCCACCGAATCATCGATGCTTTGCGGCCAGCTGTCGGCGATGGCTTGCCGGTAATCCGGCTGGTAGCTGATGGTAAACTGCGGAATACGTTTCTTGATTTCAGCAGCGATGTCGGCAGGAGAGAAGCTCATACCCGACAGGTTATAGGAAGTACGGACCGAGATGCGGTCGGCGGGTGCCTCCATGAGTTCGATGGTGCCGCGGATGGCATCGGAAATGTACATCATAGGCAGGTAGGTATCCGGGGAGAGGAAGCAGTCGTAATGTTTTTCCTGGAGGGCCTCATGAAAGATTTCCACCGCATAATCCGTGGTACCACCGCCCGGCGCAGATTTATAGCTGATGAGGCCCGGGTAGCGGATGCTTCTAACGTCTACGCCAAAGCGCTGGTGATAATATTTGCACCAGAACTCGCCCGCATATTTGCTGATACCGTACACAGTGGACGGTTCGATGATAGTTTGCTGAGGGCAGTTCTTTTTCGGGCTGCTGGGTCCGAAGACGGCGATGGAACTGGGCCAGTAAATTTTATGGATTTGTTCTTCCCGCGCAATGTCCAGCACGTTGAGGAGGCCGGTCATATTGAGGTTCCAGGCGAGGTTGGGATTTTTTTCGCCGGTGGCCGAAAGGATGGCCGCCAGCAGGTAAATCTGTGTGAAGTTCTGCCGGATGACCTGCACATGGAGCATCTCCTTATTCATCACATCCAGGCTGACGTAGGGGCCGGTGCCCTCGAGCAGCGGGTTTTGTTCGCGCAGGTCCGACGCCACCACATTGGCGTTGCCATATATTTTCCTGAGGGCGAGGGTAAGCTCGACGCCGATTTGTCCGCTGGCACCAATCACCAGTATCTTGTCTTTTATCATTTGCTCCTTGTTAACGGGCGTGAAAGTAATATAAAAGTAGCGGAGAAGGAAGGGTGCGGAAAAGCGGGTTTACCGGTATGGATGTACCGTGTCACGCTTATCTTTGTTTGATGCAGACATTCTTAAAAACCCTTTTTTCCGGGCAGCAGTATGACGAGAAAAATTTCTTCCTGGTCGCGGGTCCCTGCGTGGTGGAGAATGAAGCGCTGCTGACCGAAGTGGCGGGCCGTGTTTCCAGGGTCTGTGCGCGGCTGGGCATTCCATATATTTTCAAGGCGTCTTACCGGAAAGCCAACCGTACGAGTGCCGGTTCCTTTACCGGTATCGGTGACGAGGCAGCGCTGGAGCTGCTGAAGAAAACAGGTGAGCAATTCGGTTTACCGACCACCTCGGACATCCACGCGCATGAGGAAGCCGCGATGGCGGCGAAGTATGCAGATGTTTTGCAGATACCGGCTTTCCTTTGCCGGCAGACCGACCTGCTGGTGGCTGCTGCGGCCACCGGGAAAGTGGTGAATGTGAAAAAAGGCCAGTTCCTCAGCGGCCCGGCCATGAAATTTGCTGCCGATAAAATCAGGAAGGCCGGTAATGATAAAGTGATCCTTACAGAAAGAGGCAACTCCTTTGGGTACCAGGACCTGGTGGTTGACTTCCGGAATATTCCATGGATGCAGGAACACCGGGCGCCGGTGGTGATGGATGTAACGCACGCGCTGCAGCAGCCCAACCAGTCGTCCGGCATAACAGGCGGTAATCCGCAGCTCATCAGTACGATTGCGCGGGCGGCGGTGGCCAGCGGGGTTGACGGGTTGTTTATCGAAACCCATCCCGAACCGGCTAAGGCACTGAGTGACGGGGCGAATATGCTGCAGCTGGATTTACTGGAACCACTGCTGGAGCAGCTGGTTAAAATCAGGCGCGCAATTGGCTGACAGGCGATTGGTCGCATATGCGTGTCCGTGAGTACGATCGGGTTAGCGGTACCGCAGGGGATTTCGTCTCGCCGCGAAAATATAATCCCGGATGTTCATCCAGAAGGCGAAAAACAGGTATACAATCACCGGGGAACCCATTGTGAGAAAGCTGATGTAAATAAAATATTTCCTGATCGTGGCGGAAGCGATGCCCATCTTGTCCCCGATATAGGAGCAAACGCCAAAAACCTGCCACTCCACAAATTTTTTAAACCGCTTCATGACTGCTAAAATATACAATTAAGCCGACAGATCCCAACCGGCCTGCGGCAATTTGCATTCCGCTGGCCAGCCATACAGGGAGAAAGGTTTTACGCCACGTTCTTTTTTCGTTAAATTCGCAGCACTTTTACAGCGCCCGCTGCGGGATGCAGCCTGGCATTGCTCAGTGCTGGCGACCGCGGGTGGCATGGTTAGCTAACCTTAAATAAATCAACATGGTATTCGACCTGGACATGATCAAAAAACTCTATGGCAGTTTTCCTGCACGTATTGCTGCAGCGCGTAAGATTGTCGGCCGGCCTTTAACCTTAACAGAAAAAATACTATACGCCCATCTCTGGCAGGGTGAGGCGACCGCGGTCCATGAACGCGGAAAGAGTTATGTGGATTTTGCCCCGGACCGGGTGGCCATGCAGGATGCCACGGCACAGATGGCCCTGCTGCAGTTTATGCAGGCGGGCAGAAACCGGGTTGCCGTGCCTTCTACCGTCCATTGCGACCACCTCATTGTAGCGAAGGACGACAGCAAAACCGACCTGGTGCGGGCAGTGCACGACAGCAGTGAGGTGTACGATTTCCTGGCGTCGGTCTCAGACAAATACGGCATAGGCTTCTGGAAGCCCGGCGCGGGAATTATCCACCAGGTTGTCCTGGAAAATTACGCATTCCCGGGCGGAATGATGATTGGCACCGATTCACATACGGTGAACGCGGGTGGCCTCGGCATGATTGCTATTGGCGTCGGCGGGGCGGATGCCTGCGATGTGATGGCCGGACTGCCCTGGGAACTGAAATTTCCGAAACTGATTGGAATCAAGCTGACCGGCAAGCTCAGCGGCTGGACAGCACCGAAGGATGTTATCTTAAAAGTGGCGGGTATCCTTACCGTAAAAGGGGGAACCGGCGCCGTGGTTGAATATTTTGGCGAAGGGGCAACTGCGATGAGCTGTACCGGCAAAGGGACCATCTGTAATATGGGCGCGGAAATCGGGGCAACGACCTCTACATTCGGATACGATGAAAGTATGAGTCGCTACCTGAAAGCCACCGGCAGGGAAGACGTGGCTGCGCTGGCAGATGGCATCCGGGAACACCTTACCGCCGATGAAGAAGTATATGACCGCCCGGAAGATTATTTCGACCAGGTGATTGAAATTAACCTCTCTGAACTTGAGCCGCATTTAAACGGGCCGTTTACGCCCGACCTGGCCACGCCCATCTCGAAAATGAAAGAGACAGCGGAGGCCAATGGCTGGCCCATGAAAATTGAAGTGGGCCTGATCGGCAGCTGTACCAACTCTTCCTACGAAGATATTTCCCGGTCAGTAAGCCTGGCCCGCCAGGTATCTGAGAAAGGATTGAAATTACATGCGGAGTTTACCATTACGCCCGGCAGTGAACAGGTGAGATTTACCATCGAACGGGATGGCTTTCTGGATGTTTTTAATAAGATTGGCGCAACGGTGTTTGCTAATGCCTGCGGTCCCTGCATTGGGATGTGGGACAGGGTAGGTGCCGAGAAAGCCGAAAAAAATACCATCGTTCATTCCTTCAACCGCAATTTTGCCAAGCGGGCGGATGGCAATCCGAATACATTTGCCTTTGTGGGATCCCCAGAACTGGTGACCGCACTGGCCATCGCCGGTGATCTTTCTTTTAACCCGATGACGGATTCCCTAGTGAACGAAAAAGGGGAAAAAGTAATGCTGGATGAGCCCACCGGCTTTGAACTGCCACCGCATGGTTTTTCCGTGGACGATCCCGGGTTCCAGGCACCTTCCGCTGACGGCAGCTCCGTAAGCGTGAAAGTAGATCCTGCGTCAAAACGCCTCCAGCTGCTGGATCCGTTTCCTGCCTGGGAGGGTGTAGACCTGAAAGGACTTCGCCTGCTCATCAAAGCCAAAGGCAAGTGCACAACGGATCATATTTCCATGGCGGGTCCATGGCTGAAGTTTCGGGGTCACCTGGATAACATCAGCAATAACATGCTGATAGGGGCCGTCAATTTCTTCAATGAAAAGACAGACAAGGTTAAAAACCAGCTCACCGGGGAGTACGGCCCTGTGCCGGCCACCCAGCGGGCCTATAAAGCGGCTGGTGTGGGCACGATCGTAGTGGGTGACGAAAATTATGGGGAAGGGTCCAGCCGCGAGCATGCCGCGATGGAACCCCGTCACCTGGGCGTGCGCGCGGTACTGGTGAAGTCATTCGCCCGCATTCACGAGACCAACCTGAAAAAGCAGGGTATGCTGGCGCTGACTTTCGCCGACAAAAACGACTACGATAAAATTCTTGAAAATGATGAGATAGATATCATTGGTCTAGATCATTTCGGACCAGGAAAAGACCTGGCGGTGATGCTGCACCACGCCGATAAAAGTTCGGAAGTGATTGTGGCCAGGCATACCTATAATGACCAGCAAATCGAATGGTTTAAAGCAGGAGGGGCCCTAAATATCATCAGGAAAGAATTTGTTTAACCTATCAGCCGTTTAATGAGAAAACCGTCCAACGCAGGACGGTTTTTTTTTGATAGTACGCCAATACCTGGCTGACGGAAACGGTAATGGATCCAGTACGAACTTAGCGGTTCCGCAATAAGCCGATATCCCTACCCGAGGGTGTGAATGGGTGTATACGTTTCAGCCTGATGGAGTATTTGCGCGGATAATTAATAAAGCCCCACACCGTTATTAAACACTACCTTTATAACATCAGCCTTCTTTTGTCATCTTACTCACCGTTGTATTTGATATCAACTCTGATTTTTCTTTTCTGGCTTTTCTTTTCTGGTTTTTGAGCAGTTCGTTTTTTTTTAATTTATTTGCCTCGGCGTAGCGATAGGATGCGATTGTCATACATGGCACCCCTTTTTTATCAATAATTAAGATATTTATTTTTAATAAGTAAATGTATGACTGAGATCGAGTTCCTGATAAATCTTGGCGCCAGGATTAAAAAATTAAGAATGGCCAAAAACATTTCCCAAAAGGACCTGGCTTTGGAATGCAGTTTTGAAAAGTCCAGTATGTCCAGGATTGAATCAGGGAAAACGAATATCACGATTCTCACCCTGTGTAAAATCGGCAACGCGCTCCAGGCCGATATCCGGGAGTTCTTTTAAGGCGCCATCGTATCGGTCTTCCAGGCGTTTCCTGATTACGTCAATGTTCCACTCCCTGCGGTATAGCAGCCTGCGATTGTTGCTTTGCCTCAATTTACTAAGGCACAGCCTTTGCAGATTTCCCAGTAAAAACATATGCAAGGGAAAAAGAAAAGTACCACAACTTCACGCACCCTGAAAAACAGTGCGCATAAAAAGTCTGCCCGGACGGTTGGTAAAAAATCCGCCCGAAAAACTCCCACGAAACGGCCGGTGAAGAAAAAGGCCTCCGCCCCAGCAAAAAAGAATCCCAGGCCGGCATTACCTGTAAAAAACAAAGGGACAGTCAAAAAAAAGACTGCTTCTAAAAAGAACAAGCTCGGCGTAAAAAATTCGCTGGTGAATAATATCAATGCCCGGCGGAAAAAGGGGGTCGCCCGTTCTAAGAAAAAAAGCACCATCAGCAAAAAATCTTATCGCCGTATGAAAACGAACTGGGGCGAGTAGCCACCCGGGCCTTTAATATCGTGTGCGTGTACCCGTGGCACCCGATGCCGGCCAGCTGACGGTGCGTAATGCCCTGTTTCCCGCACCGGAGTTTTATGCAACGAAAAAAAAATCGTAAAATGTCCATTTACCCCGCCACCAGTTGTTATTGGGTGGAAGGATTACATTTATTCATTAAAAAAAGCAGGGTATGGAAGAATTTATGCTGATTTTCAGGCATGAGAACGGGCAGGCAATCGCCTCACCCGCGCAGATGGAGATTTGGATGAAACAAACGCGGGACTGGATCGAAAAAATCGCTGCCCAGGGTAAATTTACAGGGGGTACGGGGTTACCGTTCAGCGAGAGCCGGGTGGTGCACCATGGAAACCTGGTGACCAATGGTCCCTTTGGAGAAATTAAAGAAACCATCGGTGGTTATATTACGGTGAAGGCCGAGTCGATCGACGAGGCGGTGGAATTTGCCAAAGGTTCGCCGATTCTCCAGGGAGCGGGGAATACAGTTGAGGTGAGAAAGATTCAGCGACAGGGCTAATCAATTCACTTTATTCATCTTACATTTTTATGGAGCCCGCGTTCATTCCACATTTATTCCGCACAGAGTTTAACAGGATTGTGGCTGTCCTCTGCCGGCAGGCCGGGTCGATGCATCTCCAGGTGGCTGAAGACATCGCTGCAGATACGTTTATGGCGGCGGTGGAAACCTGGCCGTACCGGGGTATCCCTGCGAATCCCGCCGGCTGGCTGCACCAGGTAGCGAAAAATAAGGCAATTAATTATTTCCGGCGGGATGCCCTGTATGGCCGGAAAATCAGGCCGGTGCTGGCGGCGATGCCTGCTTTCACAGAACCAGATACAGCGTGGACAGAAGATTACATAGCAGACAGCCAGCTGCGGATGATGTTCGCGTTGTGTCACCCTTCCGTCCCGGCTTTGGCGCAGGTGACTTTGTGCCTGCGTATACTTTGCGGGTTCAGCATTCCGGAAATTTCAGATGCGTTACTCAACAGTACCGATGCCATTCACAAGCAATTACAACGGGCCAGGCAAACCCTGCGCAGCAAACAAATAGGGCTGGATCTGCCGGTGCAGGCATACTGGCGTCCCGCCTGGATAAGGTGTTGCTGACCCTCTACCTGTTGTTTAGCGAAGGCTACTATTCGGAGCGGAATAACCAGGTGATCCGCCAGGAACTTTGTGCGGAGGCGATGCGGCTTACGCAGCAGCTCGCAAACCATCCCCTGACACAGGTTCCTGCCACCAAAGCCCTGCTTGCCCTGATGTGTTTCCAGGCATCACGCTTGCAGGCGCGCAAAGGCGGAGACGGGGAACTTGTATTCTATGACCAGCAGGATCGTTCGGCCTGGAACCCTGCGCTTATCAGCCGTGGCGCTTCCCTGCTCAATGAAGCGTCTGACGGCGACATCCTCAGCCGGTTCCACCTGGAAGCCAGCATAGCCTGGTGGCTTTGCTGCGACGCGGCGGAGAATATACGCTGGAAAAATATACTCGCGTTGCACGACCTGCTGCTGCAGCATTTTTACAGCCCGGTTGCCGCACTTAACCGGCTGTATGCGTTGAGTCGTGTTAACGGAAAGGAGGCTGCGCTGGCTGAGGCCGTGGATGACCGACTGCCCCGGGGTCATTTTTACTATGTCCTGTTGGCAGAACTGCATACCGGGGCCAATGACCGTAAAGCCGGCGAATGTTACCGCCGGGCGTTGGCGCTTGCCAAGTCGGACACCGACCGGGAAATCATCACCTGCAGGCTGGCGGCCCTGGGTGAGCCGCCTCAAGCTGATATTAATTACACGGTTGACCGCTGGTAGTTAAAAACCAGTGTGGAGCCATAATGTTAACTTTTTCACTATTGGCTGGTTATCAGCGAATTGACTCAATATCGGAAGGGAAAACAGGACGTTTAGGGCCTGTACTGCTGCAAGCCGCCTCCGAAAAGTACAACAGAATCCCGGATCGGTCGTTATTTAGCTTACCTTTTCCGCGGTTAACATTGATGTTAACTGCAAAAATAATCCATGGCATTTATTGACACTGTTTTACAACCCCCTTCCTATGGCTGGAAAGACATGGACGGCAACTTATCCAAACCAGGTTCCGCCAGTATCATCCGGGAATTTTTTCATCGCCTGAATGTTTTCCGCGATCGGCGCAACTGGCTGTCTTTTACCAGTTGGATGATGGTTGCCGTGCTGGGTGTTTTCCTGCTCTTCTTTATTTTTCGCTATTTCAGTTTCCCCCTGCTTGCCGCAGCTTTTGTGTACAGCATGGTTATTATGGGCTCTCATGGCACCGTGTGGTATCACCGTTACTGCACGCACCGGGCGTTTAAATTCCGGAACCATATCTGGCGCTTCATAACCCAGCAGATGACCCTGAAGATTATACCGGAAGAAATCTATGCCATTTCTCACCATGTACATCATGCAAAGTCGGATGAACCCGGCGATCCCTATAATGCCACGGGTGGGTTTTTATATTGTTTCCTGGCTGATGTGAATCACCAGCCTATAAGCCGGACCCTGAGCCGCGAGGATTATAACCGCTGTGTTCAGCTTATGAATCATACTGGCCAGGTCTCCAATACGTATGAACAGTATCTGCGCTGGGGTTCGCTCGCCAACCCCATAAGAATGGTCACGGGGATAATACTGAACTGGTCCTTCTGGGGAATTGTTTTTTACCTGCTCGGTGGGGCTGGTCTTTTATGCGCCTTATTTGGAGCCGCCGGCGTATGGGCCATTGGCGTTCGCACGTTTAACTATGAGGGTCACGGCAAAGGCAAAGACAAACGGCAGGACGGAACGGATTATAACAGGAACGACATGTCGGTAAACCAGCTGTGGCCCGGTATCGTTGCGGGCGAATGGCACAATAACCATCACCTGTATCCCAAGAGTGCCCGTTCAGGCTTCTTGCGGCACCAGGTCGACTTCGCCTGGTATTACATTAAGTTCCTTAGCCTGATCGGTGGAGTGAGTGAGTATACGGATAACAAGAAGCAATTTTTGCAAAAATATTACCATCCACATTCCGGTAAATCTTCCACTGAAAAAGCCGAGTTAAAAGTGAAGTCATTGCAACCCGTCACAGGGGAAGGCGCAGGCTTGTAATCTGCGCACTGCCCGCCCATGGGGAACGCCTGTAGCGCAGGCTTCAATGGCTGCAGACAACAATATCCTGCCAATTTTGTAATCATGATCGTGTCGACCAGGAATTGTTTCTGGCGGACATTATGAAGAGGAACTGATCCGTCAGCGCCTGATTTTAAAAAAGCAAAATTGATTTATGACACCCAACATTGGAATCACCGAAGAAAATCGTTTGTCCGTATCCCGCGAATTATCAAAGCTGCTTGCAGATGAGCATGTGCTGTATATGAAGACAAGGAATGCCCACTGGAATGTGGAAGGCCCTGATTTTCATGCTATGCATTTGTTTTTTGAAGGTCAATACGGGCAGGTGGCTGAACTGGCAGACAGCCTTGCTGAAAGGATTAGGGCGCTTGGTAATTTTGCACCCGGCACCTTGAAGCTAATGCTCGAGCTCACACATCTTTCCGAGATGTCACGGGAAGGCAATGATAGCCTGTCCTACATCCGCGAATTGCTGGCCGATCACGAAACGATCATCTTACACCTCCGGGAGAATATCAACCGCTTCGCCAGTGATTTTAAGGACCTGGGTACAAGCGATTTTATCACGGGTATCATGGAAACCCACGAAAAGATGGCCTGGTTCCTCCGCGCTCATCTGCGGTGATCGCTTCGAGAAAGGTAAAACTGGTTAAGCGTTGTGAAACGCTTTGAGCACCGTTTGGCGCAGCACCCCGTCTGGTTCAGCAATAATAAAAGCTATAATTTCTGCCAGTGCTCCAGGCGTCACCCAGTCGCCCGGATCGGCGCCGGGCATGCTTTTTCGGTTGAGCGGCGTATCGATGGTGCTTGGCACGACGACGGTGGCTGTAATATTCTTTCCCTTTGTGGCCGCATTGATATTTTCTGCCAGCGAGAACAGCAGGGATTTACTGAGGGCATAGGCGAGCAGGTCTTTGCCCTGTTCTGGCTCGATGGCTGGCCTGGCCCCTATAAAAACCAGGCGGCCATAATTTTGAGTAAGGAGATGATCCAGTAATGGCCTCACCATATTATAAGCCGTTTCAAAATTTAGCGTAAGCATATGCCGGATATCTTCGATGCCTGTATGTGAAACGTTACCTGTGGAAAACCCTCCAGCCAGTAATACAGCGCCCCCAATGTTGCCGTGTAATTTAACCTGCGTGGCTATGAATTCGCGCGTCGCCGTTTCATTGGCCAGATCGACGGCGATAAAACTAAAACCGGGGTTGGCCGATAATTCCGACAAATGGTCCGCGGCCCGATCAGTGGCGATTACCGGAAAATTCCGGTCGAGTAACGCTTTTACACAGGCTGTTCCAAGATTTCCGTTGGCCCCGGTGATGATGATGGGCAGCATAATCTACTATTTTATTGAATGAATTATTTTTTCCCTAACGCAATGCCTGGTAGAGGATTTCCACCGGGTGAAGCGCCAGCACACCCGTGCCATCTTTGATCTGGTGCCGGCAGCTCGTACCATTTGCGGCGATGATTTCCGAACCGGTCTTATTGCGCACAGCTGGGAAAAGCACCAGCTCACCGATTTTCATGGAAAGATCATAATGCTCTTTTTCATAGCCGAACGAACCCGCCATTCCACAGCAGCCGGAAGGTATAGTCTTAACGGTATAATTGACAGGAAACGACAAGAGTTTTACGGTAGGTGCCATGGAAGAAAGCGCCTTTTGCTGGCAGTGACCATGCAGCAGTATCTGCCGGGGATCAGCGGTGAATAACTCGCGGGTGATATTTCCTTTGTCCATTTCTGCCGCCAGGAATTCGTCGATCAGGAAGACATTGGCCGCGAGTTTTTTTGCCGCGGCAAGGTTCTCGTCCGAAGCCAGGTCGATGTACTCATCGCGGAATGTGAGCAGGGCTGAAGGTTCCAGTCCGATGAGCGGTGTGCTGGCAGAAATTAACGGGCTGAAGCGTTCCACATTGCGGTTGGCTATCTTTTTTGCGTCGCGAAGCAGTCCTTTGGATAGTGAGGCCCGACCGCTCTCGCCGTGTTCGGTCAATATCACTTCGTACCCCAGTCGTTCCAGCAGCCGGATAGAGGTCATGCCCGCCGGCGTGTCGTTGTAATTGGTGAATTCATCGCAGAAAAAATATACTTTTCCCCGCACCATCGCAGGCATATCGCTACGCGGCGATTGTCGTGTGCTGAACCATTTCCTCACCGTGGTACCATGCAGTTCCGGCATTGACCGGGCGGCGGCGAAACCCGCCCATTTTTTTATCAGGCCCCCGGTGAAAGCATTCTTTACCATAAAATTGTAGAGACCCGGCACCATCGAGCCCAGCCGGGCAGATTTGGTGAAATTGGCGATCAGCCTGGCCCGGAACGGCACCCCATTTGCGTCGTAATACTGCTGCAGGAATTCTGCCTTGAGCTTAGCCACATCAACGTTGGAAGGGCATTCGGACTTACATCCTTTACAGCTCAGGCAGAGGTCCATCACCTCGTAGATTTCTTTATGGTTGAACCGGTTGGGTTTGTTGGACCGGGTGAGGAATTCGCGCAGGATGTTAGCCCTCGCCCGGGTAGTGTCCTTTTCATTTCGGGTCGCCATATAGGAAGGACACATTGTTCCGCCGGACATTTCTGTCTTGCGGCAATCGCCCGACCCGTTACACTGTTCCGCATGCTGCAGGATATCCTGGTTATGATATCGAAATACGGTGTTGAAAGCCGGCGTTTGCTGCCCGGGTTCATACCGGAGCATGCTGTTCATGGAGGGCGTATCCGTAATCTTACCGGGATTGAAAATATGCTGCGGATCCCAGGCCTGTTTAATTTCCTTTAGCAACGCATAATTCTTTTCACCCACCATTTTGCGGATAAACTCGCCGCGCAGCCGGCCATCCCCATGTTCGCCGCTGAGGGAGCCTTTGTACTTTTTGACGAGGGTGGCAATTTCTTCTGCAATTTCACGGAACAGGCGGTTGCCTTCTTCTGTTTTCAGGTTCAGTATCGGGCGGAGGTGAATTTCACCGGAACCGGCGTGGGCATAGTGGACCGAATAAAGATTGTATTTCTCCAGGATGAGATTGAATTCACGGATGTATGCCGGGAGGTCATGTACGTCTACCGCGGTGTCTTCAATGACTGGTACCGCTTTACTGTCGCCCGGCAGGTTGCTGAGCAGGCCGAGGCCTGCCTTGCGCAGCGTCCATATTTTCTTAGTGTCTTCACCATAAAGGACCGGGAAGTGATACCCCAGCCCGGCGGTACGCAGCGCTGTAATAGCACTATTGGCAACTGCTGTAATTGCTTCCGGAGAAGAGCCGCCAAACTCGACCACTAGTATCGCGCCCGGATCTCCCTGTACAAAAAAACGATTTTTTGACTGCTCTTTATTTTCCTTGGTACATTCCAGGATGTAATGATCGATGAGTTCGCTGGCGCTGGGTTTAAACTCCAGTGCGATAAGATTGGCGCGGAGCGCTTCATCTATGGTATTGAAATGAATGCAGAGCAGGCAGCTGCGAGCCGGCGGAAGGGGAACGAGCGATAATTTGATCTCCGTGGTAATAGCCAGTGTTCCTTCCGATCCTGCGAGTAAAGAACAGAAATTGAAATCTTTTTCACCGGCGGTAAAAGGCGCGGTATCCAGCAGTACATCAACCGCATAACCTGTATTTCTCCGTTCCACTGATTTTTTGGGAAACTCTGATCTTATTTCCTGTTGATTTTCATAGCGGCTCAGCAATTGTCTTGTTTTCTGATAGATGGCGGCTTCCAGTGAATTCCCTTCACACCGTTCGTGGAATTCGTCGATCGTCAAGCTGTGAAACCGGGCTTCGCTGCCATCGCTTAACAGGGTATGCAGTTCCAGCAAGTGTTCCCGGGTGCTGCGATAAACCACAGAATTGGATCCGCAAGAGTTATTGCCCACCATCCCACCCATCATCGCCCTGTTGGCGGTTGAGGTTTCAGGTCCGAAAAAAAGTCCATGTGGGCGTAGGAACATGTTTAGTTCATCGCGTATTACGCCTGGCTGAACGCGAACCCATTTTTCCTGGGTATTGAGTTCAAGAATGCGGGTGAAATGCCGGGAGACATCCACCACAATACCGTTGCCTACAACCTGGCCCGCCAGCGAAGTTCCTGCGGTGCGGGGGATCAGCGAACTGCCGTGCCTGCCCGCAAAAGCGATAAGTGTTTTCAGATCCCGTTCGTGCTTAGGTATGGCTACGGCCAATGGCATTTCCCGGTAAGCAGAAGCATCGGTAGCGTAGAGCGTACGCATGGTGGTGTCGGTATATAGTTCACCTTCCAGCTCGGCAGCTAATTCCTTTAATGGTAACATTAAGAGTCAACGTTTAATTTATGCAGTCGACTGCAAAATTACGTCGTTTGGAGGGTTTCGTAATGAATCAAAAGGGAGGAGCGGGATGGCAAAATTCCTCAGGCAGCATCGTGCCATTTGGATTCGAGGGGTTTTAAGATGCGGCTGAGCAGCTCGTGGTCAATTACCGGCGTTTTGCCGTTGGCTTCTCCAAGCACCTGCCATTCGCTGTTTTCCGTATAGTAAATTGTAAACTGGTAAATGTCGTTGAGGTACACAGGGTAAATGACGCCTCGGCTGTCCTCCTTCCGGATTACATTCACCTTGACCCGGTCGCCCCAGAACCTAAAAGACACCTCCATTGATGATGCAGCGTAACCCATAGTTGTTGTCGGAGAAGTATGAAACGAATAACGTGTGTCAGCATGGTATATACAAATAGTGTGCGCATAAGAACTGGTGGGTCATCAAACACACTGATACCAGGCGAAAAATAACTTTATAAAAAAATTGCGGGGCTTTAAGGAGCTTATCAGACCGATTCAGTAAACAGAAAGCCCAAATGTTTCAACAATCCTGAATAAAATGATCTAATAAAAAGTTAAAGGATGAATTCAGGACAGTTTGATCCTATTCGATTCTATGATGCGGTATAGCCGGTTAGCGATGGGGAACTTATACCTCAATCTGCCGGTAAAAAACTGCTTTTTTCGGTAAGTTTTATCAAGCACAGTAATTGTAAAGATAAATGGGTAAGCAACTACCATTAATAATATGCAGTCATCTGTTATGATTGCCAAAAATTTTTAATTATGGAATCAACAAACACCACGCCGGTCACTAATTCGGCCGAAACAATTGAAGTATTGAACGATTTGCTCACTATCAACAACGATCGCGTAGTTGGATACGAAAGGGCACTGGGAGATGTGAAATCTGATGATATGGACCTGAAATCACTGTTCACTTCAATGATTGATGAGAGCAGAAAAATAAGGATTGATCTCGCGGGTGAAGTACAGGCGCTCGGTGGTGAATTCGAAGCGGGTACAACCGCCAGTGGAAAGATTCACCGCGCATGGATGGACGTGAAAGCGGTATTCACGGGTCATGACAGGCATGAAGTGCTGGCGAATTGCGAGCAGGGTGAAGACGCTACTCAAACCGCGTATAAACATGCGCTTGCGGAAAACAAACTTCCCGCTTACATCAGGACGATGGTAGAGTCTCAGAAGTCGATGCTGAGAGCGTCGCACGACCGGATCAAGGCGCTACGTGATGCTTCAAAACATTAATTTTTTTTACCAATGGCGAAACCGGGCTCCTGCCCGGTTTTTTTATGTGCCTTACCTGGCGGAAAAATTTTATCTTCCCCCACCGTTCATTATGCACCGTTCCTTTTTTCTGACCCTGCTGCTGTTAGGTTTCCGCCTGTCCGGATGGGCACAGCCTGTTAGCGACAGCGTGCACCAGGTTCTTTTCCTTGGCAACAGCATTACCTATGCGGGCCAGTATGTATCCGATTTCGAAACTTGTTTACTGCTCCGGCATCCGGGCCGGTCTTTTGAAGTCGTCAATGCCGGGCTTCCCAGTGAAACTGTATCCGGGCTGTCAGAGCCAGGTCATGCCGGCGGTAAATTTCCAAGGCCGGACCTTCACGAACGTCTGCACAGGCTCCTGTTATTGGT
>JBBROE010000101.1:0-16541 GCA_038229695.1 Chitinophagales bacterium | reverse complement strand
TTGTGTATTATTTACAAGTTTTTGGATTTATTAATGTGTAAATAATACACGATAAGGTTCAATTAAATAACGATTACGTATGACAACAAAACGACTGCTTGCAGGGATGCTCATCCCGCTGCTGCTGCTGTGCCCGGCACTCCTTTTCTCCCAGGGCAAAATTATTTCCGGAAAAGTTACTGACGCAAAAGATGGTTCACCGGTAAGCGGTGTCACCGTTTCGCCGAGGGGTTCGTCGAACGGAACGGTCACGGGTGCCGATGGTACTTTCCGGCTCCAGGTGAACGACAATGTAAAGATCCTGAACTTTTCCTCGATCGGTTTCGGCACAAAAGAAGTTGCCGTCAATAGCACTACCCTTTCGGTGTCACTCAATGCCGTGAATACCGCCCTCAATGAGGTGGTGGTGGTGGCCTATGGCTCCAGGAAGAAAAGTGATCTAACGGGGGCTGTAACCGCAATTTCGGCAAAAGATTTTCAAAAAGGGGCCATAGCCTCGTCGGAACAACTCCTCCAGGGAAAGGTAGCCGGCCTGCAGGTGACTACCGGCGGCGGTTCGGCCGGCGGTGGCAGCCGCATCCGCATCCGCAGCGGCGCATCCCTCAATGCCAGCAACGATCCCCTCATCGTTATCGACGGCGTGCCGGTCGAAAGCAACGGCATCGCCGGTTCGGCCAACCTCCTCAATACCATTAACCCCAATGACATTGAAAGTATCAGTGTATTAAAAGACGCCTCCGCTACCGCCCTTTACGGATCACGGGCCTCCAATGGGGTATTGATCATTACGACCAAAAAAGGCACCAAAGGAAGGGTCAGGTTTAATTTCAACACCCAATTTTCCGCCGGCTATGTGCCACAGGAAGTGAAAGTGCTGTCCGCCGATCAAATCCGGACGATCATCACCGACGACGCAAAAACCACCGGTAATACCACTTACCAATCGCTGCTCGGTAAAGCCAATACCGACTGGCAGAAACAAATCTACCAGGCGGCACCCGGCTTCGACAATAACATCAGCGCCAGCGGCAGCGCCGCAGGGATCCCCTTCCGGGTATCACTCGGCTACCTCGATCAGAAAGGAGTTTTAAAGACCAACAGTTTTGATCGCCTCGCGTCTTCGCTTAACCTGTCGCCCAAATTTTTTGACGATCATTTGTCCATTAACGTCAACCTGAAATACAGCCATACCACCAACCGGTTTGCCGACGAAGGCGCTATCGGCAGTGCGGTCTCCTTCGACCCCACCCAGCCGGTGCATAGCGGCAACAAATACGGCGGCTATTATGAATGGTTGCAGGCTGACGGTAAGCCCATCGACCTTGCCACCCGTAACCCGCTTGCATTACTGAATCTGCGGCACAACAATTCTGCCGTCGACCGCATCATCGGAAATGTACAGGTGGATTATAAACTCCATTTCTTTCCCGATCTCCACGTCCTGCTGAACGGGGGAATTGACAATGGCAGCGGTAGCGGTAACGACAATACCGATTCGGTGTCAGCTACCAACTACAAAACAGCCGGTCGGTTCGTACACTACGAGCAGCAAAAGAAAAATACCATCGCCGCCGCTTCCCTGTTCTATAATAAAGACATCAAAAGCATCAACAGTAAAGTGGATGTGCTGGTGAGCCACGAGTACCAGGACTTTGTTACCAACGTCCATAACTTCGCTGCTTACGGACAAAACAGGGTACTCATCCCCGGGAGTACGCCAACTTTCGCCACTGACAAACCGGAATACCGGCTGGAATCTTACCTCGGCAGGCTGAACTATAACCTGGCTGATAAATACCTCCTGACGGCTTCCGTACGCAGGGATGCGAGCTCCAAATTTTCACCGGCGACACGCGTAGGTTATTTCCCGGCTGTTGCAGCGGCGTGGAAACTGAAAGAACAATTTTTCAGAGATGCCACCGTGCTCACGGATTTGAAACTGCGGGCGGGCTGGGGCATTACCGGGCAGCAGGATATCGGCAATCTTTATCCGTACCTGCCGCGCTACGCGCAAAGCACCTCTACCGCGCAATACCAGTTTGGAAGCACCTATTACAGCTTTCTGCGTCCATCGGCGTATGACGCCAATATTAAATGGGAGACTACGACCACGACCAATATCGGACTTGATTTCGCCTTCTTCAACAACCGCATTTCAGGATCGGTGGATGTCTATTCGAAAAAGACCGAAGACCTGCTCAGCGTTATCCCCGTTGCACCAGGCTCCAATTTTGACATCACCTTGCTGACCAATGTCGGTAACATGGAGAATAAGGGCATTGAGTTCAGCCTGAACACTACACCAGTAAGAACGACGGATTTGAGCTGGGATTTTGGTTTCAATGTCACCTATAACGAATCAAAGATTACCAACCTGCTCAAACAAAGCGATCCAAACTTTAAAGGGATTGATGTAAGCGGTATCAGCGGGGGCACCGGTAACAACATCGGCAAATTTGCCGTCGGTTACAGTCCGTATATTTTCAATGTATACAAACAGATTTATGACAAAACCACCGGTAAGCCTATAGAAGGCCTGTATGAAGATATTAACCGCGACGGCAAAGTGGATGAGGCTGACCGCTACCTGTATAAAAAACCGGCCCCGGATGTGTTGCTCGGCATCAACACCCAGGTGAACTACAAGCAATTCAGCCTGGGCCTTGCGCTCCATGGCTCCTTCGGAAACTACCTGTATAACAATTACAACTCCAACACCAGCGTAATACGCGCCATCAAAAATCCGCTGAGCTTCGTCGGTAACGGTTCTGTCAATTACCTCGAAACAAGGTTTATCAACAACCAGTACCTGTCGGATTATTATATTGAGAATGCTTCTTTCCTGCGGCTCGACAATATCAACCTGGGCTACAATGCCGGGAAAATATGGCACAACAAGGCTAACCTGCGGGTCTCGCTAATCGCGCAGAATGTACTGGTGATTACTAAGTACAAAGGGCTTGATCCCGAAAACGCGGGCGATGCAGGTATCGATAATAACATTTACCCAAGGCCCCGCATCATCTCACTGGGATTGAATTTTGATTTCTAATTTGACTAAACGATTGATGAACATGAAACGCAATAACATTTTCAAAACCGCCGCGGCCCTGTTGTTTATTTCCTGTGCCGCGTCCTGCGCAAAAAAGCTGGATCTCTTCCCGCAAAATGATCTCACCCCCGCCACTACCTACGCAACGGCAGCCGGCTACAAAAGCGTGCTGGCAAAAGTATATGGCGGGCTGGCCATCACAGGGAATACCGGGCCTGCCGGTTCGCCGGATATCGCGGGTGGCCTCGACGAAGGGTCACAGGTGGCTTTTATCCGTATGTTTTTTAACTGTGAAGAGTTGCCCACCGATGAAGCCGTCGTGGCCTGGAACGACCAGACCATCCACGATTTCCACGACCTCAAATGGACCAGCGGTGATCCATTCATTAAAGGTATCTATGCAAGACCGATTTATAATATTACCCTCGGGAATGAATATCTCCGTGAATCCACAGATGAAAAACTGGCGGCGCGGGGGATTAGCGGAAACGATGCAGCGGATATCAAAAAATCACGCGCCGAAGTGCGTTTTCTCCGGGCGTTTAACTACTGGGTAATGCTCGACCTGTTCGGCAAAACCACGTTTATCACCGAAGCGGATCTCATCGGGACCACATTGCCCAAAGAAAAGACAAGGGCTGACCTCTTTACCTACATCGAATTAGAACTTAAGGCCATTGATCCCGACCTCGCACCGGCAAAAACGATCGAATACGGAAGGGTTGACCAATCGGCCGCCTGGTCGCTCCTCGCACGCATGTACCTTAATGCCGAGGTATACACCGGTCAGAAAAGATATACGGATGCCATCACCTATGCCTCGAAAGTGATCAATGCCGGTTATGCCCTGCAACCTTCCTATGCCAGCCTGTTTATGGCGGATAACGACAAACAGAAGAATGAAATCATCTGGGCCATCAACTGTGACGGGCTGCATACGCAGGCGTACGGCAATACTACTTTCCTGGTGCATTGTCCGTCCGGCGATGACCACAATGATTATGGTGTGGGTGGTGGATGGAATGGCTACCGGGCCACGGCTGCGCTGGGTAACCTGTTTCCAAAAGATGGTTCGGGAAACATCGATACCGCGAAAGATAAAAGGGGAAAAGCATTTTATACATCGGTCTACAAAGGAAATGATGCCCAGGCGAAAATCGCTGACATCAGTGATTTTAACAATGGCCTGCATGTGAGGAAATACGTGAATATCCGTACCGATAACCAACCCATTTCGGATATCACCGCAACTTTCGCTGATATCGATTTCCCGGTATTCCGCCTGTCTGAAATGTACCTGATTTATGCAGAGTCCGTACTGCGCGGCGGCACCGGTGGTGATGCGACCACGGCACTTTCATACGTAAACAAAGTACGGTTCCGGGCCTACGGCAACAGCGCAGGAGGTAACCTGAACAGCACCGACCTCAGCCTGCAAACTATTCTCGATGAGCGCGGACGTGAGTTATACTGGGAAGGTCATCGCCGTACTGACCTGATCCGCTATGGACTACTGACTACCGGTACTTATTTATGGCCCTGGAAAGGGGGAGTGGCTTCTGGTACAGCCGTGGATGCCAAATACAATTTATTTCCGGTTCCGGCTGCCAACAGAACCTCCAACCCCAACCTGACCCAAAACGCCGGCTATTAATTTTTTACAGACAAACCATTGACATGAAAAATATTTTTAAACTTATCGTTACAGCTTCATTGCTGCTTCCAGGATTTTTTTCCTGTTCAAAAGATGAACATAAGGATTACTACCTCGGTGGCACAGCGCCTGCGCTGACCAGTTCCACCAATGCCCCCGTATTGTCTTACGCAACGGCAGATAAGGTGGCGTTTCAGCTGAACTGGACCAATCCCAATTATGGTTTCACCACCGGCACCAGTTCCCAGGATGTGTCTTACCTCGTGGAAATTGATACGGCTGGTGCAAAATTTACCAACCCGCAGAAACAAACCGTTTCCGTGAGTAAGGATTTGACGATTTCTTTTACGGTGGCACAGTTCAACGACTACCTGCTCAACCAGCTGGTACTGAAACCCGGCCAGCCGCATAATATTGAAATACGGGTGAAGTCGAACCTGTCGGCCAGCTCCGCAGGATTGATGTCAAATGTTGTTACCATGGTCGTAACGCCTTATGCCATTCCGCCCAAAGTGGCGGTGCCCACGACCGGTAAGCTTTACCTGGTCGGCAATGCCACACCTGGCGGCGATGCTCACGGATGGGATAACCCCGTGCCGACACCCACGCAGCAATTCACCCAGGTGAGTCCGACACTGTACGAGCTTACGATTCCACTAATTGGTGGCAAAGAATACCTGCTGCTTCCACTGAACGGCGACTGGGGTAATAAATATGCAGTAGCCGACAATACGGTTGCGGGCCTTCCGGACGGCGGCGATTTCGGCTTTAACCTTAGCAAAAATTTCCCTGGCCCTGCAGCCAGCGGTACGTATAAAATTTCCGTGGACTTTCAACGGGGAAAATTCACCGTCACCAAACAATAATCAATTCATCCGGGTGTAATGGACATCATCGCACCGGAACGCATAAAAAATTTTATTATGAAACAAACAGTAATGCAGGCTTTCCTTTGCGCAATGCTGGCGGTAGCAGCTACTGCCTGTCATAAGGTAGCTGACCTGCCCTTGTACCAGAACGGCAAAGCGCCGGTGATCAGTGCCAGCAACAGCACAGTCGCTCCGCTCACTGCTGACTCACTAAAGACTGCCGTTAGTTTTTCCTGGACTTCTCCGCGCTATGCCACTGACAGCAGCAACGTAAAATATATCGTCCAGATAGACTCTGCAGGACGGAACTTTACGAAAGCCGTGAGCCGTACCGTTAACGGCCGGCTTTCGGCCGCCTACCTGGGCAACGAACTGAATGCCATCCTGCTCGGCTATGGTTTCAACTTTGGCGTAGCCTACGATATGGATGTTCGGGTACTTTCTTCTTATGCCAACAACAACGAACAGTACATATCCAATACCATCCGGGTGAAGATGACGCCGTACAAAACGCCGCCAAAAGTTGCACCCCCAGCGTCGAAAACCTTATTCCTGGTGGGCAACGCAACAGCCGGCGGCTGGAACAACCCGGTTCCGGTACCTGCGCAGCAATTCACCCGTGTAGATTCCGTTACTTACCAGGGTACTTTTAATTTACCCGGCGGTGGAGAATACCTTCTGCTTCCCGTTAATGGAAGCTGGGACCACAAGTATGCCGTGGCCAGTAAAAACCTGGCGGGCCTGAGCGCCGGCGGTGATTTTGGTTATGATTTCAGTGACAATATCCCCGGTCCTTCAGCGCCGGGGCTCTACAAAATTATCGTGGATTTTCAACGCGGAAAATTTACGGTCACCAACGTAAAGACATTCACGACGCTGTATGTGCCCGGCAATTACCAAGGTTGGGATCCATCCACTGCACCCATCATTGCTTCGGTGAATGCCGATGGCAATTACCAGGGGTATCTCAACATCCCCACGAACAGCAACTACGAATTTAAATTCACCAACGTACCCAACTGGAACGGAACTTCCTACGGCGATGGGGGCAGCGGCACACTGGTAGCTGGCGGCGGTGGCAATCTTGCCTTCCCGGGTCCGGGCTACTTCCAGGTAAAAGCAAATACTGGCGCTAAAACATGGTCGGTGCTCGCCACCACCTGGGCTATGATAGGAGATTTTAATTCATGGGGTGGCGATGCCGCCATGACCTATGATGCCAATGCAAAAGTGTGGAAAGGCACTATCACTGCTGCTTCCGCCGGCGCCTTTAAATTCAGGGCCAACGGCGCCTGGGATTTGAACTTCGGGGATACTGGTGCTGATGGCAGCCTGGAAGAAGGGGGGGATAACATCAACCTTACTGCAGGAACGCACACGATTACGCTTGATTTGCACATTGCCGGGAATTATACCTATTCCATCCAGTAACGGAGTGAACGACTTACGGATTTAAAAAAGCCTTTCCGGCAAATAAGTTTTTACAAGGAAAGATTGGGAGGAGCTGCCTCCTCCCTTTAATGGATGGCCGATCACTTAAATTGTTGCCTGATGAAAAAGATATTGCTGCTGTTGTTTACGTGTTCTGTGGCAGCTGTCGACGCGCAGTTGTTGTCTGTGTCACCCTCTTTTCCGCTGGACAATGCCAGTGTCACCATTACAGTTGATGGTGCGAAAGGTAACCGGGGATTGTTCAATTATCTGAATCCAGGGGATGTATACGTTCATACCGGCGTGATCACTAACCTTAGCGCCAACAGCAGTGATTGGAAATACGTGAAGTTCAGCCAGAATTTCAATACCCCTAACGCAGCGCTGCAGGCCACTTACCTGGGCAACAACAGGTACGCCTTCAGTATCGCCAATATCAGGAGCTACTACGGCGTGCCTGCAGGGGAAATTATTAAAAAAATTGCAATCCTTTTCCGTAACGGTGCCGGCAGCCTGGTACAACGCAATACGGACGGGAGCGATATGTACCTCACGGTGTACGATGGCGCCCTGGCCGGCCGATTCGTGCTGCCTCCAATGGAACCACGGTACATACCGGTACCCGAACCCATCCAGAAAAATGTGGGTGATACCATAGCTGCTGCTTACCGATCTTCACAAACGGGCACCATCAGCCTGTTCCTGAATGGCCAACTCATCAATAGTCTCCCCGGCGCAGACAGTGTGTACGCCAACCCGGTGATCACCGCAATTGGTCCGCAACAACTCGTGGGCAGGATAACCAACGGTGCCGCGACGGCGAGCGACACCATCAGCTTCTTCATTTCACCAACGCAGGTGATGGCAGCGCTTCCCGCAGGAGTGGCAGACGGTATCAACTATGAGGCGGGCGATACGTCTGCCATACTGGTGTTACGCGCGCCCAACAAAAACAAAGTGAGCGTACTGGGAGAATTCAATAACTGGACAGAGCAGGCCGGTTACCAGATGAATAAAACGCCGGACGGTAAATTTTTCTGGCTGCGCCTGACCGGGCTCACACCGGGCACGGAATACGCTTACCAGTATTATATCGACGGAAGTTTAAAAGTAGCTGATCCGTACACCCAGAAAATACTGGACCCGGCCAACGATCAGTATATTCCTTCCACTACGTATCCAAACCTAAATCCTTACCCAGCCGGTAAAACGACGGGTATTGTAAGTGTCTTGCAAACGAAAGAAACAGCCTATACCTGGCAGGTCAACAATTTCAGCCGGCCCGACAAACATGGCCTTGTCATCTATGAGCTGCTGATCAGGGACTTCGTGGGGGCGCACGACTGGAAAACGGTGAAAGACTCCATTGCTTATCTCAAAAATCTTGGTATCAACACGATTGAGTTGATGCCCTTCAATGAATTTGAAGGAAACCTCAGCTGGGGTTACAACCCGGATTTTTACTTCACGCCTGACAAATACTATGGACCAAAGAATACCGTAAAAGCCTTTGTTGATGAATGTCATAAGAATGGGATCGCCGTGGTGATGGACATTGCCCTGAACCATTCATTCGGTTCCTCACCGATGGTACAGATGTATTTTGATGCTGTTAACAACCGCCCGGATATATCCAACCCCTGGTTCAACCCCGTGGCGAAACATGCTTACAACGTGGGGTACGATATGAACCACGAAAGCCCGGACACCAAATATTATTTTGACAGGATTACCGCATTCTGGCTGAAAGAGTATAAGCTGGATGGGTTCCGGTTCGACCTGGCAAAGGGTTTTACCCAGAAGCAGACCTGCGACAACGGGGGTAACAATTGTGATGTAAACGGCTGGAGTAATTACGACAGTTCACGGGTAGCCATCTGGAAAAGATATTACGATTCTATCCAGTCCTATTCAGCCAGCAGCTACGTTATACTCGAACACTTTGCCGCCAATAGCGAGGAGCTGGATTTGTCGAATTATGGTATGCTGCTCTGGGGCAACGAGAACTATGCCTTTAACCAGGCTACGATGGGTTATTCCACCGGCTGGGATTTCAGCCAGGCGCTTTCCACAGCAAGAGGATGGACACAGCCAAACCTGGTCAGTTATATGGAAAGCCACGATGAGGAAAGACTCATGTATAAGAACATCAGTTATGGCAACGGAGCAGGCAGCTATACTATCAGGGACCCGGCTACCGGGCTCAAAAGAAATGAAATGGCGGCTGCTTTCTTTTTGATGATGCCCGGGCCAAAAATGATCTGGCAGTTCGGCGAGCTGGGTTATGATTATTCTATCAATACCTGCCAGGATCTCACGGTCAGCAATAACTGCCGGACAGATGCCAAGCCGATTAAATGGGATTATCTCCAGAATGCCGGCCGGCTGCACCTGCACGACGTGTATGCTGCATTGCTGAAATTACGGAACCACCCGCTGTACAAGTCGGCCTTCCTTACGAACCGGGTTGACCAGAACCTGTCAGCCGCATTCAAGTGGCTCAGGCTGACTACCGACACGTCGAATGTTGTGGTAATGGGAAATTTTGATGTATCGCCCGCACCTGGTTCAGTTACTTTCCCGACGGCCGGCACCTGGTATGATTATTTTACCGGCGAGACCCTTACCGCAACGGGCACTGCGCAAAACTTTACGCTGCAACCCGGGGAGTACCACGTGTATGTAAACCGAAACATTAATAATACAACAACAGGGGGCAACCCGCCCGGCGGACAAACTACCCTGGCACTTGCAGTATTGCCTAACCCGGCTACGGCCTCCGGTCAGCTTAAAATAGATATATCTGCCAGCGGGCGGCTTGCTATCAGCATAACGGATATCACCGGCAGGCAGTGTGCGTACTATGACGCAGGTGCCCGTACCCAGGGCAGCTATCGGTTCCGGATACACGAAGTGGCCGGAAATGCCGGGGCGTGGGCAGCGGGTATCTATTTTATCAGGGTGGATTTTAATGGCCAGTCGGTAAGCAGCCGTATGGTGATTGTCAATTAAAAAGCGGCAGTAGCGCTCACCGCTGCCCATGAACGCTAAATCCACAGGCTTCCCCACCCGTGTGTAGGAGCCAAACGGGTTCGATGCACCTGATCCCATCAGCACAACTGCTGAACGGAGCGCCGCAAGGATGATCCACCGGGCGGCTTCAGCCGGGCTCCCAATCCCGCCGGCCACTTCATACTACTTTGCCATACAGGCGCAGGTGCGTGGTTCAACGCAATACTTTTGGGGATAGCGGAATGAACCGCAGGTACAGCAATGCATTCCGCTGCGTTTCCGTTTTTGCGGGTAATGGAACCGGGGATCGGCAGATCCCGGCTTTCAGCCATCGGCCGCCGGCCTGAAGATTATTGTGGGACCGGGAAATAAATGCTGATCTGAAACGTTTATCCCGTGTTAAAAATCCCCATCCTTGAAAAACCGGCTATTCGTGTACACCGCTTCGCTGTTAATTATGCTGCAATTTCCCATATTGCTGCAGGCGGCCATATATCCTTCTTCCTACAATATTGTTTACCACCGTATTAGTCTGACTGTCGATCCCGGCGTTTCCGGGGCCATTAGTTCCGGCAGCGTCACTACCTACTTTACCACTACAGCGGCCAGCGTCTCCCAGGTTGGATTTGATTTTGACAGTCGCATGAATGTGAGCACTGTGTTTTATCATGGCAGTTCGCTGGCCACCTACACTTTTAGTGCAGATGTGATCACCATAAATTTCCCGTCAGCGCTCGCCCCGATGGGGAAACTCGATTCGGTGACTATAAATTTCAGCGGGACCCCCGCGGCACCTGCTACGTCAATACCCAGTGGTTATAATTATGTCAGCAACAGCATTTATACCCTGGGGGAAGCCTTTACCGGCAGCACGTGGTGGCCCTGCAAGGATTCACTGGTGGATAAAATCGATTCTGTCGATCTCATTATCACCTCGCCGATTGCTTACCGCGCGGCGGGAAATGGTGTGGTTACCGAAACGGTGACCGGCCCTAACCGTACCTGCACCTGGAAAACCCGCCACCCCATTGCCACCTATATGATAAATTTTGCCGTGGCGGATTATGTCAACTATCCCTTTACGGCAACCTCACTGGGCCATACGGTAACGGTCATGAATTACCTGCATGCAGCTGATAATAATACTACTTATAAGTCTGCACTTAATGTGTTAACGTCCATCATGCCCGCGTATGCAACGCTGCTGAATACCGATTATCCTTTTTATGACGAGAAATACGGCACCGCAGAATGTGGAACAGGCTGGGGTGCGCTGGAGGTACAGTCCATGACATTTATTGACAGAACCCAGTATGGCGGAGGTGGCGCTGTGCTCGCCCACGAGTTGGCTCACCAGTGGTTTGGCGACAAACTCACGACGAACGACTGGCATCAAATCTGGCTGAACGAAGGGTTTGCCCAGTATTTTCAACAGGTAATTTTCCCCGAGCAATTGCAGAGTGCAGCAACGGCTGCTTCGCAACGGTCATCATTAAAAAATTCTGTCAACTCCAGCTCCACCACGTATTGTTCCAATATCTCGAATTGCGATAATATTTTTTTCGGTGCGGGTAACGCGCAGCCCTATGAAAAAGGGGCCATGACCGTTTCGATGTTGCGGTCCTGGCTCGGAGAAACGCCATTTTTCACCGCCCTTTACAATTACCTGAACGCACCGGGGCTCGCCTATAATTTTACCTCCGTGGATTCGCTGCAAAAATATATGCAGGCACAAACGCCCAATAACCTTGCAAATTTTTTTACGGCCTGGGTGAACCAGCAGGGAAGGGTCACCTATACCGTGAATTACCAGTATGTGGCCGGTGGCGCCTATATCCAACTTATCCAGGCCCCTACAGTGAGCGGTGCGGGTTATTTCGATATGCCGGTACCCATTGAGTTTAAGAACAGCACCGGGCTCGATACTACGGTGGTGCTGGTAGACCGGGGCGGCAAATTATATAACTCCGTCACGGGCTATACGTATAACAGCAATACGTTCTATGTTCCGTTGTCTGCTACGCCTACGGTAGCGCCTGTGCTGGATCCCAACTCAAACGTGCTGGCAGCCTCGTCTTCGGTCAATAACAGTACAACGCTTAGTACCCTCATTACGCTGCCGCTATATTTTACCGACCTGGCAGTAACCGGTTTTGGAAACCAGGCTACGCTCAGCTGGCATATTACGTCAGATGTACCGGTTGCCTCCTTGGATGTGGAGAAGAGCGCAGACGGTTCTAAATTTTCAGCCGCAGCCAGGCAATTGCCACAAATGCCTGCAGGAAATGGATACGATGGAAGCTGGCAGGATCGGCAGGTGATAAACGGGTTGAATTATTATCGGGTCAGGGTAAATAAACAAGCGGGAGGCTATTTCTATTCGCCGGTAAAGATTTACAACAGCCATGCGGATGCGCATATCGGAACCTATCCTAACCCGGTTACCGGGTCCTGTTTGTTGCAGTTGCCCGCGGGGTTCAGCAACAAGGATATCAATCTTAAAATTTACAGCGTAGCTGGCGTACTGGCTGACGAACGCGATCTCCATACGGGTAGCCAGCTCACCGTTTCCTTTGACAGTTTCACCGCCGGAATCTACCAGCTGGTACTCACGGATAAGGTTGGATCGCAGTTGCAAACCAGGATTGTCAAACAATAAATTTTCCTGCTTTTTTCAAATTAATATTGACCCATAAATAAGCGTTATGAAATTTTTTTACCGCACCCTTATCGTTGCTGCAAACCGGCTCCGGTATATCAGCGTGATGGCTATCCTGATCTGCTCTTTTGCTGCTTCGGCGCAAACAGCAACGGTGGGCAACCCGCTGGCCATCGGGCAAAATTGTGGGGGGGGAGGATATAATTTCAAATCATTTATTTATGATTCAGTAGCAAAATTGCTGATCCAGGCGGGAGCCGATTGTTATCCCAGCCTTGCTTCACCGGGTTTTAACCCGGGCGGGGGAAGTATTGCCTTCAGCCCCAAAGATCAGAAGCTCTATTACATTGAAACCACCACCGGTAATAACTCTATCGTCTGGGGATGGACGCCGGGTGTCTGCCCGTCGGGGTCACAGGCTCCGATCTATACCTATTCAAATACATTTATTGTCGGACTCGAATTCAATACCATCACCGGCGATGGTTACCAGCTGGAATTTTCCACCGGCAGTGCACCGTACGATATCTATTTGCGTAAGGTAACCAGTTTCGGGCCGCCCCTGGTAGCAGGGCCCGCGGTGCAGATTGTGCTGCCCTCTGGTGTTACCATCAACCAGCAAAACGGCGATATCGTTATCACGCCTACCGGGAAAATGTATTTTATCCTGGATAACCAGATGTTCAGCCTCGACTATAGTACGTACGACTCAGGAATCCTGAATGCCAATTTTATCAGTACCATCAATACCGGGCCCGGCAGTAACGTTATCGGGCTGTCTTACGTAAACGGGAATTTTATTGCGAGCGTGCAGGGGAGTGGGTGCAGTTACAAGCAAATCGATATTTCATCCGGCAGCGCCGTATTGCAGAACGTCAATTTATCCGCTGGGACTTTTGTGTCTTACGACATGGCTACCATGGTTACCGGTATTGGGGCGGCGAAAAGAGTTACTTCACTCAGCAGCACCGGTCCGGGCACTTACCGTGTTGATTACGATATCAAAATAAAAAATTACGGCAATGTGGATCTGAATGCCGTACAGCTCATAGATTCTGTGGGACAGGTGTTTGGTGCTTACTTCATCAATGCATCCGTCGCTGCAGTGGGTGTGCTGCCGGGTGGCCTCACACTCAATCCAACGTTCGACGGGCTTACCGATGCGCGTATTTTCGCAGCAGGGAGCACCATGAAAGCTTCCCCGGCGGATTCGGCCATTTTGCAGGTGTCGGTCAACCTCAACAACCCGGACAAATCGGCTACCTACTTAAACAGCGCGATAGCGACTGCTACGGGCGTAATTTTCGGCAACCTGGTGCGCGATTCGTCGGATAACCAGATGACCCTGAACCCCGACGTCAGCGGAACCGATGTGCCGGATACCCGGGGTGAAGGCATCCCGACGCCGCTCACCCCATCCACCTGGTTATTGTTGCCGGAACAAATCACCGGTCTCGCTGCCCGGAGAAATGGAGCAACCATCGAACTGCACTGGAGTCTGCAGCATCCCGAAGAAGGTGCACCGCTGGCCATACAACGGAGCCGGGATGGTGCGATATTTGAAACTGTGGCGAAATTATTTTCGGGTAATCAGCCCGGGCAAGCGTACCAGTGGCTGGATAAAGCGCCGCCTTCCGGGGACAACTATTACCGGCTGATGCTGACCGGCAATAACCGGGCTGTGCCGGCCTATTCAGAAACCGTTGTAATCAGGAAATTAGCCGATCCGGTAACGGTCATGGTCAGCCCAAATCCTTTTGTCAATTCCCTCCAGGCAAAGGTTACGCTGGAGCAGCCGCAGTTAATTCGTTACCGGCTGCTTGATTTTGTTTCTGCGGTGATACAACAGGGAACGGTGACGGGTCATCCAGGGATCAATACCGTTTCCATAAATGTAACGGCCGCGCGCGCCAGCGGTGCCTATATCCTTGAAACCATTGTGGGTAACAATCATTATTACCACAAGATTATCCGGAAATAGGGCTGACCGAAAGGCGGCATCGGCCGGCTAATTATTTTCTGCCACGCCATCACTGCTTATACCCTTTCTGTGCACTCATCGAATAGCCACCCCGGAAGACCGGTGTTTGCGCACACACGGGTATGGGAACGGAACGGCTGTTGTTCCACCCTTCTCCCAGCCCGTACTTAAAAATACCCGCTTTGTTGTATCCCGGGTAGCTTCCAAATCGTTTACTTTTATTCTTGCAACAACGGAAAGGCGTAAAACAGGAATACGGATCGCGCCCGTCCCGGGTGATTTACCCCGGGCGAAAATTGTTTTACGTCGGTGGCCCGGAACCTGGCTCTGTGCCCCGGCATGGTGACTAACGGAATCGGGTGAGCGATAGCCCTAACCTGTACCTGCCTGGCCGGCACTCCTGGTGCACCCTGGCAGGGCATTCATTTTTTTCATTCCGCACCCCCTTCTTAGCTATCCAGTATCCCCGATCGGATGATTACCGTTTTAAGCGACCACAGGATGGGCACTATTCACGGTGGATCCCCGGTGAGGTCCCGGCCAGCAGCCTGTCAGTACCTGCTTTCCCGGGCGATGACCGCGTTTTATCAGCATCATGTCAATATCAGATTCATTAGCCAGCTTACTGTCGTCCTGCGAGGAGAATGGATTAGCGAACCGCTACCTGATTGATCCTTCAACCTACCGCGAGGCAGCCAGTGGTTTTTTTTCTCCTTCGTTCCCGGTGATTACCGTTCCGGTGGATTACCCCGCGGGTACCGATGAGATCATTGTGGTCAGTGATCTTCACCTCGCTGCCGGAAAAAACCAGCTGGGTGTGTATACCGGTTCGGAAAATTTCTTTGCAGATGACGCCTTTGAACGGTTCCTGTCGTATACCATTAACCGGCTGGGGGATCGGAAAGCACTGCTGGTGCTCAATGGCGATACCTTCGACTTTTTGAGGGTGACGGAATTCCCCGGTAAGGTTCCTGTCGTTTCCATGGCAACAAAAGTGAAACAGTTTCTTTACAGCGAAGTTCGTAAACCCATAGTGCCGGCTCAAGGCAATGCACCCGATAGTTCTTTCGCGATTTGGCAACAGGAATTGGCCAAAGTGGGGATCGATAAAACCCTGCAGGAACTGGAAAATTCATTGTCTGACCGGGAAAAAAAATACGGCCTGGAAACGGATGATTATAAAACGATCTATAAGCTGCTCCGCATCCGGATCGGCCACCCGGCTTTTTTTACTGCGCTTTCCAGGTGGCTGAGTTGCGGGCACCGCCTCGTCATCACAAAGGGAAACCATGATTTGGAACTGGTATGGCCGGCGGTCCGCAATTATATCAGGTTGCTGCTGGCCAGCCCTCCGGGCGCTGGCGAAATTGAACCCTTTCTTCGCCAGGTGGTGCTGCCCCATGTTTTTTTTGCTGATGATGCCGTCCTCATCGATCAGTCCGTCTATATTGAACACGGGCACCGGTACGACAAATTCGCCATGGTGCTGGACAGCCCCTGGTTTTCTAAAAACCCACGGCAGATCAGTATTCCGTTCGGCTCCTTTTTTAACCGCTACCTGATCAACCGCGTGGAACTCTTTTATCCTTACCTCGACAAGGTAAGGCCCACGGGTAATGTTGTTCCCATACTGGTACGCGAGAATTTCCCGCTGGCGATAAAAATATTCGGATCGCAGCTGCCCTTCATGATTCGTATTTTATTTACCAACGGGCGCTATATCTGGTTTATGCTGAAACGCGTAGTACCGTTGTTGCTGGCTATACTGCCGGTGGCCATCTATATCTATGTGTTGTTTTTTTCAGGGCACAGTAACGGCGCAGCGGCTATCCCCAAAACCGGTATACTGGGCGCAGCATGGAAGCTGATCGGCACTACGGGAA